>NZ_CP095043.1:2400000-2712611 GCF_022919175.1 Leucobacter rhizosphaerae | reverse complement strand
CCGAGGTCGTTCACGCGCTCCAGGATCCGCTCCTCCTCGAAGATGTCGAACGTCGCCACACCCGTGGCGCACGCGAGCGGGTGCCCCGAGTAGGTGAGCCCGCCCGGGAACGGGGTCTTCGCGAAGGTCTGGTGGATCTCCTCGGAGATCACCACGCCGCCGAGAGGCACGTAGCCCGAGTTGACACCCTTCGCGAAGGTCACGAGATCCGGGCGCAGGTCGAAGCCCTGGTACGCGAACCACTCACCGGTGCGGCCGAAGCCGACCATCACCTCGTCGGCGATGATCACGATGCCGTATTTGTCGGCCAGCGCGCGCACACCGGGGAGGTACCCGGGCGGCGGCACGAGCACGCCGTTGGTGCCGGTGACCGTCTCCAGGATGATCGCCGCGATCGTGTTCGGCCCCTCGAGCTGGATCGTCTGCTCGAGGTGCGCGAGCGCACGCTCGGTCTCCTGCTCCGGCGTCTCGGCGTAGAACGCCGAGCGGTAGAGGTAGGGACCCTGGAAGTGCACGACACCCGCGTCGAGCGTGCCGTTCGCCCAGCGCCGCGGCTCCCCCGTCAGCGTGATCGCCGTGGCGGTCGAGCCGTGGTACGAGCGGTAGCGCGCGAGCACCTTCTGGCGCCCGGTGTGGTGCCGGGCCATGCGCACCGCGTACTCGTTCGCGTCGGCGCCTCCGTTGGTGAAGAACACCGAGCGGGCGCCCTCGAACGAGTGCTCGACGATGCGCTTGGCGAGTTCGCCGCGCACGTCGTTCGCCATCGCGGGCTGGATCGTCGCGAGGCGACCGGCCTGCTCCTGGATCGCCGCGACGAGACCGGGGTGCTGGTGACCCAGGTTCAGGTTCACGAGCTGCGACGAGAAGTCGAGGTACTCGGTGCCGTCGTAGTCCCAGAACCGTACGCCCTCGCCCTTGGCGATCGGCAGCGGGTTGATCGCGTCCTGCGCCGACCACGAGTGGAAGACGTACTGGCGATCGTTCGCGCGCACCTCGCGCTGCGCCTCGGACTCGCCGAAGCTGTGCTCGGCGCCGTTCAGATCGGTGAAGTCAGACATGTCTGCGCTCCTAGCTGTTGCTCGGGAAGCCGAGGTCGACACGGGACTGATCCGGGTTCGGCCAGCGGGTGGTGATGACCTTGCTGCGGGTGTAGAAGTGCACCGACTCGGGGCCGTAGATGTGGGCGTCGCCGAAGAGCGAGTCCTTCCAGCCGCCGAACGAGAACGCGCCCACGGGCACGGGGATCGGCACGTTGATGCCGACCATGCCGGCCTCGACCTCGAACTCGAACTGACGGGCTGCGCCGCCGTCGCGGGTGAAGATCGCGGTGCCGTTGCCGAACTGGTGATCGTTGATGAGCTGCAGGCCCTCTTCGTAGGTGTCGACGCGCACGACGGCGAGCACCGGGCCGAAGATCTCCTCGCGGTAGACCTTGCTGTCGGTCTTCACGTGGTCGATGAGCGATACTCCGGTGAAGAAGCCGTTGCCCTCGAACTGGGTCTCGCGGCCGTCGACGACGACCACGCCGCCCTCGGCGGCGGCACCGGCGACGTACGACTCGACGCGGTCCTTCGCCTCCTGGGTGATGAGCGGGCCCATCTCGGACGCGGGATCGGTGCCGTCACCGATGGTGAGCTTCGACATGCGCTCGGCGATCTTCGCGACGAGCTCGTCGCCCACCCCGCCGACGGCCACGACGACCGACACGGCCATGCAGCGCTCACCGGCGGAACCGTACGCGGCGGACACGGCGGCATCGGCCGTCATGTTGAGATCCGCGTCGGGCATGACCAGCATGTGGTTCTTGGCGCCGCCGAGCGCCTGGACGCGCTTGCCGTTCGCGGCCGCGCGCTCGTAGATGTAGCGGGCGATGGGGGTGGATCCGACGAAGCTGATCGCCTTGACGGTCGGGCTGTCGAGCAGCGTGTCGACCGCGACCTTGTCGCCGTGGACCACGTTCAGCACGCCGTCGGGCAGGCCCGCCTCGCGGAAGAGGTCGGCGATGAAGACCGACGCCGAGGGATCGCGCTCCGACGGCTTCAGCACGACGGTGTTGCCGCAGGCGATCGCGCTGGCGATCATCCACAGCGGCACCATCACCGGGAAGTTGAAGGGGGTGATCGCGGCGACGACGCCGACCGGCTGCTTGACCGAGTGCACGTCGACACCGGTCGAGACCTGCTCGTCGCGCTCGCCCTTCAGGAGGTGCAGCAGACCCGAGGCGAACTCGACGTTCTCCAGGCCGCGGGCGATCTCGCCGGCGGCGTCCGAGAGCACCTTGCCGTGCTCGCTCGTGACGATGGCCGCGAGCTCCGGCGTGCGCTGCTTCAGCAGCTGGCGCAGGTTGAAGAACACGTCGGCGCGCTTGGTGAGGCTCGTCTTCCGCCACATCGGCAGAGCGGCCTGGGCTGCGGCGATCGCCTGCTCGACCGTGGCGGCCGATGCGATGCCCAGCTCGTGCTGCTGCTCACCCGTCGCCGGGTTGTACACCGGCTGAATGCGCTCCGCGGCGTCGATCTTCTCGCCGCCGATGACGTGGGGAATGCGTGCCATCCGTTCGCCCTCTTTCTGTATTCGGTCAATGTGTTCGGGGTCAGAATCCCCGATGCGACCAGTCTGTCACCGCGTGGGATCGGGATCGACCGCCAATCCATCCCCATTTCGGCCGACTGCCGTACACTTTGTCCGAACACGCCCGTCACCCGCCGGGACGCGCACCTCGACCGAGAGGGTCCCATGACCAGCCTCCCCGCCCCCGACGCGGCGTCCTTCACGGTCGGCGACCTCTTCGCACTCCCCGAGATGCAGGCCGGCGACCCCGAGCTGGTGAGCGGCGCCGACCACCTCGATCGCCCCGTGCGCTGGGCCCACGTGGTCGCGGGGTCGAGCGCCGTCCCGCTGCTCGACGGCGGTGAACTCGTGCTGACGACGGGGGCCGGGTGGCCCGAGGATCCCGCGGCGCTCGCCCGGCTGACGTCCGCGCTGGCGGAGGCCGATCCAGCGGCCGTGATCCTGGAGATCGGCACTCACCTGCGCACGCCCCCGCCCGCGCTCGTGCAGAGCTGCGCGACCCACGGGATCCCGCTCGTGGTGCTGCACCGCGAGGTGCGGTTCGTGCAGATCACCCAGCGGGTGCATCAGCGCATCCTCGCGACGCAGAACGAGGCGCTCGAGGCCCGCGCGGCCGTCCACACCATGCTCACGGAGCTCGGATTGAACCGCAGCCCGGTCGACTACGTCATCGAGCGGCTCTCGGAGACGCTCGGCGCTCCCGTCGTGCTGGAGGACTCCGCGCACCGGGTCGTCGCGTGGGCGGCGGGGCCAGGAGCGGCAGGATCCGGGACGGCGGGATCCGGGGCCGCGGACCCGGCGCGCCCGGCCACCCTGACCGAGGCGGAGGCGGTCCTCGCGCCCTGGGCCGATCCGGCCGCGCGGGATCGCCGCCTTCCCGAGGGCTGGGTCCGGGTGCCCGTCGAAGCGCGCGGCACCCGATGGGGATCGCTCACGGCGCTCCCCGGACGCCCGCACCCGGCGGGGCGGCGCACGGTGCTCGAGCTCGGCGCGTTCGCGCTCGCGCTCGACCGGCTCGCCGACCGCGACGGCGACCAGTGGCTCGAGCTGAGCTCGAAGCGCCTCTTCGACGTGCTGCTCGGCGGGCGCTACCGCCACGACACCGAACTCGCGACGCAGCTCGCGGCGAGCGGGCTCCCGGTGGAGGGGCGCATGCTCGTGGGGGCGACGCTCACGGGCATCGGCGACTTCGGATCGCACGAGTCCCTGGAGCACGCGATCCTCGAGACCGCCATGCGGCGCGCGGTCGCTCCGGAGGGCCGCGCGATCCTGACCCCCGAGCCGGACGGCACGCTGCTCGCGCTCCTGTCGTTCCCGCCCGCGGATCCGCGCCTCGACGCGGGTCGCGCGACCCCCGCGCTCGCCACCCGACTGGCGCACGAGCTGGACATGCTGCTGCCCGACACCACGCCCGCGGCCTGGCGGGCGCACCTGAGCATCGGGGTGCCCGGGCGGCGGATCGGCGGGCTCATCACCTCGCTCGAGCGCGTGCGCGTCGCGGGCTGGCTGCCCGCCGTCGCCGCGACCGGTCGCGTGACGGTGCAGCAGGCGGAGCGGCAACCGCTGGCGTACCTCATGCGCGGGCTCTCGGCGACGCCCGCCGTGCAGGAGTTCGCCGAGACTGCACTCGCGCCGCTCCTCGAGCACGATCGGAGCCACGGCCCCGGGCACAGCGGCGACCTGCAGGCGGTGCTGCAGGCGTATCTCGCGCACCCCACGAACCGCTCGCTCGCCGCGCAGCGCGCCCGGCTGTCGCGGTCGGTGTTCTACCAGCGGCTCGCGCTCATCGAGGAGATCTTGGAGGTGGATCTCGCCGACGGCGAGACGATCGCGACGCTCTCGGTGGCGCTGCTCGCGCACGGCGGCACGACCTAGGGGCGGAGCGGCCCAAGGCGAGACGGGGCGGCCCGAGGCGAGACGGGCCGGTGCGAGACCGGGCTGCGCGATCCCGCGCTACAGCCCGGGCCGGTTCCAGAGGCTCGGGTAGGCGTGACCGAGCGACACGACGAGGCGACGCAGCTCCGGCAGCGAGAGTCCGATCACGCAGCTCGGCGCCCCCTCGATGCGCTCGATGAACGCCCCCGCGAGTCCGTCGATCGCGAACCCTCCCGCCAGCTCGAGCGGCTCGCCCGTGGTGACGTAGCTCGCGAGCTCGTCGTCCGTCAGATCGGCAGCGAGGGTGACCGTGGCCGTGTCGACGCCGCCCGCGGCACCCTGCACGGCTCCGCCGGTGTGGTCGATGAGCCAGTGCCCCGAGTGCAGCACCCCCGTGCGCCCGCGGTGATGCTTCGAGCGCTCGAGCGCCACCTCGGGAAGGTGCGGCTTGCCGAGGATCTCGCCGTCGAGCAGGAACATCGAGTCACCGCCGAGCACCAACCCGTCGATCTCCGCGCCGTGGCGGCGCACCACGTCCTCAGCCTTGAGCCGGCCGAGGTACTCGGTGAGCTCCGGCGCCGACAGTGCGCGCCCCAGCTCGGCCTCGCGTGCCGCGACCGCCGCATCCTCGTCCACCTCGGGCGAGAAGCAGATCGGTTCGATCCCGGCCCCCCGCAGCACGGACAGGCGGGCGGGCGAGGTCGAGGCGAGGTACAGGCGCATGGATCGATTCTACGGATCCGGATCTGCGGGCGATCCCGACCCCTACGGCGTGCGCCGCCGCAGCGTCGCCGCCGCCAGCACCAGCGCGACCACCGTCACTCCGGCAATGATCATGAGCGGTCGCCACAGGTCCCACCCCTCGTCGCCCGAGGTCACCGCGGTCACGGCGTCGATCGCGTAGCTCAGCGGCAGCCAGTCGGAAATGGCGTGCAGCACATCGGGCATCCGATCCCGCGGCATGAACAGGCCGCCGAGAATGATCTGCGGGAACACCACGAGCGGCATGAACTGCACCGCCTGGAACTCGGTGCGCGCGAAGGCGCTCGCGAGCAGCCCCAGCGCGGTGCCGAGCAGCGCGTCGAGCACCGCCACGAGCCCGAGCTGCCAGATCGGGCCGTCCACCTGCAGCCCGCACACCACGGTCGCGAACGTGACGGTGACGATCGCCTGCAGCGTCGCAGCCAGCCCGAAGGCGATCCCGTACCCGACGATGAAGTCCCCTTTGCCGAGCGGGGTGGTCATGAGGCGTTCCAGGGTGCCGGATCGCCGCTCGCGCAGAGTGGTGACGGAGGTGATGAGGAACATCAGGATGAACGGGAAGAGCGCCAGGATCGGCCCGCCGAACTGGTCGAAGGCGCCGTCCTGCTCGTCGAACAGCCACGCGAACAACCCGACGAGCAGGCTCGGGGCGATGAGCAGCAGCGCGATCGATCGGGGGTCGTGGGAGAGCTGACGGAGCACGCGACCCGCGACGGCGAGCGTGCGACGGGGTGTCATGCGTCGGCCTCCGCGCCGTGGCGGGGGTGCGGGGCCCGGCTCGGCTGCGGGTCCTGGCTCGCTTCCGAGGCCCGGCTCGGGTCCTGGGCCTGTTCCGGATCCGCGGCCGATCCGTGCTCGGACGCGATGATCGCGAGGAACGCCGCTTCCGGATCGGTGGTCCCGGTCGAGGCGAGCAGGTCCGCGGGCGTCGTGTCCGCCACGAGCTGCCCGTCGCGGAGCAGCAGGAGCCGATCGCAGCGCAGCGCCTCGTCCATCACGTGGCTGCTGACGATCAGGGTCGCGCCGTCGGCCGCGAGCCGACGGAACAGGGTCCAGAGCTCCGCGCGCAGCACCGGGTCGAGCCCGACCGTCGGCTCGTCGAGCACCACGAGCTCCGGCGACCCGAGCAGCGCCACGGCCAACGACACCCGGCCGCGCTGCCCGCCGCTCAGTGCGTCGACTCGACGGTCGGCCTGCGCGGTCAGTCCGACGAGCTCGATCGTCCGCTCGGCGTCCCCCGACGGCGCGCCCACGACCCGGGCGAAGAAGCGGAGATTCTGCCGCACCGTCAGGTCGTCGTAGACCGAGGCCGCCTGCGTCGCATAGGCCACGCGCGTGCGCAGTGCCGGCGATCCCGCGGGTGATCCGAGCACCTCGATCCGGCCCCGCACCCCGGCCTGCACCCCGACGATCGAGCGCAGGAGCGTGGTTTTGCCGCAGCCCGACGGCCCGAGCAATCCGGTCACCTCGCCCCGCGGGATCCGGAACCCGATCCCGTCGAAGACCGCTGCGCGGCCGCGCCGCACCGCGAGTCCGTCGACCACCACCGCTGGCTCGTGCATGGCCTGATCATAACCCTGTCGCGGCAGTGGGAGAATGGTCACTATGTCTGCACCTGCGAACCCCAGCTCGTCCCTCTCCGTCGGCGACGTGATCGACCTCGATGTCACCGGCATCGCGCACGGCGGGGTGAGTGTGGCGCGGCACGAGGGTCGTGTCGTGTTCGTCGCCGACGCGATTCCGGGCGAGCGGGTGCGCGCGGAGGTCACGGAGGCCCGGAAGAAGTCGTTCGTGCGGGCGACCGCGACGACGGTGCTCGACGCATCGCCGGATCGCCGCGAGCACGTCTGGGCCGAGGCCGCGCTCGAGCGCCGACCCGAGGATCGCGCGGGCGGCGCCGAGTTCGGACACATCGCGCTGGAGCGCCAGCGCGCGCTCAAGGCGGAGGTGCTCGCCGACGCCATGCAGCGCTTCGGGGGTGTCGAGCTCGCGGGCGAATCCGACGAGGATCTCGCGGATGCCCTGGCGGACCTCGTCGAGGCGGCCCCCGGTGACGACGAGGCGAACGGACTCGGGTACCGCACCCGCGTGCGGCTGCATGTCGATCCCGAGACCGGTGCCGTCGGCCCCTACGCGGCGCGCAGCCGCCGTGTGATCCCGGTCGCCTCGCTGCCGCTCGCGAACGACGAGATCGCGAGCGTCGCTCCGCTCGCCGATCAGATGCCCGACGCGGCGACGGTCGACCTCATCGCGCCGGCAGCCGACGACCCGCGCATGCTCATCACGCTGGTCGGGGACAAGAAACCCTCGGGCGGCGCCGACCTGGTGCGCGAGCTCGTCGAGGATCGCGGCTTCCTGGTGCGCGCCGGAGGATTCTGGCAGGTGCACCGCGAGGCGCCGGCGATGCTCTTCACGGCGGTGCGCGACGCGATCCAGGATCTGATCGACGCCGATCGCTTCGATCCCGCGGCCGGCAACCTCGACCTCTACGGCGGGGTCGGGCTGCTCGCCGCCGCAATGGCGGAGGCCGGCGGCCCGGGCACGAAGGTGACGACCGTCGAGTCGGAGGCGAGCGCGACCGATGACGCCGCCGAGAACCTGTCGGAGCTGCTCGGGGCGCTCGCTGTGACCGCGCGGGTGGATCGCCACCTCGCGGACCTCCTGAAGTCGGCGAAGCCGGTGCGGGATCGCCTGCGCCGCGGCACGATCGTGCTGGATCCGCCCCGCTCGGGTGCCGGTGGCGGCGTCACGGCGCAGCTGGTGGAGCTGGCACCCGCGAACATCGTCTACGTGGCGTGCGATCCCGTGGCGCTGGCGCGCGACACGAAGTCGCTCCGCGAGGCCGGATACGAGCTGACCGGGCTGCGCGCGTTCGACATCTTCCCGCACACGCACCACTTCGAGTCGCTCGCGACCTTCGAGCGGGCATAGGGGCTCGTTCGCTCGGGTGTGGGCCCGGCGAAGCGCCGTACCCAGACCCACACCGATCACTGCGGGGTCACTTTGGAGGGGTCATCGCACCCCAACACCCCGCACAAGTGACCCCGGAAGTGTCGGGGGGGGGCGGATCTCGCTCCACTTTCGGGCCCCGATCCTGCACTCTCTGAAGCGTGAGCGAATTCTGGTGCGAGATCCCACCTTTCCAACGGAAATCGCTCACACCGCCAAGAGCAAGCAAGCAAACAAACGAGCGCGCCGCACCCAGATCCACATCGATCGTTGCGGGGTCACTTTGGAGGGGATACGACGCCCCGACACCCCGCACAAGTGACCCCGGAAGTGTCGGGAGGCGCGCGGGCCTACCCCGCGACGACCCGCACGAGACCCCGCATCTCGGGGTGGATCGAGCACAGGTAGGCGTATTCGCCCGCCTCGTCGAAGACGTGGACGTACCTCCCCGAGGTCACGAGCTCGCTCACGAAGCTCCGGTCGTTGCTGACCACGTCGTGCTCCGCGGGACCCTCGAAGATCCACTCCACGGCCTCGCCCGGTCGGATCTCGACCTCCGCGGGCTCGTACTGGTTGTCGAACGCGCGCACGGTCACCGCGGCCCGAACCCCTTCGTCGGAGGGCACCGGCTCGGGCTTGCCCGGCGCGCACCCTGCGAGAGCGCCCACCGAGGCCAGGCCGACGACACCGGCGAGCCCGCCGAGCACATCGCGGCGCGTCAGCATCCGGGATCCTCGTGCCGCAGCGCGGTTGCCCACCACCACGGCCGGGTCAGTGCTGGTGCAGCGCGCGCGCCGCATCCGTGATCGCACCGGTCATCGACGGGTAGACCGCAAACGCAGAGGCCACCTGATCGACCGTGAGGCGGTGCTCGACCGCGAGCGCGAGCGGGAAGATCAGCTCACTCGCGCGGTGCGCCACGATCACACCGCCGATCACGGTGCCCGACGCCTGCCACGCGAACAGCTTCACGAAGCCGTCGGTGAACCCGATCATCTTCGCGCGCGGGTTCACGCTCAGCGGGATCGTGTGCTCGATCGCCTTCGCCACGTCGCTCGCCTCGTCGAGGCTGCGGGCGTTCCAGCCGACCGTCGCGATCTCCGGGTAGGTGAAGACGTTCGCCGCGACGTTGCGCAGATCGATCGGCCGCACGAAGTCGCCGAGTGCGTGCATGATCGCGGTGCGGCCCTGCATCGACGCGACCGACGCGAGCGGGTAGAAATCGGTGCAGTCGCCGGCGGCGTAGATCGACGGCACCGCGGTGCGCGCGACCTTGTTGACGCGGATGTGGCCGCTCTCGGTGAGCTCCACCCCGGCCTCCTCGAGGCCGAGGTCGGCGGTGTTCGGGATCGATCCCACGGCCATCAGGCAGTGCGAGCCCTCGACCGTGCGACCGTCCTCGAGCGTCACGATCACGCCGGTCTCGGTGCGCGCGACGGACTGCGCGCGCGACTTCGACATCAGGTGCATGCCGAGGCGCGAGAACTCGCGCTCGATCACGGCGGCGGCATCGGGATCCTCGCCGGGCAGCACCTGATCCCGGCTCGACACGAGCGTCACCTCGGACCCCAGCGTGCGATAGGCGTTCGCGAACTCGGCGCCGGTCACCCCCGAGCCGACGACCACGAGGTGCTCGGGCACCGAGGGCATGTCGTAGAGCTGCTTCCAGGTCAGGATCCGCTCGCCATCGGGCTTCGCGGAGTCGAGTTCGCGCGGGCTGGATCCCACGGCCACGACGATGGTGTCGGCCTCGATGCGGTCGAAGTCGGTGCCCCCGGATCCGGCGGCGGTGGACACGAGCACCGCGCCGACGCCGTCGAGTCGGCCCTCGCCCTGCACCACCCGCACGCCCGCGTTCTCGAGGCTGTGCAGCATGTCGACCGACTGGGCACCCGCCATCGCGACCAGGCGCTTGTTGACCGCGGCGAGGTTCACAGCGATCTCCGGCCGCACCGGCTTGCCGTTGCCCCCCGGCACGAACGCCTGCACGCCGAGCCGCCCGGAGTCGCGCACCGCCTGCACGGCGCCCGCCGTGGCGATCAGGCTCTTCGACGGCACGACGTCGGTGAGCACCGCCGCTCCGCCGACTCCGGCGCGCTCGATGAGCGTGACCTCGGCCCCGAGCTGGGCTCCCGCGAGTGCCGCGTCGTACCCTCCCGGGCCTCCGCCGATGACTGCGATCCGATGCTTGCGTTCAACCGATTTCGCCATGCCCCCAGCTTACGCGTGCGCAGAGGCCTTCGCGGTCGAGGACGGTTACGACTCCGCGCAGTTGCGTGTGCAGTCGGTCTCGCAGAATCCGGGCCACCGCTTCTGCAGTTTGCGGTCGAACGCGAGCCAATAGCTCTGCATGACCGAGCTCGTGCGCGCGCCCATCCAGAGGTGGAAGTTGCGCCCCGTGCTGCTGTCGGACCACAGCCACTCGTCGAACCACGCGTCGACGGCCGACTCGAGCGCCTCACCGCAGCGACGGCCGATACCGGGTCGTGGGCTGGGCTCGCGGGCCTCGCGGCAGAGCCAGGTGACGGCTACGTGGGGCGGCAGCGGCAGCGGTTCGATCTGGATCTCGGAGAAGACCTCGATGAAAACCTGGCCGTACGCGGTCTCGGGAAGGAGTTGGAGCCAGGTCCGAATCTCGTCGAGATCTCCGGCGTCGCCGGCGGCGAGCACGCAGTCGATCCCATCGGGATCGATCACTGACGTGATCTCTGAGTAGTCTGGTTCGAACGCATCCACATGTTCATCTTAGGCCACCCTAAGTTTCATCCGGTGAACTCTCGGCGTTTGGTCAGCAATCGTTATCCGAGACGTCCGGATCCGCGCAGCGCCGTCCGCACCCCAAAGTCACCCGGCGCCACGTTCCCGCCCGGGAATCCGGGACGCCGTAGGATCGAAACCCAGGGATCCCGCGCCGAAGACCCCACGGCCGGGCCGTATCCCTGCGAGCCCATGCCGGGCTCCGCCGAACGAAGACGTTGGAAGGACAGTCGTCAATGACGAGGATCGACTCCGCACACGACCCACTCGCAGACGAGCTCCGGGACATCGTCACGATTCAGGACGGCACCGGCGGGATCGAAGGATCCGCCGACCTCTCCGCTCACGCGGGCGCACCCGGCGCGGCTGCCGTACTTGAGCGCGATCCCGGAATGCCGTCGAGCACCTGGCGGCTCCGCAGCGACGCGTGGGAGTACCTCCGCTTCGGGGTGAAGCGGCTCGCGCTCGGCAGTGACGACGCGAGTGCGATCGCGGCCGACAGCGAGATCTACCGCTCGCTGCGTGCGCTCGAGACGATCGAGATGTACTGGGCCGGCTTCGGTCAGCGGTACGTGCGGGCGATCGGCGACCTGCTGGCGAACGGCGACTATGTCACAGCGCTCGACCGCATCGGCCGCGTGGTGAACCGCCTGCGCGGCGACACCGTACCCGACGAGCCGCGCGACGAGTTCATGGACGACCAGGAGCGCATCGAGATCACGGCCGACGGCGACACCCGGCCGCGCTTCGAGGTGCTCGTCATCGATGAGACCACCGAGCTCGATCGCGACACGATGCGCGCCGAGTCGCTCCGCCTGCGGAGCCCGGCGGACGACTTCATCTACGACTTCGTGATCGTGCCCTCGCAAGAGGACGCGGTCGCGGCTGTGCTCACGAACCCGAACATCCTCGCCTGCGTGGTGCGCCCCGGCTTCAGCGACCGATCGCGTCAGCGCCTCAGCAAGGACCTGCGCGAGACGATCGACTTCGCGCGCGCGGATTCCGACTCGGGCGCCGCGACGGCGCCGTCACGCAGCTCGCTCGCCTCGGTGCAGCGCGTGCTCGGTCTCGCCGACACGCTCGCGGCCCTCCGCCCCGAGCTCGACCTCTACCTGATGGCCGGCGCGCACATCGAGGAGCTCGCGGGGGCGCTCACCCGCCGCTTCCGCCGGGTCTTCCGCCGCGAGGATCAGCTCGAACTGCACCTCACGCTGCTGCGCCGCATCTCGCACCTCTACGACACCCCCTTCTTCACGGCGATCCAGGATCACGCCAGACGCCCGGTCGGCGTGTTCCACGCGCTCCCGGTGGCCCGCGGCGGCTCGGTGGTGTCGTCGAAGTGGATTCGGGATCTCGCGACGTTCTACGGACTGAACCTGCTCCTCGCGGAGACCTCCGCCACCTCCGGCGGCCTCGACTCGCTGCTCGCGCCCGTCGGCACGATCAAAAAGGCGCAGGATCTCGCCGCGCGCGCGTACGGCGCGAAGCACACGTTTTTCGTGACGAACGGCACGTCCACGGCGAACAAGATCGTGCACCAGGCGCTCGTCGCCCCGAACGACGTGGTGATGGTGGATCGCAACTGCCACAAGTCGCACCACCACGCGGTGATGCTGACCGGCGCCCGCCCCGCCTATCTCGAGGCGTACCCGCTCAACGACTTCGCCTTCTACGGCGCCGTGCCGCTCGACCGGGTGAAGCAGATGCTGCTCGACTACCGGGCCCAGGGCCGCCTCGACGAGGTGCGCATGATCACGCTCACCAACTGCACCTTCGACGGCATCGTCTACGACCCCGAGCGGGTCATGGCCGAGTGCCTCGCGATCAAGCCCGACCTGGTGTTCCTGTGGGACGAGGCCTGGTTCGCGTTCGCCGCGTTCCACCCCGTGACGAGGCGCCGCACGGCCATGGCCGCGGCGAAGCGCCTCGAGGATCGTCTGAAGTCCTCGGCGCACGCGGCCGCGTACCACGCGCAGCAGTCGCGCCTCTTCAACGCCGACGGCACCCCGGCGCCCGATGACGTCTGGGTGAGCGAGCGGCTGCTGCCCTCGCCGCAGGCCCGACTGCGCGTCTACGCCACGCAGTCGACGCACAAGACGCTCACCGCGCTACGGCAGGGCTCGATGATCCACGTCTACGACCAGGAGTGGGTGCGCGACGCCGAGGAGCCATTCCACGAGGCGTACATGACGCATACGTCGACCTCGCCGAACTACCAGATCCTCTCCTCGCTCGACATCGGCCGCCGCCAGGTGGAGCTCGAGGGCTTCGAGCTCGTGCAGCGTCAGCTCGACCTCGCGACGAGCCTCGCCCAGGCGATCGCCCGCCACCCGCTGCTACGCCGCACCTTCCGGGTGCTCTCGGCGCACGACCTGATCCCGGCCGCGCACCGCGAGACCGGACGGCCGATGCCGCTCCGCGACGGCCTGTCGAGCATGTGGCAGGCGTGGGCGAACGACGAGTTCGTGGTCGACCCGAGCCGGATCACGATCGAGATCAGCCGCACCGGCGTCGACGGCGACACGTTCAAGCACGAGCACCTCATGGACCGGTACGGGATCCAGGTCAACAAGACCAGCCGCAACACGGTGCTCTTCATGACGAACATCGGCACGTCGCGCAGCGCGATCGCGTACCTCATCGAGGTGCTCGTGAAGCTCGCCGAACGCTTCGAGGAGGAGCAGGCGCAGCGCGATCCCGAACTGCCCGTCTCCCGGGTCCCGGCACCGCCGCTGCCCGACTTCAGCGCGTTCGCCGACGGGTACGCGACCGACGCGGTGCTCCCCGACGGCGACCTGCGGAAGGCGTTCTTCCGGGGCCAGCAGCGCGGCGCCGTCGAGCATGTATCGCCGGAGGAGCTGCGATCCCGCGTCGCCCGCGGCGAGCAGCCCGTCTCCGCGGGCTTCGTAACCCCGTACCCGCCCGGGTTCCCCGTGCTCGTGCCCGGCCAGGTCATCACGGCCGAGGTGCTCGACTTCATGGCGGTGCTCGACACCCGCGAGATCCACGGCTACGACGCGCGCCGCGGGTACCGGGTGCTGCAGGGGTAGATGGCCTGCGCGCTGGGGCCTGGGCTGGGGCTTGCGCTGGGGCTTGCGCTTGCGCTTACGCCAATCGCTGCGGAGATGTCAGATATGCAGGTCCGGCCGGCTGGAATGCCTCAGGAATGCGTGACATCTCCGCAGGGATTGACCGGCCAGCAGTGAGTGAACTGCCGGCACGCGCAGCGCCGCCGGGGGGCCCGACCGAAGCCTAGACTTGTCGCATGACTGAATCGCACGATCCCGCAGCCCTCGCGCAGCGCGCAGCCGACACCCTCGCCGAGCTGACGGGCGTCGAACGCCATGACATCGCCCTCACCCTGGGCAGCGGCTGGGGCAAGGCCGCCGACGTGATCGGTGAGACCGTCGCCGCGGTCCCGGCCGAGCAGGTGCCGGGCTTCCACGTGTCGGGCGTGCCCGGGCACTCCGGCACGCTGCGCTCGATCCGGCTCGCGAGCGGCAAGCACGCCCTCATCATCGGCGCCCGCACCCACTTCTACGAGGGCCGCGGCGTGCGCGCGGTCGTGCACGGGGTGCGCACCGCGGCCGCGGCGGGTGCCGAGCTCATGATCCTCACGAATGGCGCCGGCGGCGTCGATCCCGCGTTCCGCGCCGGCGAGGCCGTGCTCATCAGCGATCACCTCAACCTCACCGCCGCCTCCCCGATCGAGGGTGCGAACTTCGTGGACCTCACCGACCTCTACGCGTCGCGGCTCCGCGATCTCGCCCGCGAGGCCGAGCCGTCGCTGCAGGAGGGCGTCTACGTGCAGCTCCCCGGCCCGCACTACGAGACCCCCGCGGAGATCCACTACCTGCGCACCATCGGCGGCCAGATCGTGGGCATGTCAACCGCGCTCGAGGCCATCGCGGCCCGCGCGGCCGGCATGGAGATTCTCGGTCTCTCGCTCATCACGAACCCCGCCGCGGGAATGGGCGACCCGCTGGATCACGCCGAGGTGCTCGAGGCCGGGCGGGCCGCCGAGCCCGAGCTCGCGGAGCTCCTGCGCCGCATCGTCGGCCGGCTGTAACCCGCTGCGGCGCCGATGGGTCTCCCCCTCCGGCACCCACCCGCGCACCGGGTCATAACTTCATACGATGCCGCCCCGAAAGTGAGTGGGATCGTCTACTCTCGCGGGGCCGCCCGCGGGGCTAGGCTGGCGCAGGAAGCGGTCGCCGCGCGCCGCCGCCACGTACCCCGCGTCCCAGGAGAGAGCCATGCAGTCTGTTGATGTCGTCGTCGTCGGAGCCGGCTTCGCCGGACTGATCACCTCCCGCGAGCTGGGGAGGTCCGGGCTCGAGGTGGTGACCCTCGAAGCGCGGGATCGCATCGGCGGCCGCACCTGGACCGATCACCGACTCGGGCACGACCTCGAGATGGGGGCGAACTGGATCCACTGGGTGCAACCCCACGTCTGGGCCGAGATGAGCCGCTACGACCGTGAGATGGTGCGGAGCCCCGCGGCCGAGGAGGCCTACTGGCAGGGTGCCGACGGCACGCCGCGCAAGGGCACCCTGGGCGAGTTCATGGCGCTGATCGACGACGGGCAGCAGCTCGTGATCGACGACGTGCGCACCGCGATGCCGCGCGGACCGGAGCCGACGGTGGGTGAGATCCAGGATCTCGACCACCTCAGCATCCAGGACCGCTTCGACGCGCTCGGACTCGATCCCGAAGCCCGCGCCGCGAACGAATCGGTGTGGGTGGGGCACGTGAACGCCCCGCTCGACCAGGTCGGCCTCTCGAGTGCGCTCCGCTGGGTCGCCGCGACGGGCGGGCACTGGCAGCTGATGCACGAGGCCTCGTCGACCTACCGGGTCGTCGACGGCATGCGCGGCTTCACCGACCGCATCGCCGCCGATGTGCCCGGGGAGATCCGACTCAACACGGTGGTCACCGCCATCACGCAGACCGCGGACGGGGTGGTCGTCGAGACCGACGGCGGCGAGCAGATCCTCGCCCGCCGGGTAGTCAGCACGCTTCCGGTGAACGCGATCGCCGGGATCCGTTTCACCCCCGACCTGCCCGCGGCGTGGCAGCGGCAGAACGCCGAGACCGTGGCGTCGCAGGGCACGAAGGTGTGGCTGCGCGCCGAGGGGCACCTGCCCCGTTTCTTCGCCTACGCGAACCAGGACGCTCCGCTCTCCGTGCTCAAGGCCGACTTCTTCTGCACCGATGCGGACGGAAACGACTACACGATCCTCGTCGGGTTCGGACCCGACCACACCCGGATCGACCTCGACGACCTCGCCGGCGCGCAGGCGGCCGTCGACGCGTTCCGACCCGGGATCACCATCACCCAGATCGAGGCGCACGACTGGATGACGGATCCGCTCTCGCTCACCACGTGGATGACGCACCGCCCCGGGCAGCTCACCCGCGACCTCGCCGAACTGCAGGAGCCGCACGGTGCCGTGCACTTCGCGACCTCGGACAACGCGAACCTGTGGGGCGGGTTCATCGACGGGGCGATCGAGAGCGGCCTGCGGGAGTCGCGCCGGATCATCGACGCGCTGGGGTAGGTTGGCGGCGCGTGGTCGGCGTCGCCGAGCTGCCACCCTCTCGCCGAGCTGCCACCGTATTCGCGCGGCAGAGGTGGCAGGTCGGCGAGATGATGGCAGGTCGGCGAAAGAGAAAGAGTAGGCCGAAGCGTGGACGGGCCCCGGTGAGGCCCGCCCCGCCCCCTACCCCTCGAAGACGATGCGGCCGTCGACCACAGTGAGCCGGATCGGCACCTCGGGCAGCTCGTCGGCGGACGCCTCGATCGGGTCTGCGCCCCACACCGTGAGATCGCCCACGGCACCCACGGCCAGCACGCCACGATCCTCGTGCCCGCGCGCCCGCGCCGGCCACAGCGTGTAGGCGAGCAGCGCCTCCTCCGCGGTCAGTCGCTGCGACGGCTCGAAGACGTGCGCCGACGCATCGCCCGGCGTGTGCCGACCCCGTGCCCACGCCATGCCGAGGCGCGGATCGTACTGCGCCACCGGCCAGTCCGAACCGAGCGTCAGCGTGACCCCGGCGTCGAGCACACTCCGCACACGGTATCCGGTCTCGTCGCGACCCGCCCCGAGCCGGACCGTCCAGTTGTCGCTGTGGTCGGCCGTGCGCCACTGCATGTGCAGCGGCTGCATTGACGCCGTCACGCCGGATCCGCGCAGCGCCTCGATGTCCGCGTCGGAGAGCACCTCGAGGTGCTCGATCGAGTGGAACGGCAGTCCCTCCCGCTTCGGGAGCGTGGCGTAGACCTCCAGCACGCGGCTGACCGCGTAGTCCCCGACCGCGTGCGTCGCGATGAGCATGCCCGCGTCGTGGTACGCCCGCACGACCTCGCCGTAGCGCGCCCACTCCGGCCAGAACGATACCCGGCCGTCGCCGCACGCGTCCACCGTGTGCAGCCACGCGGTCCCGGTGTCGATGACACCGTCGCTGAAGAGCTTGATCGCACCCGTGCGCCAGAGGCGCCCCGCGCGATTCTTGTTCGCGATCACCCGCGCGACGGCTGCGTCGTCGTCGCCGACCGCGTGCCAGTGGTGCATCGTGATGCGGTGATCCAGCTCACCGCGCGCCTCGAGCTCGGCGAGGAGCTCGACGGTGCGCTCCTTGCCGTCCATGATCGCGCCGCCGGTGAGGCCGGTCGCGGCGAGCCGTCGGAACATGTCGCGGAGCCGATCCCGCTCCTCCTCGGGGCTCGGCGCGGGCACCGCGTCGAAGACGAGCTGGTAGGCGGTGGGCTCGCGGAGTTCACCGGTCGGGGTGCCGTCGGCGTCGACCACGATCTCGCTGGCGTCCTCGAACGCGCGCGCACCCGAGATCCCCGCCGCGGCGAGCGCCGGGGCCGTCGCGACGGCGGTGTGCAGGTCGTAGCAGATGAGGACGACGGGCCGACCGGGCGCCGCGTCGGCGAGCACGTCCCCCCGCAGCCCGACCTCCTCGAAGGGCTCGTACTCGAGATTCCATCCGCGCACCCACTCGCCCTCGGGCAGGCGGACGTGCTCCGCGGCGATCGCGGCCCGGATCTCGTCGACCGTCTCGAGCCCACCGAGGTCGATCCCGCTCGTGAGATCGGACGCCCAGTGCGGGTGCGTGTGCGAGTCGAAGAGGCCTGGGGTGACGGTGGCCCAGGAGAGGTCCCGCACCGGGATCCCGTGCTCCGCCGCGGCGGCCGCGACCTCGAGGTCGCTCCCGAGCAGCGCGATGACCCCGTCTCGGATCAGGATCGCGGTGGCGTCCGCATCACCGGAGGTGTTGGTCCGCAGTCGCGCGCCTGTCAGCGCGAGATCCCCGCCCTGCGTCCGCAGATCTCCCTGTGCCATATTGCCCGCCCTCTCAGTCGTTGATCGTCGTGTAGTGCTTGCGCAGCGGTTCGTGGATCCGCCATGTGCCGCGCCAACCGGAAGGCATGACCATCACGTCACCCGGGCCGAACTCTTCGGGCTCGGCGCCCTCCACCTCGATCGTGACACGTCCCGAGAGGATCGTGCAGATTTCGCTGTAGCCGTTGCGCTCGGCGGTGAAGACGCCGGGCGTGCACTCCCAGAGTCCCGTGTCGATGCGGTCGGTCGCCCAGACCGAGGTCGAGGCCTCCGTCTGCGCCCCCTCGATCGAGGTGGGCTTCGGAGCGTGCGGGCCGAGGTCGGTCGCTGCGGTGCCGTGGATGGCGAGCGTGGGGATGGTGGTCATGATCTCTCCTCGAGGGTCGTGGCGGGGCGGGATCCCGGCGGGTGCGGGATCGCGGCGGGTTCGGGATCCCGGCGGGTGCGGGATCCCGGCCGGATCGGAGCCGGTCAGTGGCGGCCGGTGATCACGTCGGCGACGTGCGCGATCGGCGAGGTCGTCTTCCGGCCCGCGAGCTCGGAGCGGTCCGCCATCCCGTACGCGGTGTACAGGCCCTTCGTCGCGACCCAGCGCAGCGGCTCAGGCTCCCACTTGCGCACACGGTGGTTGACCCAGGGCAGCGAGGTGAGCTCGGTCCGGTTGCCGAGGATGAGGTCAGTGATGGTACGGCCGGCGAGGTTCGTCGAGGTCACACCGGTGCCGACGTAGCCGCCGCCCCAGGCGATGCCGGTCGCGGGATCGAGGCCGACCGTGGCCGCCCAGTCGCGCGGCACGCCGAGCACCCCGGACCACACGTGGTCGATCGCGGCGCCGCGGGTGGCAGGGAAGAAGCGGTGCAGGATCTCGCTCAGGATGTCCACCGTGACCGCGGGGGTCTCACCATCGGTGTCGGTGCGCGAGCCGTACTTGTAGGGCACCCCGCGACCACCGATCGCGATGCGGTCGTCGGCCGTGCGCTGCGCGTACATGTAGACGTGCGCGAAGTCGCCGAGCACCTCGCCCTCGCTCCAGTGCAGCTCGTCCCACACCTCGGCCGACAGCGGCTCGGTGGCGATGAGCGAAGAGTTCATGGGCAGCCAGAGCCGGTGCAGGCCCTTGAGGTTCGCGGTGAACCCCTCCGTCGCCCGCACCACGTACTCGGCGGAGACGGTGCCGTGCGTGGTGCTGACCCGGTGCGGGGCGATC
Source organism: Leucobacter rhizosphaerae (assembly GCF_022919175.1). Lineage (NCBI taxonomy): Bacteria > Bacillati > Actinomycetota > Actinomycetes > Micrococcales > Microbacteriaceae > Leucobacter > Leucobacter rhizosphaerae. Next base: position 2,693,138 of record NZ_CP095043.1, on the reverse strand, counting down.
TCGACGGCGCGCGTGCGCTCGTAGATCTCCACGCCGAGGCGCTCGGCGGCATCCGCGAGCCCCCGGGCGAGCTTGGCGGGCTGGATCCGGGCGCAGTGCGGGTGCCAGATCGCGGCGCGCGTATCGGCGACGTTGATCTTCGCGCGCGCCTCGGCGGCCTCGAGCAGCTCGACGTCGGTGTACTTCCACGTCTGCTCCGCCTCGGCGACCGCACGAAGGCGGGTCTCCTGGGCCGGGGTGTAGGCGACGTTGAACTCTCCGCCGCGCTTGATGTCGGCGTCGATCCCTTCGGCTTCGGCGACGCGGATCACCTCGTCGACCGTCTCGTTCATCGCGCGCTGGAAGCGCTCGGCCGCATCGCGCCCGTGGGTCTTCACGTACTGCTCGCGCCCGCCCGTGATCGCGTTCGTGAGCCACCCGCCGTTGCGGCCGGAGGCGCCGTAGCCGACGTGGCGCTGCTCGATCACCACGACGCGGAGCTCGGGCTTCGCGCGCTTGAGATAGTACGCGGTCCACAACCCCGTGTACCCGGCGCCGACGATGGCGACGTCCGCGGTGAGGTTCCCGGGCAGTTCCGGGCGGGGATCCGGCGCACCGATCTCCTCCCACCAGCGTGATACGTGGCCGTTGATCATGATGCGTCCTTCCTCTGCGATGCGGTGGGGGTATTCGATGCGGTGGTGGTGTTCGGAGTCGTCGAGATGCTCGCGGGGATCGAGCCGTGCGGGATCTCGTCGGGGGTGGGTGGGCTGTTGATCCAGACCACGGTCGCGGCCGCGTCGGAGTCGTTCACGACGCGGTGCGGCACCGAGCTCAGGAACTCGATGGAGTCGTCGGCGCGCATCGTGTACGCGTCGCCGGCGAGCTCGAACCGGACCTCACCGGACGTCACCAGGAAGATCTCCTGGGAGTGCCCGTGGGAGTAGGCCTCGGGTCCGGTGGACCCGCCCGGTTCGAAGCGGCCGGCGTACACTTCGAGGTTGCGCATGGGCGGAATGGAGAGCACAAACTTCTCGGCGCCCTCGAGCGGCAGGCTCGGCCGGTCGGCGCGCCGGAGCACGCCGCGGGTGTGCGCCGAGGAGTCGTCGAGCAGCTGCGCCGGCGTCACGCCCAGCGCGGCCGCGACCTTCCGCAGCGAGGCGACGCTCGCGTTGGTGTGGCCGTTCTCGAGCTGGCTCAGAAAGCTCGAGCTCACCCCGGCCGCGGCGGCGAGCGCCCGCAGGCTCATGCCGCGGAGCTCCCGGAACGACGCGACCCGCTGGCCGAGAGAGGCGTCCGGCGCTTTCCCGTCTTGTTCTTCCAACTGTGTCCTTCCGTGGGCGTTGCAACTTCACCCACTAGTGTACATTCCGGCACAGAATACTGAACACTTTGTACAGTGGCGTTTTCAATAGCACTCGACCCGCTCACGGCCCAGAGGCCCCGGCGAGAATCACCCCACTCGAGCACCGTTGAGCACCGTGCCGAGCACACGTATTCCTGCAATGTCCTCCGGAGACACCTTGAGCGGATTCGCATCGAGAATGGCGAAGTCCGCAAGAGCGCCCTCTTGCAACACGCCTTTCTTCCCACCCTCACCCTGTCCCCGTGCCGCCCAGTCGGTAAACATGCGCAGCGCGTGCTCAGCAGATATTCGGTGCGGAGACGGATTCCCAGCCGCGTCGCGCCGTGTCACCGCTGAGGCGATATTCGAGAGCGGGGGCGCACCCGAAGGAACCGTCCCCGTGGAATCCGTGGCTCCGATCACGCGAACACCTGCATCAATGAGCTTTCGGAGAGGCTGAAAGTCATCACCCACATCATCCGATCCGACGAAGTGCGGGGTGGCGACCACGCCGATACCGGACTGGGCGAGATCAGCAATGAGCTCCCGTGGGACATAGTCTCCGGAGTGCTCGATTCGATGCGGAGCGGGAGCACGGAGCGGGCGCGATCCCCAATGCTGAGCGACAGCCGCCATCGCTGCTCGAATCCCGGTCCCGGTCACCGCGTGCATGAAGAGCTGCACTCGGGACGCGGTTGCCTCGCCCACGAGATCGGACAGTTCTTGCTCGGTCCATTTCACATCATCGAACTCTGCCCCGAGCCCGTCACCACCCTCCCCGTCGACGAAGATCTTGACACCGCCAAACTGCAGCATCGAGTCCCCGAATCCCGACGGCGCTCCGAGCGAAAGGACAGACGAAAGCGGGCCCACTCTCGGCACATGCGGGTAGAACCGGACGCGAAACGGCAACTGGTCCTCAACCCGTAACGCGTGGAGTGCTCTGACGTCCGCTACAGAGGTCGGAATCGTACACAGGCTGGTGATCCCATGCGCCGCCACCAGTGAATGCGCGTGGCGCCGGAGCGCAGCATAGGATTCGATCTCCGTCGCAGCAGGGAGTCGATCCCAGACCTCGGTAAAGATCCCGCTGGGTCGACCGTCCCTCCCCCGGTGCACCGTCATACCGGGGTCGAGTCGTTCTGGCATCTCGAGTTGCACAGCGCGCATCCCGACCGTGTTCAACGACGCGACGTGCAGGCCAGCGAGGACGACAACCGGGGCGTCCGGACTCACGCTGTCGAGTTCGTCCCGACCTAGGAGTCGACCCTCAACGACTTTGCGGTCGAGCGCAAACGAACTGCGCACCACGATCCACCCATCGGGTTGCGTCGCCCTGCGCTGTCGGATCTCCTCGAGGATCTGAACGAGCGACGTCACCGGCGGGGCATGCATCTGCAGGTGTTGCTCTTGTGTGATGCAACTCAGCTCGAGATGCGTATGCCCGTCAACGAATCCGGGCATGAGGACCGCGCCATCCATGTCGACTTCTTCGACATCTTGTCGGCCAGCACTGGCCAGCAGATCCTCGCGCGAGCCGATGCCGGAGATGCGCCCCGAGTCCACCAACACGGCGTCACCGTGAGCATTCGAGAGCGTCAGGAGCTGAGCTCGGCTGAACAGCTTCAGGGTCATGCTCCCGCCTCGGTGACGAGCACGGCGTGTTCCGGGGACCAACAGACGGTGACCTCAGCCCCGAATCTCAGAGGTTCGGCGTTCTCCCCGCGCTCCTCGAGCACGACCCGCGTGCCGTCGGCCAATTTCACGCCCACGCGCCGATGTGAGCCGAGATACGCCAGTTCGGAGACGATACCGAAAACCCGGTTGTCGGACCCTCGGGGTCCGCCGGTGCCGGATATGCGGAGGTGCTCCGGCCTCACCACGAGGGAGGCGTGTCTCCCCACCGGTATCCCATTGGGATTGCGGCCCTGCAACAGCGTGTTTCCCCATTCGATCGCGCTCGAGTCCCTGAGCACGCCGGTAAAGCTGGTCGACTCTCCGATGAACTCTGCGACGAATCGAGATTTCGGTCGTTCATAGAGCTCCTCCGGTGATCCGACCTGAGACACACGTCCACTCTCGAAGAGCACAATGCGATCGGAAAGTGCGAGTGCTTCGCCTTGATCATGGGTCACGAAGAGAAATGTCGTCCCGAGGTCTCGATGCAGGCGGGCGATCTCGACCTGCATCTGATCGCGCAACTGCTTGTCCAAGGCCCCGAGGGGCTCATCCATGAGCAGGATCGGCGGACGATACACCAGCGCTCGCGCAAGCGCGACGCGCTGCTGCTGCCCACCCGAGAGTTCTTTCGGCCTCCGAGCACCCATACCCTCAAGCCGCACCAGTTCCAGGGCTTCCGCAACCCGGCGACGCACCTCCGCAGGAGCGACTCCCCTGCCGTGCATCCCGAACGCGACATTTGCTTCGACTGTCATGTGCGGAAAGAGTGCGTAGTTCTGAAACACCATGCCCAGGTTGCGGCGGTTCGGGGGCAGACGTGTGACGTCTCGTCCGTCGATATGCACCGCGCCCGACGTCGGCGCGACGAACCCAGCGATCGTGTTCAGCGTCGTGGTCTTCCCGGACCCGGAGGGGCCGAGGAAGGTCACGAACTCCCCGGGCCGAACGGTGAGGGAGATATCAGCGATGCCGACGGCACCGGACGGGAAGGTTTTTGAGACTCTGGCGAGATCGATTCCACCGCGTCGTCCACCGTCTTGGGATGTCATTGTCGTACCTTTCATCGCTGTCGCGAGCGAGTGAGGGCGGGCACCAGCACCACGGCACTGGTCACCGCCAAGATGAGCGTCGAGACCACAGCGATCGTCGGGTCCACTTCGTTGGTGACGCTGACGAACATCTCGACCGGGAGGGTTCGAATCTTCGGTGATTGCAAGAACATTGCCGCGACAACCTCGTCGAACGAGGTGATGAAGGCGAACAGGGCGCCAGCCGCGACTCCGGGTGCGATCAGCGGGAGCGTGACTCTCATGAACACCCGCACCCGTCCAGCGCCGAGACTCGCTGCGGCCCGGTCGAGATTCCTGTCATATCCTGCAAGGCTGGCGTTCACCGTCACCACGACGAACGGAATCGCGAGAACTGCGTGAGCGAGCACAAACCCCATCGCGTTGCCGTTGAGTTTCCATTTGAGGAAGACCGAGTAGATCGCAACGGCAGAGACGATGCCCGGGATGATCAATGGGGCGAGCAGCACACCCTGCGCAATTGCGGCGATCCGGGCGGGCAACCGCTGGATCCCCAGAGCCGCAAGGGTTCCCAGGACACTGCAGATTACAGCGACCACCAGACCGATCCACACTGAGTTCCAGAGCGCTTGCAGCCATGCGGCGTCACCGAAGAAGTTCTGGTACCACTCAATCGAGTACCCGTCGGGGGGAAACTTGAAGCTGCGTTTCGCTGTGAATGAGAGCGGGACCACCACCGCGAGAGGGGCGATGAGAACGATCCCCACAAGGACCGCCCAGATTCTCAGTGCGAACCCTGGTCGCGAGTGCTGTGCGCTCATCGTGCCCCTCCTGAGATCGGTCGTGACGCTCGCCGCATCGCGCCAGCGGAGATGAGGAGCAAGAGGACGGTGATCACCAGGAGCACCGTCGAGATGGCTCCGGCACCTGCAAAGTCGAGAAGCTTCCCGACTCTGGTCTCGATGAGTTGACCGACGAGCGACTCCTGCGGTGAACCGATGAGGCGGGGTGTGACCCAGAACCCCAAACTCATGATGAAGAGCAGGACCGATCCCGCGAACACCCCGGGGAGCGAGAGTGGCGCATACACTCTGACAAACGCGCGTAGTTTCGACGCCCCCAGGGACGAGGCTGCATCGAGGAGACGTCGGTCGATGCCGCTCATGGTGCTGTACAGGGGTAACACCATGAACGGCAGCAGCACCTGCACCATCGCAATCGTCACGCCCAGCTGCGTTCCCAGAAGTTCGACCTCGTGGAGGCCAACCACGCGGAGTGCAGAAAGGACGACTCCTTCCGGGTGAAAGAGTGCGATCCACGCGAACGTGCGCGCCATCAAGCTCGACCAGAACGGCAGCAAGACCAAAAACATCAAGATCGTGCGAGTCCGGGTCGAGACCAGCGTCATCAGGTACGCATACGGGTACCCCAGGATCAGGGTCACGAGCGTCACTTGGAAAGCCACCGAAAACGTTCGCCCGAGAATCCTCATGGTTGTCGCATCTCCCAGGACCGCGACATATTGGCCGAATCCAGGGGTCGGTTCGACAAAGCTTCGCGCGATGAGGGACGTCAACGGAACAATGAAGCACACCGCAACGAAGATGACCGCCGGGGCGATCAACACCCACCCCCCAATGGCTGTTACCCCCCGCGGTCGATTCAGGAGTGTGATGATTCCCGTTGTCGTGCCCGCGCTCAGCCGTTTCTCTGCCATGTGGCCCGCCCTCCCACAAACGTCATTTCGGTTTCCATGGTCAGCAACTCAGATGTTTCAGCGGCACGTGGGTCTGTTGCGTACACTCCGAAATCTGCGGCCGAACCCGGTGCCAATGAACCCACGACCCTCTCGAGGCCAGCGGCTCGTGCTGCGTACGTGGTGTAGCCGCGCACTCCTTCAGCCACTGACACGCGTTCATCCGGTGCGACCAATTGGCCGGCCCGATTCCTCCGCTCAACCAGGTGCGCGATTCCGAACCAAGGATTCGGAGCCTCCGCAATAGCCCCTCCCGTGTCGGAATTCCCTGGAGGTTCGAGGCCGGCCTCGCCCAGTGTCCGGAATGCGTATCGTCCGCTTCCGTCGTCAGTGGAAATAAAGTTCGCTGTCGGGACCGGAATCACCTTGAGTTCCACCATTCGCCGGAGTTGGCGGTGATCGAGCTGCAGGTTACCCGCGTGTTCCAACCGAGTCCGGAGTCTTGGGTCTCCGACCCGATCGCGCGATTGCGAAACGGCTTCGAGCATCAGATCTTGAGCGAGGTCTCCGATCGCGTGAACCCAGACCTGCACATCCTGTTGATTCGCCCAGATGAGTTCCTCACGCAGTTGGTCGACGGTTCGTGTGACAGCTCCCCAGTGGCGGGGCTCACGTGAGAAACCTGCGGAATGGAACGCCTGATCATTGTCACCGTCGATGAAAATCTTGATTCCACCGGAACCGATCAGGTCCGAGTCCTCACGGTCGCCGAATTGCTCTGCAGTCCAATCAGCCATGCGTTCGAGAAGGGGGCTCAGACCGGGAGATACCACCGGGGTCAGCGTAATTCGCGTTGGCAGCGCTCGCCGATTCGCAAGATCTGTATATGCCGCGACGCCTGCCCTCGTCGCAGGAATCTCGAACACGGTAGTCACTCCGTGGCGGGCAAACGACTCCCGGAGCTCTCGTTCTAGAAGGTCGGCGAGTGTGTCGACCGACGGTGCCGGAATAGGGAAAAGATCGAAACCCTCCTCCACCAGCCCCGTCGGACGGCCAGCGGGGTCGACATGCACGACGATCCCGGAACGGACTGAGGGTGCGCGATCCAGGAACCCTGCCAAGCGGAGGGCCTCGGAATTGGCCTGCAGTCGGTGCATGCTTTCACGGACGATCACGGGTGTCCTGGGTGCGACACGGTCGAGGTCAGCCCGATCCGGCAGCTCTTGGAGGAACGTGCCCTGGGCCACCACCCACGCTCCCTCACCCCGGTTTCGTATGGACTCCGCTACCGCGTCGCACGTTGCCCTCGGTGACACCCCACGCACGTCGAGCCATTCGTTCCTCGCGAGCGCCGAAAACTCGACGTGGGTGTGCGCATCGATGAACCCGGGCAAAATGGTGCATCCAGGGACATGAAGCTCTCGAATGGATACGCCGGCACGGGCCCGCATTCGGTCCAGAGAGCCCACCGCGTCGACCACGCCGGAGCGAATGAGCATTGCCTCTGACGCCTCAGTGTCGTCCGCATTCTGGAAGACACGCCCACCGGTGACGAGCAGGTCGTCACCGGTGAGCTGGCTCGCTGTAATGGCCACGTGCTCAGCCCGCAGTCCAGGCGGTCCATCGCGAGAGGACCTCGTCTGCGTTGTCACCCCACCAGGCCGGATCAATGGACCACGACAGGTCACGGTGCGCATCGGCGCCAGAGTCCCAGTCGGCCTCCGCCGGATCGAGTTCCGGCGTGGCCTTCAGGTTAGCCGCCCCGTACGCGATGCTTTCCGCGAACAGCGCCTGAGGCTCGGGAGATACGGCGTAGTCGATGAACTGCTGTGCGGACTCTGGGTTGGAGCTTCCCTTAACAATCGCCAGGGATGCCCAGTGGTACGCGTTCTGATCCCACATCGGAGCGAACTTGGCTCCATTCTGGACCGCCTCGAATGCGCGACCGGACCAGGCAAGGATCATGTCGGCACGACCGGACTCCATCATCTCCACCTGCTCCGCTCCAGAAGTCCAGAACGTCGTATCTGCTTTGATCCCATCGAGCTTCTCGAATGCTCGGTCGTAGTCGAGCGGGTACAGGTCCTCAACCGCTACCCCATCTGCGAGCAGCGCCATCTCGAGATTGCCCTCGGCAGGATCCCCGGACATGGCCCGCGAACCGGGGAAGTTCTCGAGATCAAAGAAATCGGCGAGACTCGTCGGTGGGGTGTTGCCATACTTCTCGGTGTTGTAGGCCACCACGTACGAGTACGTGTCCACGGGAACACCGCAGTCGCTGATCGTCCCTTCGGCGAAATCAGCGCGTTCGATGTTCGAGAAGTCGAGCTCCTCGAAGAGCGTGCCGCAGTATGCGAACGACTCCGCCGACCCCGCAAGGTACACATCCCAGTCCGGATCACCGGTCTCGACCATGACCTTGAGCTTGGCCAAGTCGGTCGGGGAATCGACAGTGATCTCCGTCCCCGTCTCCGCAGCAAAGGGATCTACGAATGCCGTCTCTTGGGCTTCCTGAAATGCGCTTCCGAAGGTGACGAACGTGAGCGATCCCGAGGCCGCCGCTTCACCGCCAGCCTCCACCGAGTCCGAGGCGCAAGCGCTGAGCAGAAGCGCTCCGCTCGCGAGCAACACTCCACCTGTGACCATCCGTGAACGTGCAGACTTCATTGTCGTTACTCCTTAGCTCGGGCATTGCCGTTATACAACAGTGTATTAAAACGATGTTTTTTTACAATACACTCGTGGAAGCGACCTCGGTCAAGGAGAGATTGCGAAGCGTTACCCAAACGTCATTTGGACAGGAGTGAACCACGGATGCCTCACATGGTCGACGAAGATGAACGCCGTCGAGAGATTTCTGAGGCAACACTCCGAATCACCGAACAGCGGGGCGCCAGTGCCGTCACCATTCGTGCGGTCGCCGACGAACTCGGCCGGTCCACCGCCTTCGTGACGAACTACGTGCCGAGTCGAGCCCAGCTCATGTTCAACGCGCTGGATCACGCTCGCGACCTCTGGGTGAATGAAAGAGACGAGGCCACCCGGCGAACGAGCGGTGTCTCCCGACTAGTCGAACTCTCGCGGTGGATGTGTCAGACGGGCACGCACGACACCGCGCTCCGCAGTCTGTGGATCGAGGTCATCGCAGGGTCCGGAGAAGAGATGAAAGTCGTCACCGATCTGACGGACGATACTTGTGCAGAGTTCCACGAGAGTGCCTCCGCAGCGGGTCTCGAACGTGCCGCCGAAATCGCAGACATCCTCTACCTGTATGCGCGCGGTTTTCACGTCAAGAACGTCGAGGACCCGGCGAACTGGAATGATGTGCGCGTGGGCCGTGCCCTTGAGGTGCTTCTCACCAGCCTTCTCACCGAGCCGAGCTAGGCCTCCTACGCCGCGTCGGCGAGCATGCGCGCGATCTCCGCGAAGCGCTCGTCGAGCCCGAGCGTCTGGTCGGGCACGTACGCCAGCGGATCCGGCGTCGTCGGCGCTCCGAGCAGCCCCTCGACGGTGGCGAGCAGGCAGTACGGGGCGTACGACGGGTTGTAGCCGCCCTCCTGGATCAGGATCGCGCGGCCGTCGGTGTGCGCGTCCGCGAGCGCCCGCACGCGAGCCCCGATTCCGGCGAAGCCCGGCATCGACACGTTGTGACGACCGTTCGGGTCGTAGGCGCTCGCGTCCTGCCCGCTGGCGCACACGATCATGCCGGGGCGGAACCGCTCCGCGAGCGGCGCGACGACCTCGTCGAACGCGCGCAAGTACGCGGTATTGCCGGCGCCGAGGGGCAGCGGCACGTTCTGGTTGAAGCCGAGCCCCGATCCGGCGCCGCGCTCCTCGAGCCGGCCGGTCTGCGGGTGACTCGGCCCCCAGGCTCCGTGATCCATGTGCAGGCTCACGGTGAGCACGTCATCGCGCTCGTAGAAGATGTCCTGCGTGCCGTTGCCGTGGTGCACGTCCCAGTCGATCACGAGCACCCGCTCGATCCCGGCGCGCCGTGCGGCGTCCACGGCGAGCGCCGCGCCGTTGAAGAAGCAGTAGCCGTCGGCCTGCGCCCGCTGGGCGTGATGCCCGGGCGGGCGGGTCAGGGCGTACGCCATCGGCGCCGCTCCGGAGAGCACCGTCTCGGCGGCGGCCAGTGCCGTGCCCGCCGCCGCGCGGAGCGGGTCGTAGGATCCGGCCCCGAGTCGGGTGGTCCCGGTGACCCAGCCGCCACCGGCCTCGATGGCCCGCCGCACCTCGCGCACGTACGCGGGATCGTGCACCCGCGCGAGTTCGTCCTCGTCGGCCAAGCGGCCCGGTGCGAACCGGATCGACTCGGCGACGGGGCCGCGCTCGAGGATGTCGTGCATGCGCTCGATGCGCAGGCGCCCCTCCGTGTGCGGCTCGTTCGCCGCGAACCACGGGCTCGGCGCCGCCTCGTGCAGCGCGGTGCCCGTGTCGTGGTCGAGCACGCGCTCGTCGAAGTGCAGTGCCAGCGGCTCTCGCTGCGTCATCGTTCGTCCTCTCGGATACGGATCGGTCGTGCGGCGCCGGATCACTCCAGCGCCAGGGTCGGTCAGCGCCGGATCACTCCTGCGCCGGCGTCATGTTGTAGACGAAGAACGCGGGCTCGTCCCCCACGTTCTCCAGGTGGTACGTCCACCCGGGCGCGAGGTACACCGTGTCATCCGGCCCGAGCTCGAAGACGCCCTCGTCCCAGGTCAGCCGCAGCCGGCCTCGGATGATGTAGTACGTCTCGTCGACCGGCCCGTACCAGTGCTCGGCCTCCGAGCGGTCGAAGGTCTCGCGGCTCGACCAGCGGTTCGTCTGCTCGCCAGGATCCATCCAGCACACCCCTTGCGTGAGCTCGCTCTGGTGCTCGGCGCGGGTGATGATGCGGCGGATGCGCACCCGCGTCGGTGCGGTCTCCGCGTCGACGGGGGTGAGCTCGCTCAGCTTGACGTGGACGGGGCGAGGGTTTCGGTCCATGGGTTGCTCGTTTCTGTCGGATCCGGTTCGGTGTGGAAAACTGCGGTGTTCTCGGCTGACCAGGCGAGGCGCACGGTCGACCCGAGCGACGGCATCGCCGCCTCGACACCCGCACGCACGATGATCGGGCCCTCCGCGGTGTCGAGCTCGAGGCGGCTCTGCGCGCCCAGGTAGGTGATGTCGGCGACCGTGCCCTCGATCGCACAGTCTCCGGCAGGGGCATCCGGCGCGACCACGCGCAACCGCTCGGGCCGCACGATGGCGACCGCGGGGCCCTCGCTCAGCTGCGGAGCTGGAACGCGCACGCCGTGGCGGCTCAGGAACTCGCCGTCGCGCACCTCGCCGGTGATCGCGTTCGACTCCCCGATGAATCGCGCGACGAACAGTGTGGCCGGGCGCTCGTACAGCTCCTCGGGCGTGCCGACCTGCTCGATGCGGCCCTCGTTGAAGACGGCGATCCGGTCGGAGAGCGTGAGCGCCTCCTCCTGGTCGTGCGTCACGAACACGACGGTGATCCCGAGCTCACGATGCAGCCGGCGCAGCTCGAGCTGCAGGCGCTCGCGCAGTGCGCGGTCGAGGGCGCCGAAGGGCTCGTCCATGAGCAGCAGTCGCGGCTGGAAGACGAGCGCACGGGCGAGCGCGACACGCTGCTGCTGGCCGCCGCTGAGCTGGGTGGGCTTGGCGTTCGCCCGCGCGCTCAGCTCGACGAGCTCGAGCGCCTCGAGCGCCCGCTTCACCCGCTCGGGCTTCGCGACCCCGCGCTGACGCAGCGGGAACTCGACGTTCTCCCGGACCGTGAGGTGCGGGAAGAGCGAGTAGTTCTGGAACACCATGCCGAGCCCGCGCTTGTGCGGCGGCACCGACGTGATCTCCGCGCCGTCGCACACGACCCGGCCGTCGGTGGGCACGGTGAACCCGGCGATCATCGACAGGGTGGTGGTCTTGCCGGATCCGCTCGGCCCGAGCAGGGTCACGAACTCACCGGAGGCGACCTCGAGGTCGACGTTCGCGACCGCGGCGGTGCCGCCGTAGCGCTTCACCAGGCCGCTGAGGCGCAGCTCGGCACCGGGGGTGGGGGTCACAGTCATGCGACGTCTCCTTGTCGTCGGGCGGCACGTCGTTCCTGGATGACCTGCACGATGCGGGGAATGAGGATGATGCACGTGGAGAGCACCAGCAGCAGCGTCGAGGCTGCCGCGATGCTGGGATCGGTCTCCACCGTGACGGAGCTGTACATCTGCACCGGGAGGGTGCGGACCGAGGGCGACTGCAGGAAGTAGGCGATGACCACCTCGTCAAGGCTCGTCACGAACGCGAAGATGAAGCCCGTGATGATGCCCGGCAGCAGGATCGGCAGCTGCACCTGCATGAAGCGCGCGATCGGGCTGGCCCCGAGCACCGCTGCGGCCCGAACGAGCGTCTCGTCGAGCCCCCGGAGCGCGGTTCCCACCGGGATCAGCACGAACGGCAGTGCGAGCGCGATGTGCGCGAGCACGATCCCGAGCGGCGAGCCGCTGAGCCCCCAGCGCAGGTAGAGACCGAAGATGGCGATCGCGGCCACGATCCCCGGTACGAGGATGGGCAGCATCATCGACACCTGCGCGACGGCGGCGAGCCGCGCGTTGAGTCCGCGCAGGCCGAGGGCCGCCAGGGTGCCGAGCACGGTCGCCACGACGCCGACCACCAGCGCGAGGCTCAGGCTCGTGCCAAGTGAGTTCATCCAGCGCTGATCCGTGAAGAAGTTCTCGTACCACTGCAGCGACCAGCCCTCGATGGGGAACGCGAAGCTGCGCTTGTCCGAGAACGAGAGCGGGATCACGACGAGCGTGGGCGCCACGAGCAGCAGGGCTGCGACCGTCGCCCAGATGCGGAGCGGCAGGCGGATGCGGGTGCGTTCGTTCACCGGGTCTCACCTCCGTTCACCATCTGGGATATGCCGCGTCTGAGCGGGGCGACCGCGAGGATCACGACGCAGAAGAGACCGAGCGTCGCGAGGAGCAGGATGCCGGAGAGCGCCCCGGCGCCGGCGAAGTCGACGATCTTCTCCACGCGCTGGCCGATCACCTGCGCGATCATGGCCTCCTTTGGGCTGCCGATCAGCTGCGGGGTGATGTAGAAGCCGAGCGCCAGGATGAACACGAGCGAGCTCGCGGCGAAGAGGCCGGGCAGCGACTGCGGCAGGTAGACCTGCCAGAACGCCTTGTACCGGTTCGCGCCGAGGCTCTGGGCCGCGGCGAGCTGGCGCCGGTCGATGGACGCGAGGGCGGTGTAGAGGGTCAGGATCATGTAGGGCAGGAGGATCTGCACGATCGCGAGCACCACTCCCGTGAGGGTGCCGCGCAGCGTGACGTTCTCGGCTCCGAAGAACCCGAGCACCGCCGACACCGGCCCGTCTCGCTGGAGCAGCGAGATCCACGCGAAGGTGCGCGCCATGAGGGAGGTCCAGAACGGCACGAGCACGAGCACCATGAGCAGGGTGCGCGCCGTGGGTCCGACCAGGGTGAGCAGGTAGGCGAAGGGGTAGCCGAGGCCGATGCAGACCACGACGGTGATGATCGCCGTCACGAACGTGCGGCCGAGCACGCGGAGCGTGGTCGGGTCGGCCAGGGCCGCTGCATACTGCCCGAGTCCCGGTTCGGGATCGGTGAACGACCGGGCGATGATCACGCCGATGGGCAGCAGAAAGAAGATCAGGATGATGACGAGCGCTGGGACGACGGCAACGCTGCTGAAGAGGCGCGATGGGCGCATGGTTCCTCCGGGGTGTGGTGCCGGCGTCGACGCGCGGCGCGAGGCCGCGGTCGACGCCGACGATGGGGGCTAGCTCGTCGACCAGGCCGTCCACTCGGCCTCGGCGTCCGCCGAGTTGTCGGCCCACCACTGGACGTTCGTCACGATGGACTGGGACTGCACGTCCTCTTTCGCGACGTTCCACTTCTCCTGCAGCTCGTCGAGCTCGGGCTTCGCGGAGAGGTCGGCGGGGGCGTAGGGCTGGAGCTCGGCGAACCGGGCCTGCGGCTCCGCCTGCGCGGCGAACTCGATGAAGCTCTGCGCCTGCTCGAGATTCTTCGATCCCTTGACGATGCTGAGGCTCGCCCAGGCGAGGAGGTTGTCCTCCCACACCGGCGTGATGCTCGCCCCGTTCTTCTCGGCCTCGTAGCCGCGGCCCGACCACGCGAGCCACATGTCGGCCGAGCCGTCCTCCATCGCCTGCTGGGATTCGGAGCTTGTGTTCCAGAACGTGAGATCATCGCGGATCGTGTCGAGCTTCGCGTAGGCCCGCTCGGTGTCGAGCGGGTAGAGATCCTCCGGAGCGACGCCGTCGGCCAGCAGGGCGAACTCCAGCGCACCGGCACCGGCCCAGCCCGGCACCATGCGGGTGCCCGGGAACTGCTCGACGTCGAAGAAGTCCGCCGGGGTGCTCGGCACGGCCGAGCCGCTGTAGGTGTCGGAGTTCACGATCATCATGGTCGAGTACTGGGCGATCGGGATCGAGCAGTCCGACCACGTGCCTTCGGGGTAGTTCGAGGTGTCGATGTTCGTGAAATCGATCTCCTCGACGAGCGTGCCGCAGTTCGCGACCGGGAAGTAGGGCTCCGTGTCGACGACGTCCCAGATCGTGTTGCCCGACTCCACCATCTGCTGGATCTTCGGGTAGGAGGTCGGGCCGTCGTTCTGCACAGTCGCGCCGGACTCCGCGGCCCACGGGTCGAGGAACGCCTCGTTCTGCGCGTCCTGGTACGCGCTGCCGTAGCTCGCGAACACGAGCGAGCCGCCGCCGCCATCTCCGCCCTCGGGCGCGGAGCCCGACGAGCACGCGGCAAGCGCGAGCGCGGCCACGGCCGCGACCGGCAACATCATTCGAGTGGTCTGACTCATCTTCCTGACTCCTTCGTCAACAGCTTGGGGTTATCATAATAACGCATTATTGTCATCGCGCAAGATCCGGCGAGAACCGTGACCATAGGGTGAGGTACATCGGTAGCCCGGGGATTGCCGCCGGTGCACCAACGAGAAGGGACCCTCCGTGACCATCGGAACTGAGCAGGCGGCACCGCTCGACCTGGCGACGCGTCGCCGCGCCGAGATTCTGGCCGGATCGATCCGCGTGATCGCGCGCGACGGCGTCGTCGCGGCGAAGCTCAAGGACATCGCGCGCGAATCGGGTGTCAGCCTGGGCCTCATCCAGCACTACTTCGACACTCGCGAAAACCTCGTCGACGCCACGTTCGGCGCGATGATGCGCGTGATCTCGCGGGAGAGCGCGCAGCGCGTGGAGAACATCGACGATCCGCTGCGGTTCATCTACGCCATGAACCACCTGCACGTCTTCGGCACCGTCGCCTTCCCCGAGCGCTGGGGCTTCTGGAGCGAGCTGTGGTCGGGATCGGGCCGCTCCGACCACCTCCGCGGGGTCGCGACGCAGGTGTACCAGCTGTGGGCGAGACCACTCGAGTCCGCCCTGCGTCAGCTCGCGGAGCAGCGACGCCTGCCCGCGACGGCCGACACCCGCAGCCTCACCCTGGGCATGCTCGCCCTGATGGACGGCCTCTCGATCCGCACCCTCGCCGAGCCGGACATCGTGACACCGGAGTTCATGCTGCAGATCCTCAACGACTGGACGAGCCTGCAACTCGGCGTCGATCCCGCCGAGGCGAAGACGCACCTCGCCGCCCTCGAGCAGGACCGACGGCTCGCACAGCCTCGCGCCCTGACGCCGGAGGTTGTCGCGGAGGCGCTGCTCGATCCCGAGCTCACGTCACCCGAGCGCACGTCACCCCAGCTCGCCTGACCCGAGCTCGCGCACCCCCGGCAGCCCCGACCCCCGGGCTCTGAATACGTCGAGGCAATAATATGTTATTATCACAATCGCAGCGCGGCACATCGGTGTGAGCGCGACGTCTCCGCACAGAAACTCAGAGGTGAGCATGCTCGACTCCACCATCACTCAGTTCCTCGCCGATCAGCAGGAGCGGATCTCGGGCACCGAGCCCCACATCGCCTTCTCCGAGGCGGAGTACGCGAACCGGCTGACCCGGCTGCAGCAGGCGATGGCCGAGGACGGCGTCGACACGCTGGTGCTCTCCTCGCCCGAGTCCCAGAACTGGCTCCACGGCCTCGCGCTGCGGTGGTACAAGGCGAACGGACCGCGCGACTGGCGTCCGCTGACCTGCACGGTCGTGCGCGTCGACGCCGGTTTCATCCTGTTCGAGGGCATCGAGCACACGGAGATGATCCGGCGCACCTCGGCCGCGAAGGACGTGCGACTCCTCCCCCGCTACGAGCGCGACGGCATGCTGCGCTTCATCGTGAACGAGTCGAAGAAGGAGGGCTGGGTCGACGGATCCCGCGTCGGGATCGAGCTCTTCTCGGCGATCCCGAACCCCGCGGTGTCGCGGATGATGGAGGGGGCGCTCCTCGACGCGGGCGCCCGTGTCGTCGACGCGACGCTCACCGCACGGCGCGTGCGCATGATCAAGTCCGCCGACGAGATCGTCGCCGTCAAGAAGGCCGCCGCGATCTGCGACGCCGGCCTGCTCCACCTCGCCGAGGTGCTGCGACCGGGCATGACGGAGCTCGACGCGCACGGCGAGCTGATCCGCGGGCTGTCGGCGGCGGGCGGCGAGCCGGCAGGTCTCCACCAGGTCGCCTTCGTCGGGCTCGCAGCTCTCGGCGTCTACCACGAGATCTCGGGGCGCAGGGTGATCACGGAAGACGACTTCCTCGACGTGGATCCGTGCGGCGTCTACAAGCGGTACCACTCGAACCGCTCGCAGCTCTACGCGTTCAAGGAGCCGGACGCCGGTGCGGTCGAACTGCTGAAGGTGCTCACGGGCGCCTTCGACATCCTCACGGAGCGCGCCCGGCCGGGGGTCCGCATCGGCGACGTCAACGCCGAACTCTACGCGTACTACAAGGACGCGGGTGTCTTCGAGATCAACTCGAGCGTGTGGATCGGCGGGTACGAGATGGGCATCGCCTTCCCGCCGGACTGGGTCGGCGAGTGGAAGTTCACGGTCGTGGGCGGCGAGCACGACGACCGGGTGTTCGAGTCGGGTATGGTGGCGAACTTCGAGAGCATGTGCGGGATCGGGCTGCTCGACACCTTCGTGATCGAGGACGATCGGACGAGCCTGCTGTCGAAGCTCCCGCACGAGATCATGGTGGTCGGCCAGTAGGGGTCGGGCACGAGGGGCCACACCCCGGAACGTGAGATTCTGGCAGAACGGGCGTATGCTTACCCCGTTCTGCCACAAGTGGACACGCCCGATGTCGCGCGCTCAGCCCGACCTCGGCCCAGGCGCACGGCTTTTCCGCCTCATCTGAAAGCTCCACTGTGTCAGCCACCACCTCCCCGACCGCACCAGCCGATCCCGCCGCTCCTCGGAACTCGCGATCCCGCGTCATCCTCGCGAGCCTCATCGGCACCACCATCGAGTTCTACGACTTCTACGTCTACGCGACGGCGGCGGTGCTCGTCTTCCCTCACCTCTTCTTCCCGTCCGACAACGAGACGACCGCGCTGCTCGCGTCGTTCGCGACCTTCGGTGCAGCGATGCTCGCCCGCCCCGTCGGCGCCGTCTTCTTCGGCCACCTCGGGGATCGCCTCGGCCGCAAGACCACACTCGTGGCCTCGCTCCTCACGATGGGCATCGCGACCTTCCTGATCGGCGTGCTGCCGACGCACGCGATGGTGGGCGCCTGGGCGGCCGTGCTGCTCCTCATCCTGCGCCTCACCCAGGGCTTCGCGATCGGCGGCGAATGGTCGGGGGCGGCGCTCGTCGCCACCGAGAACGCCCCCGAGGGCAAGCGCGCCTGGTACGGGACGTTCCCGCAGCTCGGCGCTCCGATCGGGTTCATCATCGCGAACATGCTGTTCTACGTGATCAACATGGTGCTCGCCGATCCCGCGAACCCCGGGCAGCCCTCCGCCGCGTTCCTCGAGTGGGGCTGGCGGATCCCGTTCCTCTTCTCCGCGTTGATGGTGATCGTGGGGCTGTGGGTGCGCTTGAAGCTCGTCGAGTCGAACGCGTTCGAGGAGACGAAGCGGCGCGGCACCGTGAAGCGGGTGCCCATCGCGGAGGCGTTCAGGTTCCACTGGCGCGGGCTGATCCTCGGCACGCTCGCGATGCTCGCGACCTACGTGCTCTTCTACCTGATGACCTCGTTCACCCTGACCTACGGCACACGGCCGGGCGACGCTCCCGTGCCCGGCGCCGGGTACACGTACAACGCGTTCATCCTCATGCTGGTGTTCGGTGTGGTGTTCTTCGGGATCTTCACGCTCGTGTCGGGCCCGCTCGCGGATCGCTTCGGCCGCCGGC
The DNA here is from genome assembly GCF_022919175.1 of Leucobacter rhizosphaerae. NCBI lineage: Bacteria > Bacillati > Actinomycetota > Actinomycetes > Micrococcales > Microbacteriaceae > Leucobacter > Leucobacter rhizosphaerae. The sequence continues at coordinate 2,675,117 of NZ_CP095043.1, read as the reverse complement.
GCACCCTGCTGGTGGTGACCGCCGCGATCGCGGTCTTCGGCCTGCTCTTCGTGCCGATGCTCGGCGGCGGCAGCACGCCGATGGTGATGTTCTTCCTGGCGCTCGGCTTCACGTTGATGGGGCTCACCTTCGGACCGATGGGCGCGTTCCTCCCCGAGATGTTCCCGACGAACATCCGGTACACGGGATCGGCCGTCGCGTACAACGTGTCGTCGATCCTCGGTGCGGCCCTCGCCCCCATCGTCGCGGTGTGGCTCTGGGGCCTCGCGGATGGCAGCCCGCTGCTCGTCGGGCTCTACCTGACGGCGACCGCGCTCGTGACCTTCGTGTCGCTGCTGCTGACGCGCGAGACGAAGGACGTCGATATCGAGGCGTAGGGCCTGGGGCCCAGGCACGGGATCCTCGGCCGCGGGATCCTCGGCCAGGGATCCTGGGCCGCGGGATCCTCGGCCGCGGCCCCGTGCCCCGACGGGGCCCAGCGGGGGTCAGCGCGACCTACGTCGCGGACTCCCCCGCCTCGCCGGTGTCGACGAGCAGCACGCCCGACGGGATCTCCCACATCATGGTGACCTCGTCGCCCCGGTTGTGGATCCGGGCATCCTGCCCGAGCCGCACCGCGCCCTCGCTGCCGTCAGGCAGCCGCACCGAGTACCGCCGCGACGCACCCAGGTAGGTGACGTCCATGATGGTGACCGGGATCGCGTTCTGGCTCTCGGTCGGCACCGTGCCGGCCGACTCGAGACGCAGGTTCTCGGGTCGGATCAGGATCGCGAGGTTCTGGTGGGCCGATTGCCCGTCCGCCACCACGCGGTGCCCGGCGACCTCAATCGCCGTGTGCCGCTCCCCCACCGGAACCCCGGTGCCGAGCAGCACCGTGGACTCGCCGAGGAACCGGCCCACGAACAGCGTTTGCGGGGCCTCGTAGAGATCCTCCGAGGTACCCACCTGCTCGATCTTGCCGTTGTTGAAGACCGCGATGCGGTCGGACATCGAGAGCGCCTCCTCCTGGTCGTGGGTGACGTAGACGAAGGTGGATCCGACCTCGCGGTGGATGCGCTTGATCTCGGTCTGCAGCCACTCGCGGAGCTTCTTGTCGAGTGCGCCGAGGGGCTCGTCCATGAGCAGCACCCGCGGTTCGTACACGAGCGCGCGGGCGAGCGCGACGCGCTGCTGCTGCCCGCCGGAGAGCTCCGACGGGTAGCGATCCCCGAAGTCGCCCATGCGTACCATGCCGAGCGCCGCGGCGACCTTCTCCTTCTGCACCGCCTTCGAGAGCTTCCGGCGCTGCAGCGGGTACGCGATGTTCTCCGCGACCGTCTTGTGCGGGAACAGCGCGTAGTTCTGGAACACCATGCCGATATCGCGCTTGTGCGGCGGCAGTTTCGCGACGGGCTTGCCATAGATGTGGAGCAGCCCCTCCGTGACGGAGGTGAAGCCCGCGATCATGTTCAGGGTCGTGGTCTTGCCCGATCCCGACGGCCCGAGGAAGGTCATGAACTCGCCCGGCTCGATCACGAGGTCGATCTCATCGACCACCGTGCTCTCGCCGTAGCGCTTCGTGACCGAGTTCAGGCTGATGCCGGCCTCGCCGATCGCGTGGATCGCCGAGGTGTTGAGGCCCTCGGTCCGCAGTTCCTGCTCGTGCCCCTCGGGCACAGGAATGTCGTTGTGGGTCATAGCGTTCACGCTACCGGTCGCTTTCTCTTCCGCGTGGCGAACTGGGCGATGAGCATCACGATCACCGAGGTGAGCATCGTGATCACCGCCACCGCGGCCACTGTGGGGTCATTGGTTTGCGTGACGCTGTTGAAGATCTTCACCGGCAGCGTCTGCAGGGTGGGGCTCTGGATGAAGAGCGACAGGATCACCTCGTCGAACGACGTGACGAACGCGAACAGGGCCCCGGCCGTCACACCCGGCGCGATGAGCGGCAGAGTGATGCTGAAGAAGGTCTGCACCCGGCCGGCGCCGAGGCTGGCCGAGGCCTGTTCGAGGCGAGGATCGAGCCCCTGCAGCGACGCCATCACGTTGGTGATGACGAGCGGCATCGACACGATGGTGTGCGCGAGCACGAACCCCGGCAGGGTGCCGAGCAGATCCAGCCGCAGGAACAGCGAGTAGAGACCGACCGCGAGCACGATCCCGGGCACGATCAGGGGCAGCAGGAAGTAGCCCTCCATCAGCCCCTTGCCGCGGAACTTCACCTTCGAGAGGCCCAGCGAGGCGAGCACGCCGACCGTCGTGGCGACGATCATCGTGAGCACCGCGACCTGCAGCGACGAGAAGAGCGCCTTCAGCCAGCTGGCATCGGTGAAGAAGTTCTCGTACCAGCGGGTCGAGAAGCCCTTGGGCGGGAAGTTGAACGAGGAGGCCTCGTTGAACGACATCGGCACGATCACCAGGGTGGGCAGGATCAGCCAGATCACGATGATCACGGCGAAGACGCCGAGCAGACGTTTGGAGGTCATCAGCGATCCACCCCCGGGAACAGGCTGCCGCCCTTATTGAATCTCGACACGACGACGAGGATCAGGATCGTGCACACGAGCAGGAAGATCCCGAGCGCCGTGCCCTGTCCCCACATCAGGAAGACGCTGATCTGCTGCTGGATCATCGCCGAGATCATGATCTCCTTCGAGGATCCGAGCAGCGCGGGGATGATGTAGAAGCCGAGGCCGAGGATGAACACCGTGACGCCGCCCGAGAAGATACCGGGCTTCGACAGCGGCAGGTAGACCGTGAAGAAGGCCGTCACCGGGTTCGCGCCGAGGTTCGACGCCGCCGGCAGCAGCCGCTTGTCGATCTTCGACATCGAGGAGTACAGCGGCAGCACCATGAAGGGCAGCAGCACCTGCGTCATGCCGAGCGCCACACCGAACGTCGTGCGGATCAGCGGGATCGGCCCGATCCCGAACCACGCGGCCAGCAACCCGTTGATCGGACCCGTGTCCTGCAGCAGCACCATCCACGCGAGCGTGCGCACCAGGATCGACGTCCACAACGGCATCATGATGAACAGCTGCATCAGGTTGCGCGTGCGATCCGACACGATCGTCATGAGGTACGCGTACGGGTACGCGAGGAGCAGACACACGAACGTGACGAGGATCGCCGTCCCGAAGGTCCGGAGCACCACGTTGAGGTTCGCCTCGGTCGTGAACAGCCAGACGTAGTTCTGCACACCCGGCACCGGATCGGTGATCGAGCGGATGAACACATCGGCCAGCGGCGCGAGGAAGAACATGGATACGATCACGAACGCCGGGATCAGCAGGAGCAGCGGGCGCCAGTTCTTCGGCCCGCGCTTCTTCGCTCCCACGGCATCCGCACCGGGGGCCACTGCGCCCGCAGGCGCAGCACCCCCGGTGACGGTGTGGTCAGTCATGACGATCAGTTACCCGTCGCCCAACCGGCCCACGCTGCGGAGAGCGCGTCGTAGTTCTCGACCCAGAAGTCGACGTTCGGGGCGATGCCCGTGTCGAGGCGCTCGGTGGTGATCCACTCGCTGAGCAGGTCGTCGACCTCGGGCTTCGCGTCGACGTTGACCCCGCCGTAGGAGGTGAGCTCGGTCATCTTGGCCTGCTGCTCCGCTCCGATCGAGTAGTTCACGGCGGCGAAGGCGGCCTGCGGATCCTTGACCCCCTTCGGGATCCCGTTCGAGTCGACCATGATCATCCACTCGTCCCACATCGGGGCGACGGGCGCTCCGGCGGCGGCGGCGCCGTAGCCGCGACCCGACCAGACGAGCCCCATCACGGCCTCGCCGGACTCGAGCTGCTGCTGCGCCTGCGCGCCGGTGGTCCAGCCGATCACATCGTCGCCGAGATCCTTGTACATGTCGAAGGCGCCCTCGATGTCGCTCGTCTCCAGTGATGTGATGTCCTTGCCCTGGGCCGTGAGCGCGAACTCGACGGTCTGCGGGTCGACGTAGGTGGACTGGCTCACGGTGCGCTTGCCCGGGAACTTCTCGGTGTCGAAGAAGTCGGCGGCGCTCGTGGGCGGGTTGTCTCCGAACTTGTCGGTGTTGTAGACGACGACCAGGCCGTAGAGGATCTGCGGCACCATGCACTTGTCGGTGATCGTGCCCTCGGGGATCTTGGAGATGTCGATCTGCGAGTAGTCGTACTCCTCGTAGAGCGTGCCGCAGCCGCGCGCGGTGTCGAACTGGGTCGTGTTCACGATGTCCCAGCTGACGTTGCCGCTGTCGACCATGGCCTTCAGCTTGCCGGCGTCGAACGCGTCCTGATTGACGGTCGCGCCGGAGGCCGCGGCGAACGGATCCCAGAGCGCCTCCGTCTGGCCATCCTGGAACACACCGCCGGAGCCGGCGAACGTGAGGGTGACGCCGTCGAGCGCGCCCTCCTGGATCTCACCCGCGACGGGGGTGCCGAGGTCCCGCTCGGGTGCGGGCTCCGCTTCACCGCCGCCGCTGCAGCCGATGAGCGTCAGCGCAAGCGCTGCGGATCCGGCGACGAGCGCGAGCCCTCGGCGGGTCCTGATGGTCTTCTGAGTGGACATGTACTCCCTCACTTCATCGTGATCGTGGTCACCGCCGGGACGCGATCCCGCACCTCTCACGAGGCTCGGATCCGGCGCCAGTGCTCGGCGGCTGCACCGAACGTACCAGCGAGATTCGCGCCCGACGCCGGTCCTGTTACCCCTTCGTTACCGCCGGGCCGATCTTTCATAGCTTCGTACACCGCACCCCATCGAGGTCGTACGAACATAAGGATTTGGCCGCAGTGACGGCCCCCCGGTCGGCGCCGCAGATCCCTCTGCATACGATGGGGACGGGAGCGCAATTGGTTCAAGGAGGAACGCGCAATGGGAGCAGAAGTGGTCGGTTCGCCGCGTCACTCGGGTCCCCGCGCGCCGCAATGCCGACCCTCGCCTACGACCGCACCGCGCGGCTCCCGTCGGGGCCGCCGCGCATGACGTTCACGGTGCGAGCGCTCCTCGAACTCCCCGCTGCGCAGACGGTGTCGTTGACCCCCGGCGTCGGCGAGGAGCGGACCATCGCGTGGGCGCACGTCTGCGAGCTGCCGGAGCCCTGGCGCTGGCTCGGTCGCGGCGCGCTCGTGATGACGACGGGTCTCGGGGTCCCGGAGACCACCGAGGAGCAGTGCGCGTACCTCGACGGCATGCACCGCGCCGGGATCGCCGCCGTGACGATCGACGGGGTCATGATCGAGACCCCGTTCACGACGGCGGCGCTGACGCACGCCGCGCAGATCGGGTTTCCCGTGCTGCAGACGGCGCACGAGGTGCGCTTCGTCACCGTCGCCATGGCGGTCGCCGACAGCGTGCAGCAGGATCGTGCCGCCCGGGTGCAGCTGACGGAGCAGATGTACGCCGCGCTCGGCGAGCATCCGGACGATGCCCCGATCGAGGATCTGCTCTCGGCGCTCGAGCCGCTGCTCGGCGGGCCGCTCGCGCTCCTCCCGAGCGGCAGTCTCGGCATTCCCCGTACCCCGGGCACGATCCAGCGCGTCTCCCCGAACGTCGTGGCGATGTCGGTCCACGCCCCCGGGGATCCCGAGCTCCGCTTCGAGTCGACGACGCCGATCAACCGCGGCCTCCTGCAGCACGTCGTCGGGATCGTCGGCAGCGCGCTCTCGATCACGGCCGCGAACCACCGGAGCGAGTGGCTGCACGGCTCGCTGCTCCTCGCCGACCTCTGCGACGGCTCGGTGCCGTCGCCTCCGGCGCAGCACCTCGTCGCAGCCCACCGGGTCGAGCCGCCCTACCTCCTGGCGGTGCTCCAGAACGACAGCACGCGAGACGCGATCGACCGGGTGCACACGGTCTTCGCGGCCCAGCGCACCCCAGCTCTCGCCACGACGAAAGACGGTCAGGTGGTGGTCCTCGCCTCACTCGGGCAGGATCTCGATCTGGCGCTCGAAGCGCTCGCCGACGCCGAGACCCGGGTCGGGGTGAGCGCGGCGTTCTCCGGCCTCGACGACCTGGAGAGTGCGCTGCGCCAGGCGCGCAGCGCACTGATCCGGAACCACCAGGCCGGTCGCGTGATGCGCTTCGAGGAGCACGAGACGAGCTCGCTCTTCCTGCCGAACAACACCGAGCAGCTGCGCCACATCGCCCGCCAGGTGCTGGGGCCGCTGCAGACCTACGACGAGCAGCGGGGCACCTCGCTGACGCAGACGCTCCGCGTGTTCCTGGAGGAGAATCGCAGCTGGGTGCGGGCGTCGGAGCGGCTGTTCGTGCACCGCCAGACGCTCATCGCGCGGGTCTCGCGGATCGAGAAGATCATCGTGCGGGATCTCTCCTCGATGGAGGACACGGCCGAGTGCTGGCTCGCGGTGCAGGCGGCGATCGGGTGCGGCGATCTCGAGCCGAGCGACGTGGTGACGCACTCTTCAGACGATGAACTCTGAACGTGCCCGTCGTCCCTCTCAGGTCCCGGAGTAATCCGGGAGGCGTCGCTCGGCGAACGCCCTCGCCCCCTCCTCAGCGTCGCGGGACGACCACACTGGCCGGGCGATCTGATCTTGCATCCGCCAGGACTCCTGGAGACTCCAGTCCCGTCCCTCCACCAGAATCTGCTTGGTCGCTTGGACGGCGAGCGGCGCATTCCGCGCAATGCGCTCTGCGATGTCACGAGCTCGGTCGACCGCCGACCCTGGAGGCACCGAGTACCCCACCAATCCCGCCCGCAGCGCGTCCTCTCCGCTGATCGGCTCCCCGGTCAACGCGAGTTTCATCGCGAGTTGATAAGGAACACGACGGGAGAGATGCAGGAGGGCGCCACCGTCGGCGACCAGTCCGCGCTGCACCTCCGGAATCCCGAGCTTCGCATCCGACGCTGCGACGATGAGATCGCAGGCCAGAGCGATCTCCAACCCTCCCGCGAGTGCGAATCCCTCGACGGCGGCGATCACAGGCTTCAGCGGAGGCTTAGATGTCAGGCCCGCGAAACCACGTTCCGTGTGCATGCCGGTCTCTCCAGCGAGAAAGGCCTTGAGATCCAGGCCAGCGCAGAATCCTGACCCGCGTCCACTAACGACAGCGACCCGCAGCTCGGGGTCACGATCGAATTCCTCGAGACAGGATGCGAGGAGCTGCGCGACCTCATCGTTGATCGCGTTCCGTGCCGCAGGGCGGTTGAGCTCAATCTCCAGAACATGAGGCGTGGACGTGCGACAGACGACGGGTTGGCCCGGTCCCGACAGGGAGTGAATCGTGCTCATCGTGGTGCTCCGTCCTCGGAGTCGGGAGTGAGCCGCGCACTCCCAATGGCCATGCCGGTCGACGGGCCGCCTCGATACCCCAGGACACGGACTCCACTCTCGGGTCCGTCATGCACTCGCAGTACCGACTCCCCCCACGCAATTTCGACCATGCGATCGGCCGATGATGTCACGCGACCACCGAGCGGGCCGGTGAAGAGGCGCGCGATCCCGGCGACATCCTCGGACTCGAGTTCCACGCGCACCAGATGCGCGGGGGACGAAGGGCCGGGAAGCTCTCGAACACTCCGCCACCAATGACGATCGATGCCGTCCCGGTTGTGGGGAATGCTCGCGGGGTCCTCGACCACATCGGAGATGAAGTCGCGCATGGGCGGATACTCAAGATTCGTGTCCGCAATCTGCACGACCACTCCGAGTCCGTGATCGGTCGGCATGATGAATGCCTCCCTCCAAGGTGCGTAGTCGAGGTCGACTTGCACCACGGTGTATCCGGCCTCACGAACGTCACGAATGGTTCGCTCGACGTCGGGGACTGTGAACGTCAAGTGGTGCACGCCCTCACCCCGTTCGGCGAGAAACCGGCGCATGAACGTATCCGGACCGCCCTGAGGCTCGATCAGCTCAAGTTGCATTCCCAACTCTGCGTCCCCCATGCGGGTCAACACATACCGGAACCGAGCAGTCTGCTCACCACTGAGGGGAATGATCCCCATCGCTCTCCGGAGAGCTTCAAGCGTGGCTTCGGCATCTCGGACGCCGATCGACACGTGATCGAATTGTACGTCCCTCATGATTCAGCAGCGTTCGTCTTGAGCCAGGTGCGATCGCTCACCAAATCGGAACACGTTTCCGCATTGCGCCACTGAGAGGACTGCAGCAATGCTCGATGGAAGGGAATGAGCGTCGGGATACCTTCGATGCGATACCCATCGAGCGCGCGTATCATCGCCTCAGTCGCACTGTCCCGGTCGGGTCCGACGACCAGAAGCTTCGCGAGCATGGGATCGTAGAAGCTCGTGACCACAGTGCCGGCTTCCACCCCAGAATCGATTCGAACGTCAGTTCCGGTGGGCTCCGCATATTCGGTAATGGTTCCCGGCGCGGGTAGGAATCCTCGACTGGCGCGTTCCGCGTTGATCCGACACTCGATGGCGTGGCCCGTCAGTCGCACGTCATTCTGAGTGATCGAGAGCGCCTCTCCCGCGGCGACGCGAACTTGCTGTTCAATCAGGTCGATGCCCGTCACCAGCTCGGTGACCCCGTGCTCCACCTGGATCCTCGTGTTCATTTCGAGGAAGTAGTAGTCGTCCCCCACGAGCAGTCCCTCGACGGTGCCTGCCGACACATAGCCCACCGAGTGCGCAGCCGTCACGGCGATCTGCCCGATTCGCTCCCGGAGCTCAGGCGTGACCATCGGTGCAGGAGCCTCCTCAACGAGCTTCTGATGACGTCGTTGCACTGAGCAGTCCCGCTCGAACAAATGGATAACGTTGCCGTGAGAATCCGCGAGAATCTGTACTTCAATGTGACGTGGGTTCTCGAGATAACGCTCCAGATACACGCTCCCGTCACCGAAGAACCGCTCGCCTTCGCCCGAAGCACCCTCAATCGCAGCCTCAAGTTCGTCCTCAGCGTGAGCGACCCGGAAGCCCTTTCCCCCGCCCGCAGCTGAGGCCTTCACCGCGACCGGGAACCCGAGATCACGAGCAGTTTCGAACGCGAGTCTCCGGTCATCGATCGCCTCAACCGTGCCGGGAACGACCGGCACCCCTGCGTCCTGCATGGCGATCCGGGAGCCAATCTTCGACCCCATGGTGCGCATCGCATCCGCCCCCGGACCGATGAACACGATGCCTGCCTCATCGCATGCCATCACAAATTCGGGATTCTCGGCGAGGAAACCGTACCCGGGATGGATTGCGTCAGCCCCCGTGCTCCGAGCCGCTTCAATGATCCTGTCGGATCTGAGATAGCTCTCTCCCACCGGCGACGGTCCGATATGCACCGCCTCCCCTGCCTGTCGAACATAGGGGCTATGAGCGTCGGCGTCCGAGTAGACCGCGACTGACGCGATTCCCATTCGGTCGAGTGTCGCGATGACCCGAGAAGCGATCTCGCCTCGGTTCGCGATCAGCACTTTCGTGAACATGACGTTTCCTTTCCTGGCCCGTGAGCGTGCTCCTCCGCACTACTCGATAGTTGCGAGAAGCTGCCCTTCAATGACGCTCTCACCCTCGGCGACGTGCAGCTCGATCAATCGGGATGCCCGCTCCGCCTCGACGGGAATCTCCATCTTCATGGACTCGAGAATCATGATGGGATCCTCCGCGCCCAGGGATTCACCGACCTGGGCGGTGATCTTCCAGACCGTTGCGTTCATCTCGGCGGTAACTTCTACGGACATCTTCGGCTCCTTCTGCTTGGTTGGTCGGGGTGAGCGGTGCGTGACAGCGTCACGAGGGGACGGTCGGAGTCATGGACGGAGGCTCCATTGGCGGCGTTGCGGCCCGAGCTTGGTTTTCACCGCGTTCAGGCTCGCGTTGAGAAACGCCGCGACGACCGGTCGCGTCTCGCGGGGATCGATCATTTGTTCCACGCCGAAGGCCTCCGCAGTTCTCCAGGGGTCGGCGAGCTCCATCATGCGCTCTTCGACCGCCCGTCGATACGCCACGGGGTCGTCGGCAGCCTCAATCTCTCGACGGAATCCGGCTTCGACTCCACCTTCTACCGGCAGGTCCCCCCACTCTGCCGACGGCCAGGCGATGCGAAGACTCAATCCATCAGGGCTCGAGGTCGCAGACACCGCCATTCCATAGGCCTTCCGGACCTGCACGGTGACGACCGGAACCTCCGCTTCGACGAGCGACTGCACGGCTCGCATTCCCCAGCGGACAACATTGCCGCGTTCGGCATCCGGTCCGACCATGAATCCCGGAACGTCCACGAAATAGACGATCGGGAGGTGGAACGTGCTGCAGGTGTCGACGAAGCGCACCTGCTTCTCCGCTGCGGCGGCATCCAGCGAACCACCGAGATGCATGGGATTGCTCGCCAGGATTCCGACGGGGATACCGTCGATCCGCGCGTATCCAGTGACCAAGCTCTTTCCCCAGTTCGACCCCACTTCGAAGAAGGAGTCCTGATCCACGATGCAGGACACCATTTTGCGGACCTTATAGGGACGTCGTCGGTTCTCCGGAATGATGGTGAGCAACTCATCGGCCGTCCGGTCGACGGGGTCGCTCCGGTCTCCCCGCGGCGGCATCTCCCACACGTTCTGGGGCAGGTAACTCAGGACAGTACGCATCTGCTCCATGGCGTCATCCTCGTCCTCCGCGAGGTTGTCGACCGCTCCGGAGATTGCAGTATGGATCTCTGATCCGCCCAATTCGTACTTCGTCAGGTCCAGGCCGAGAGCTCGTTTGACGAGCGGGGGGCCGCCAGCGAACATCACCGAGTCCTTGGTCATCACACTGAAGTGGCTGAGAACGGTGCGCCCGGCAGTCCCTCCGACGGCTGCGCCACTCACCATGGTGAGTACCGGAACCTCGGAGAGCAGTTCGTACGAGCGCTTCCAGCTCATCGAACTGACGAGATACGCATGCCCCTTCTCCGCCTGTGCAGCGACATCGCCGCCGATGCCTTCCATAAACATGAGGAGAGGGATGCGGTATTCGTGTGCAAGGTCTTCGACGAATCCGCCGAGCCCGCCCTTCAATCGGTCCAGGTACGTTTGCGGAGCTCCACCACGGACAGTGAAATCTTCCCCACCCAATGCCACCGAGCGCCCATCGATGGTCGCGAGACCGCACACGTAACTCGAGGGCATCTTTCCGAGCAGATTTCCGGTCGCATCCACGTCGTCGTAGGCTGCGAATTCGCCGACTTCCTGGAATGACGCCGACAGCTTTTCGATGCGTTCTCGAATGGTGTATCTGCCCTGTGCGTGCGTGCGATCGACCCGTCGCTGGCCCCCGAGCTCACGAGCCAGTTCCTTTCGTCGCCGGAGTTCGGAGAGCGCATGTTCCCATGTGAATGACATCGTGGTTACCTCGATTCACCGAGTAGGAGCACCCGGTCGTAGATGGTGTCGCCCTCGATTTGCTTCGAGAGTCTGTGTTTCTGAATCACGCCGGTGCCGACGCTGTACACGAACGTCCCCGATGGGACGAGCTCAATGAAACGCGGTACCGCGAAGCGAGGCAACTGTTGAGCGCAGAAACGGAAGAATGCCTCGGGGTCGAACTGCTCTGCGACACGGGCGACGATCTTGATCTCGTCCTCGCCCCCCAGTGCATCGTGCACACTCACGGCTGCGCACTCGACCATGTGAGGTGCGTCCTTAAGTACCGCCTCGAGTTCGTATGCGGAGATGTTCTCGCCCCGACGACGGAGGCTGTCTGTCAATCTCCCCTCGTAGTACAGGAATCCGTCCTCATCGAACCTCCCGAGATCTCCGGTGTGATGCCAGAGACTCACCCTCGAGGCCAGCGTTGCCTCGGGACGTCTCCAATAGCCGAGCGAGAGCATGTTGGGGTACGTCGGTCGCAGCACGATCTCACCGACGCTGCCGGCGCTGAGCGGTTCCCCCTCTGGACTATGGATCTCCACCTCGATCCCAGCGCAGGCCCACCCGGCGCTGCCATCACGGTGACGGTCCACGGTCTCAAAGGTCGGCCCGTCGCATTCGGTCTGACCGTAAAAGGCCTGAATACGAATCCCTGCCTGACCGAAGAAAGAACGGGAGGTGGAGGGGATCGGTGCCCCGATGAATCGAGTCACTCGATGCCCATGTGACGGCACCTCACGCGTTTCGAGTGCAGATAGGAGAGCCCCGATGACGAAGACCCAAGACGCATCGAACCGACTCGCCTCCTCCCAGAACCGGCTCACGCTGAATCTGCGATTAAACGCGATGGTCGCCCCCGACTGGATCGCCGCAGCGAAGACGATGTGGAAGTCCACGTGGAAGAACGGCAGTGTGAAGTAACCGACGTCGCTCGTGTGCATCTCCAAGACGGAACCGAAGACTGAGCCGAGATTTGCGAAGTACCCCTGCGACAGCATCACCCCTTTCGAGGGACCTGTCGTGCCGGAGGTGTACAGAATCGTGGACAGATCCGCAGCGGCGATCGTTGCGTACTGCTCGTCGAGGAGCCGCGCCGCTTCGTGGGTGGCAGGAGCCGGAGTGGCGTCGGCATCGACGCGCGACACGGTGTCCAGGATGCCTGCCAGATACGGGGTGAACTCGTTCTCGGCGACGATAAGGCTCGGGTCGGAATCCTCCAAGCAGTGCTGCAGCATTGCTCCGCGCAACTCCGAGTTGATCGAGACCTCAACGGCTCCGAGCCAATAGATGCCATACTGCCAGGCCAGCCTCCATTCGGAGTTCCCGCTGACGATGGCAACGCGCTGGCCCCGTTGCACACCCAATTCGGCGAGGCGCTGAGCGCACGCGCGAGCCGCATCAGCAAATTCGCTTACCGTCCACTGCGTGTCTGCCCAACGGAGCAATGGCGCATCCGACCGGATGCGCTCCGCTTCGATCAAGTCAGCGACGGGCCCTCGACGATTGAGTTGAGCTCCCGGCAGTATCGAAGTATTCACAGGTGCAGTTCCCCTCCGTTGACATCGAGCACGTGCGCATTGATGTAGGACGATTCTTCCGACAGGAGGAATGCCGCCGCAGCTGCGATCTCCTCAGGTTGCCCGAGGCGCCCCAGCAGGATGGTTTCCTTCCAGGTCGCCTTTACCCGCTCCGGGACCTGATTGGTCATCGGAGTTTCGATCGCGCCGGGCGCTACAGCGTTGCTCCGGATCCCGTACCGCGCTTGCTCCAGCGCGACGCTCTTCGTCAGGCCGACGATGGCTGCCTTGGCCGCGGAATAGTTCGTCTGTCCGAACACACCGTGCCGCCCCGAGGAGGAAATGTTCACGATGGAACCCCGACCTCCGGCTCGCATCGATGGGATCACCGCCTTGCACCCGAGCCAACTCGCACGCACATGCGTTGCGATGACCACGTCGAAGGCTTCCGCGTCCATCCGGAGCATCGAGGCGTCTCGCGTGATTCCAGCGTTATTCACCAGGCCGGTGATCTCACCGAACCGTGCACGCCCGCGCTCAACGACGCCCTCCCAATCCGCGGCGTTCGTCACGTCAAGTCTGCAAAATTCTGCTCGATCCAAGACTTCCGATGCGAGAGATCCGCGGAACTCTCCGAGAGCGTGTTCGTTGATATCTGTGATGATCACCGGGCGAGCATCGGCGAGCAAACGCCGCGCAATCGCCCGTCCGATTCCAGACCCTGCGCCGGTCACGATCACTGGTGCTTCTGCGTTCATCTTCACTCCTCCCCGCCGACGAACAACGTATCGATGCCGTCCTGCACGATCTCATCGTTCTGATTGCGGGTCTCTACCCTGACGTGGACCACGCCGGCGCCTGCCCGCGACCGGCTGGGCGCGAGTCCTTCGATCGTCTGCATGACCCGCACCGTATCTCCCGGATACACCGGGGCGATCATTTTCCGTTGCACCTCCAGGTAACCGAGAATATGGAGCTCATCGATTCCCGGTGTCCTGATTCCGCTCCCGATGGCGAGGACGAGCAGGCCGTGAGCGATGCGCCCCGGGAAGTCGGTATGTGCCCGCACCCACTCCACGTCGGTATGTAACGGATTGAAATCCCCGCTCACACCGGCAAAGGCTTGGATGTCTGATTCGGTCACTGTCCGACCGGCGCTCTGATATGTCTGCCCAATCTTCAGTTGCGCAAAATAGATCATTCGAGGCACCTACAGCTTTACCGTTTTCTTCACGCCGACGAAGCCGTTGGGGCGGAAGAGGAGGAACACGATGAGGACTCCGATCACGATGGCATCGAGCAGTGTGGTGGAGATGTACGCGCCGACGAGCGACTCGAGGATTCCGAGTGCCATCCCGCCGATGAATGCTCCTCGAATGGATCCGATCCCACCGATGATCGCCGCGATGAAGGCCTTCAAGGTAATGGTGAACCCGAGGTCAATCGTGATGGTCCTGAAGTTCGTGATGTACAAGATCAGACCCAAAATGCCGATAATTGCACTAAGCGCATACACCAGAGCAACGATGCGGTTGACGTTGATTCCCATGAGCTCTGCGGTCTCCCGGTCTTGCGACACCGCGGTGATGGCCTGACCATGACGAGATCGACTCAAGAAGATCTGGAACGCGACGACAACCACGATCGCAACGACGATATTGATGATCGCATTTGAGGTCACTCGGAACCCTCCGAGCACGAATGTCTCACTCGGGAAGAGTCCCTCCCCAATCGTCACGGGCGACACCCCCCAGATCAGGCGCGCGATGTTCCGCAGAATGAACCCGGCTGCCATGGCAGCGATGAACGCCATGAAGATCTGCTTCCGCGACATCAGTGGACGATAGACGCCTCGCTCAATCAGCACCGCGATCAACGCGGCGATCAACATGGCCACCAGAATCGCAGCCCACAATGGAACTCCGGCGATGACGAGGGTGGTGAACACGAATGCCGCGAATATGAGCGTGTCACCGTGGGCGAAATGCATGAGTCCGAGCACCTGGTAGACGAGGCCATAGCCGACCGTCCAGAGCGCGTACTGCGAGCCAATGCTGATGCCATTGATGAGCTGTTGGATAAAGAGTTCCATCACTCGGCCACCTTTTCGAAGTAGTGTGATCCGACAGCCTCGGGAGTCGTATCGGTGACAGATGAACTGAATGTGATCTCGCCGCCGTTGAGTACTGCAACCCGATCGCAGAGCGACATGGCCTTGACCACGTTCTGTTCGACCAGGAGCACCGAGAGATCCCGCTCCTCCACCAGTTCCTTGAGGGCCACATACACCTGATCGATGAGCACGGGGGCCAAGCCGAGGGAGGGCTCGTCAAGGAGGAGGAGCTTCGGCCGAGACATCAGCGCTCGCCCAATCGCAAGAATCTGCTGCTCTCCACCCGACAAGAGGCCAGCAGCCGAATCGCGACGGCGAGCGATGACCGGCCACCGATCGAGGAACTGCTCGATCTCTCGACGCACCGCGCTCCGGTCACTCCTCGCGTATGCCCCGATCTGCAGGTTCTCCTCGGTGGTCATGCGGGGGAAGACTCGTCGGCCCTCCGGGCACAACGCGATTCCACGTCGCACCACCTGTGATGGAGACACCTGCTTCAACGAGGCGTGTTCCCACATCACGTCACCGCGACGCAGGGCGAGCTGTCGGGAGATGACTCGGAGCAGCGTCGACTTCCCCGCGCCGTTGGGGCCGCATACGGAAAGGACTTCACTGTCGCGAACCTCGAGTGACAGGCCGTGAAGCACCTTTGTCATCCCGTACCCCGCATGCACATTGTCCATCACGAGCATGGCTATTCACCTCCCACGTAAATGTCGCGAACGACCTGGCTCACGGCAATCTCTTCCGCTGGACCATCTGCGAGAACACGACCGCCATCCATGACGATTGCCCGATCTGAGACGTCGAGCACGAGCTCCAGCCGGTGTTCGACAAGGAAGAGAGCCATCGGTTGTTGCGGATCACGTGCCAGCTGCACGATCATTCTGACCAGGTGATCCGCCTCATCAACTCCCATGCCGGCCGTTGGCTCGTCCAAGATGAGATAACGCGGTTTGAGCGCGATGGACCGCGCGATCTCCAGTCGTTTCTGTTCGGCATACGATAATTCGCTCACCCGGTCGTTGAGCCGATGCTCAAGGTCGACTCGGTGCAAGGCTTCTCGGGCGAGGAGATCGGCCTCCCAAGCTCTCCTCCGTGCAACGGGGAGGCCCAAGAGCGACGCAAGTGATGCACCCACAAAGCCGTACCCGGTCGTCAGCATCGGGTAGACCCCGGCGAGACAGTTTTCCAAGACGGTCATCTCGTCAACCAGGCGGAGGTTCTGGAAGGTCCGCACGAGGCCTTCACGACGCACTCGTTCTGGTGGAAGATGCGACAGCGAAGCGCCGTCGAGTGTCACAGCTCCTGAAGTGGGGCGATAGAACCCGCTGATCACGTTGATCAGGGTCGACTTTCCAGATCCATTCGGACCAATGACGCCCAGAACTTCGCCGTCTTCGACTCTGAAGTTCACGTCGTCGAGAGCAGTGACACCCCCGAACTTCATCGTAATCGCTGATACTTCAAGCATCTTCGTTCCTCCGTCGTCGCTTCAGCACCAGCCGCTGGTAGGCGTCGCGCACGACGCCGCCACGGATGAAGACCGCGATGAGCACTGCGATCCCCACGATGCCGACGCTGTAGTCGCTCAGTCCTCGAGCTTGCTCGTTCAGCCAGGTGAATCCGAAGGCGACGAGGACGGCTCCAGGGAGGCTCGCCATGCCGCCGATGATCACGTAGAGACTCATCATGAACGATGGATCGAAAGCGAAGTCGGCCGGGGTGATGAACTTGATGCTTCCAACGAGAAAACCTCCCGCAAGGCCCGCGAACGCCGAACTGATCACCATGCCAAATACCCGAGTTCGGAGCGGCGATATTCCGAGACTCCGTGCCGCGAGTTCGTCGTATCGCAGCACGAGCATGGATCTTCCGGTGAAGCTCCGGCTCATCCGATGAACGATGAAGTAGACGAATGCCAAGAGCGCCAGACAGAGGTAATAGACATGGACCTTGTTTGAGAAGTCGAGTCCGAGCAGCGACATTTCTGGCAGCCCGAAGAACCCCTCGCGTCCGCGAGTGAGGTCCGGAAGGTTGGCGAGCGCTTGCGCGACTGCGATCGTCACGCCGAGGGAGACGAGAACAAAGTAGTCTCCTTCGACACGCGCACTCGCTGTGGCGAGAATGGCCCCCGCAATACCCGCGACGACGACGCCTGCGAGCAGTGCCGCTCCGAAACCCCATCCATGATCTGTGACAAGTATTGCAACGGTGTATGCACCAAGTCCGTAGAACGTCGCTTGCGACAGGTTCAGGAGTCCAAGGTAACCCAGAGAGAGGACCAGGGGCGCAACGACCGCGGCGTTCAGGAACCCGATGGAGAACACCTGCAACTGCAACGCAGAGGAGGTGATCAGGGGGACCACGAACGCCGCGGCGATGGCGATCGGCACGCCCAATCGCAATACGCGTGAGACGACTCGACGAACACTCAGATCCGTGGCGCGAATCTGACGAATCTGCTGTGTTTCCGAGAGCTTTCGGGCGGCCATTGCGTTTACTTCCCTGCTACTGTTCCGTCACCGAAGGCGGAGTAGTACTTGACGAGTTCGCGGTCGCTCGGCTCGGGGCCAGTGACGCGCGAAATGGTCACGATGCGCTCTTCCGGACGCAGGTCCGAGTTGAAAGCAATCGGCCCCAGAAGCCCTTCACCCTCAACCTGCGGAATGTACTCGATGAGTTGTTCACGCTCCGTGGCGCCTGCCTCGATAGCTGCGGCGATCGTCAGCACGCTATCGAACGTGTGAGCGGCCGCGGCGGGCATGGTCTTGCCGTACTCGGTGCGGAACTGCTCCGAGATCTCTGCGGCGAGCGAACCATCAGCGGGGAACGCATCCATGGGGTCGAGCTGGTAGAAGTCTCCAGTATTCAGCGCCGATCCGGCGGCCGCGCCGAAGCTCTCGCCCCAACCCTCACCGAGGAAGTCGACGAAGGGCTGATCCATCCCCATGCCCCGCATTTGGCTGGCGATCTTTCCGGCGTCGGACTGGAAGGCGCCAGACATCACTACGTCCGGACTGCTGCTCTCAATACTGGTCAAGAGCGTGGAGAAGTCTGTCGTGCCCTCCGTGTAGGTCTGCTTTGAGACGTTGGATGCACCCCCGGCTTCGAGGCCCTCATCTAGCCCCGCGTAATACGAGTCGAGGAAGGAGTAGTCGCCAGCAATGGACCCCACCGAGGTGGCTCCCAGCTCTTCCGTCACAAACGCGCCGCCAACGAGACCGGTGTTCGAGACCGCAGTGAGCACGAGCGCGAGGTTGTCAGCCTGATCAGTGAGGAAGTCCGCGGCTGCGAAGGAGACCACCATGCCCATCCCAGCACTGTCCAGCACGGTGCCGGCGGCCTGCGCCTGCGCGCTGGTGATGAAGCCAGTGAGCGCGAAGATGCTCGGATCGTCGATGACCCGCGCAGCAATAGTGGTCGCGGCTTCCGTACTTTCTTGGTCGTCCACGCCCTCGATCTCGAAGGTCGCCCCCGCGAGATCCCCCGTCTGCACTCCGCCCTGTTCATTCAGGTAGGCAGCGGCAAGCTCCGCACCATGCAACATGTCTTGACCTGACTCCGCAGATCCGCCGGTCAAGGGTGCCGCGACGAGGATCTTGATGGTCTCTCGCCCATCACTCCCCGATTCCGTAGCTCCTCCGGAACAGCTGGACAGGAGCAAAGCCGCACTGCTCGCCAACGCAAAAACTCCGAAGAGTCGTTTTCCGTGTCTCATTGTTCGTTCCTTTCGTCTCACATGTGATGTTCGGTCAGATTTCAGTTGAGTCTCTGCAGAATCATGGCGGCCCCCTGCCCCCCGGCGACGCACATCGTCACGAGCCCGAGCTCCTCATCGCGCTCTTCGAGCGAGTGCAGCAGAGTCGTCGTGATCCGGGCTCCGGTTGATCCGAAGGGATGGCCTAACGCGATGGCACCACCGTTGACATTGAGCCTGTCGTCATCGACACCGATAGCACGGGCCGAGGCAATGACCTGCGCCGCGAAGGCCTCATTCAACTCCACCTGGTCAATGTCCCCGATCGACATTCCCGCACGTGAGAGAGCTCGAGCTGTCGCCTCGACGGGCCCCAATCCCATGATCTCGGGTGACAGCGCGGAAACTGCAGTGGAGACAATCCTCGCAAGGGGCCGCACTCCCAACCGACGAGCCTTTTCAGCGCTCATGACGACAACGGCGGAAGCCCCATCGTTCAGCGGGCATGCATTCCCTGCAGTGACGGTGCCGCCCTCTCGGAACACAGGCTGCAGCGATTCCAGTGCGTCGAGGGTCGTACTGGGCCTAGGGCTGTCGTCGGCGGCAATCTCTGTGCCATCGGGAAGCGTGAATGGATCTATCTCAGCGGACCAGAACCCTCGATGGTCCGCCGCAGCCGTTCGTCGCTGCGACTCGAGTGCGTACTCGTCCATTTCACGACGAGAGATACCTGCGAGGCTTGCCACATTCTCAGCCGTCTGACCCATCGACAGGTACACATCGGGGAGCGCCCCACGTGATCGAGGATCGGTCCATCTCGAGTTCTGGTTCCCGACACCCTCGTCTCCGCCGGCTCCACTCAAGAACTCCGGATTCTCTGCGTCCGGAAAGACATCAGCGTCTCCGAAACGATAGGCGGAGATGCTCTCCACTCCGCCGGCAACAAAGACGTCGCCCTCGCCTGCTACCACGGCGTGGGCCGCCATGCGGATGCTCTGGACGCTGGAGGCGCAGTAGCGGTTCACGGTTGTCCCGGGCACGCTGTCGAGCCCACGGAGCACCGCAACGACCCGCGCGATGTTGAAACCCTGTTGGGCCGCTGGTGAGCCGCACCCAATAATGATGTCCTCGATCTCGCGAGCCTCGAGACCGGGGATTCGTTCGAGTACGCTCCCAACCGTGTGTGCCAGAAGGTCATCTGGACGAACGTCACGGAGTGACCCTTTCACGGCTCGTCCGATCGGCGACCGCGAGGTTGCGACGATGACAGCGTCTCGGATCATGACCGGCCCTCATTCTCGATTCGAAGTGATTCAACTCGGGCTCGCTCCTGCTCCGTGAGCGCACGAGACTTGCGGCCGGTGGCATCCCAGAGCACCACAACTGATCGGCTCTTCGCGCAGATCTCATTCCTTGACGCGATCTCTTCAACCAGTTCAATACTCGAGTTCCCCACCGCGCACACGATGAAACGCGCGGCGATTGCTGGGGGGTCAATCGTCAGCTCTCTCAGATAGTCGATTTCGAGACGAGCAAGGACGTACGCACTCGGGTTCTCAAATCCGAGGTCCGCAAGAAATGCCGTACGGGCCTCGTCCAGGAGCGTCAGGAAAGTGCCGTGATAGACGTGCCCTTGATTGTCGAGATCGCGCCACCGCAGCCCGACGGCATATTCCTTGACCTCAGCCCCGTTGCTCACATCACACCTAACTAATCTATTTCGTTCGGATGAAATAAAATGTAGCGGTGTACGCGAAGTCCGTCAAGATGTGATTCAACATTGCCGAAACCGCATTGCATCCCATTGGCAAACCCGTATGATGAAGGAAGTTTTGTAACACATGTGAAACATTACGGAGTGATGCAATGCCCAAGATCGTGGACCACGACCTCCGCCGCGAGGAGGTATCGGATGCCGTCCTGCAATTGATTGCGCGCGAAGGCATCGGGGCTGTGACCCTTCGCGCTGTCGCGCGCGAGTCCGGGTGGTCGACGGGCGTCATCGGGCACTACTTCGCCAACCGACACGCGATGCTCATCGCAGCGCTCCGTCGTGCCGCTTACCTGCAGGCGACACAGTTCAAAATGACCCGCCAGGAGGGCGGCACAGCGCTCGAGCAACTGCGCCGCGCACTGATCAGCGTCCTCCCCCTGGACGAGCGCAGAGTCGCACTCACCCGAATCTTCCTCTTCTTCTACGCCGAGGGCGCACAGGACGAAGCCTCTCGTGATGAGATCGCCGAGTATCTCGAGAACTGGCGACGAATTGTCGAACGGATTCTGAGCCGAGCCGTCGAGCAGGGAGAGCTGTCGGAAGACATTGACACCGTGGCGAAGGCCGCGCAGCTGGTTGCCTGCGCCGACGCTATCTCGAGCCACGCCATTCTGGATCCACAGATCCTCAAGCTCGTGCAGGACCGGCCGGATATCGCGTTCGACGGTCTCCTGAACACTGCGATCATCCCCCAGCTCTAATAGCGAAGACGCCGCAAGCAACTCCGGTTGACACATTGTGACGTGTCAATGTAGGTTGCTGAACATGGAATCCACTCAGCTCGCGGCGGTTGCCGCGGACACCAGCGATCCGCGCGCGGGCCTCCGCGCCGTCGCCTCGCTGCGCGCACTCACCGACCGGCTCGAGCTCACCCAGGTGGAGGCCGCGCTCCGGGCGGGCTTGAACTGGCAGCAGGTGGCCGACGCGCTCGGCGTCTCCCGGCAGGCGGTGCACAAGAAGTTCGCGAAGCGGATCGATCCGACGATCGCCGTGCCGAAAAGGACCTCGTGAGCAAGTTCGCCGATGCCGCCAACACCTCGCACACCCTGTCGCTCGCGGCCATGGAGGAGGCCTCCCGCCTCGGTCAGCGCACCGCCGACATCGACCACCTGCTGCTCGCCCTCGTGCTGAGCGAGCAGACCGCGGGGCAGGTGCTCCGAAGCTTCGGCATCGACCTCGCGGGTGCGCGCGACGCGGTGGCGGCGCAGCACGCCGAGCACCTCGCCGCAGTGGGCGTCCACGCACCCGCTCCCGAGCCGGGCGGCATCGTGTTCCACGAGACCGACGGTTACACGTGGAGCGACCGCGCCCTCGCGCTCATCGGCCGCGCGAGCGGTGGCGACCGACGGGGGGATGCGACAGCCGTGCTCCGCGAGCTCGTCGCGGAGCCCAGCGGCATGATCGAGGCGACACTGGTGCGCCTGGGCACCTCACCCGCGGCCGTGACGGCCCGGCTGGACGAGGTGGAACGCACGTCGCCGCACCGACCGCAGCGCCCGATTCGACCGGGTGAACTCTCCGGGTCCTCGGAGGCCTTCATCCCGGCTGCACCCGACGCGGTGTGGGCCGTCCTCGCCGATCCGGCCCGCATGCCGGGGTGGGAGCCGAGCATCGGGAGCGTCTCGAACGCACCGGCAGCGATCCGCGTCGGCGACACCTGGGCGGCGCACGCGCGCACCGAGCGACCCGACGGCAAGCCGATCCGGGTCAAGCCCGCCTTCATCGACCAGGTCGTCGAACTGGCCGTCGCCTCGGACCCGCACCTCATCGAGTGGCGCTTCTCCTATCCCGATGCCCCACGGGCGAACGCGCGCCGGCTCCGGATCCAGCTCGAACCCGCAGCGGGCGGCACACAGCTCCGGATCGCCCTCGCGTGGGAGCGCCACCCGGATCGGGCGCGGAGACCGCTCCTCGGACTGCTGATGCGCCCGGTCGTCCGGGTGGTGCTGTGGCTCCAGCTCTCCCAGCTGGGGAGCGGCATCAGCCGCGTGTTCCGCTAGGCGCGAGCGCAGGCGCGGATGCAGGCGCGGGGGCTCAGCCCCGCAGCGCCGCTAGTCGCGGACGCAGGTGCACCGGCGCTCGTCGGGAACCCCCGCCAGCGCCTCCTCGATGTGCTGGCCGCAGCCGACCCAGGTGACCTTGCCGCAGGTATCGCAGGGGGCGGGAGCGCACATCGTGTTTCCTCTCTCGGTGGCCACCGCAGCGGCCGGCCGGGGCGTCGGCATCGAACGGATGCTCCGAAGATTCTACTGCGGGCAGCCTGAGCGCCGTTGCCCGGCTCAGAATGGTAGCTTGAAACCGTTCCGGCAGGCGGTCGGAACGGGAGGGAGTCGCGCCGATGACACCGCACGACCAGACATCACCGGACGCTGCAGCTGCCTCCGAGCCGGTCCACGAGACGGACCGTGCGATCGCGACGGCGCTCGCCTGGGCGGAGGCCGACCTCGATCCCGAGACCCGCGCGCAGGCGCAGAACCTGATCGCCCTCGTGCGCAGCGGCAACGCCGAGGCGCTCACCGAGCTGCGAACGGCCTTCGGCGCGCGGCTCGCCTTCGGGACCGCCGGACTCCGCGGACCCATCGGTGCGGGCCCGGCGCGCATGAACCGCGTGGTCGTCTCCCAGACGAGCGCGGGCTTCGCCGCCTACCTCCTCGGTCGATCGCGAGTGCTGACGGGCGGCAACGCCCCCTCGATCGTCATCGGGTACGACGCGCGGGTCAACTCCGAGATCTTCGCCCGCGACACCGCCGAGATCATGGCCGGGGCCGGCGTCCGCGTGATCCTGCTGCCGGAGGCCGGGCCGACCCCGCTCACCGCCTTCGCGGTGCGGCACCTCGGCACGTCTGCGGGGGTGATGATCACGGCCAGCCACAATCCGCCGCAGGACAACGGATACAAGGTGTACCTCGGCGACGCCGACGGCGGGTCGCAGATCGTGCCTCCGGCTGACGGGGAGATCGCGGCGCACATCGACCGGCTCGCGGCGGGGCCCGTCGCGGATCTCCCCCGCTCCTCGCAGTACGCCATCGCGGGACCCGAACTGCTGAGCGCGTACGTCGCGGAGACCTCGGCGGCGCTGCTCGCCGGCTTCCCGCTCGCGGCCGACGGGGTCGCCACGGCTGCGGGATCCTCCCTCACGATCGTCTACACCGCCATGCACGGGGTCGGCTCCGCCCTCGCGCACCGCGTCTTCTCATCGACCGGTCTCCCGCCGGTCACCGTGGTGCCGGAGCAGGACGCCCCCGACGGTGCCTTCCCCACCGTCGCGTTCCCGAACCCGGAGGAGCCTGGCGCCCTCGATCTCGCATTCCGCACCGCGCGCGAGGTCTCGGCCGACCTCATCGTGGCGCACGACCCCGACGCCGACCGCCTCGCGATCGCCCTGCCTGCCCCCGGCACGGCCGACGGCTACCGGCGTCTGACCGGGAATGAGCTCGGGCTCCTGCTCGGCTGGCGCGCCGCCGAGCGTGAGCGGGTGCGCGCCGAGGCGGGCGAGCGGCCGGCAGCGGGCACCCTCGCCTGCACGATCGTCTCGTCCCCGGCGCTCGGCGCGGTCGCCCGTGAGTACGGCCTCGGCTACGCGGAGACGCTCTCGGGCTTCAAGTGGGTCTCACGGGTGCCGCAGCTGCTCTTCGGCTTCGAGGAGGCCCTCGGGTACCTCACGCACCCCGAGATCGTGCGCGACAAGGACGGCATCTCGGCGAGCGCCGACGCCATCGCGATGGCGCGCGAGTGCGCGGCCGAGGGGCGCACCCTCTGGGATCTGCTCGACGACGCGAGCGCGCGCTTCGGGCACTTCGCGAGCGGGCAGGTCACCCTCCGGCTCCCCTCCATGGCCGCGGCAACGATGCTCAGCGAGCGGGTGCGGAACGCCCCTCCGACCTCGTTCGCCGGGATCGCGGTCGATCGCACTCTCGACCTCCTCACCCCCGGGGCCGCCGAGGTGCCCGCGAACGTGCTCCGCTTCGATCTCGCCGACGGCTCCCGCATCATGATCCGGCCGAGCGGCACGGAGCCGAAGCTCAAGGTCTACATCGACACGTTCAGCGACGCGGGCACAGTGCCGGAGCGCCGCGCAGCCGCGGAACAGACCCTCGCCTCGCTCGAGACCGCCGTGCGGCAGACCCTGCTCGACGCGCAGTCCGAGCCCGGATCGGGATCCGGATCTGGAGCGGGCACCGAATCCGCCGACGCATCGGGCGCCTCGGGAGGCGCCGCGTCATGACCGAGCACTGGTCCGACGCGCGGGCGGCCTCCTGGCTGCCCGCGCCCGGGCCCGCCGACGACAAGTACCGTCGCGGAGTGCTCGGCCTGCGCACGGGATCGGCGCGCTATCCCGGGGCGGCCGTGCTCGGATCCTCCGCCGCGTGGCGCACCGGCGTCGGGCTGTTGCGCTACGTTCCCCCGCGCGACGACGTCGCGTCGCCCTTCGGACTGCCGAGCCCCGCCGCCGCCGTGCTCGCGCGTCACCCCGAAACCGTCTTCGACACGGGCGACGCGCACTGCGATGCCTGGGTCATCGGCTCGGGCACGGACCCCGCGGAGCGGTCCTCCCGCGAGCGCGACGACCTCGTCGCCCTGCTGGGGAGCGGCACCCCCGTGGTCGTCGATGCCGGCGCGCTCGATCTGGTGCTCGACTCGGCGTCCGACGGCGGCACCGGGATCGAGCCGCACGCGGGAGCGCGGCCACGCCGGCCGCTGATCCTCACCCCGCACCGCGGGGAATTCACGCGCCTCTGGCGGGGCGCCGGGCTCGGCGACGCTCCCGACGGCTGGCCGGACCGCGCGGATCGTGCGGAGCAACCTGATGCTGAGGCCCTCACCCGGGCGGCGCAGCGCCTCGCCGAGCGGCTGCGCGCCACGATCCTCCTCAAGGGGTCGATGAGCGTCGTCGCGACGCCCGGCGGCCTATGCCTCGCGGTCGGGCCGGCGACACCCTGGCTCGCCACCGCGGGCACGGGCGATGTGCTCGCCGGGATCCTCGGCGCGCTCGTCGCCGCACACGCCGAGCAGGTGCGTGAGGATCCCGAGCGGCTCGCCGAGCTGGGAGCGACGGCGGCGCTCCTGCACGATGCCGCCGCGCGGCTCGCGGCGGCGGATCCGGGCAGCCGGGAGCCGAGCGGTAGGGAGACGGGCAGCCGGGATCCGGAACCCACGAGTGCCGGCACGCCGATCACCGCGTCGGACGTGGCCGAGGCCGTGCCGGGCGCGATCGCCGCCATCGCCGGACGCTGACGCGCAGTCATGCAGAGATCTGCGCTCCCGCTGACCCGTCGGACCGCAACTCTCAGCAGGAACGCGGATCTCTGCACGAACGTTCACTGACCCGCACGCCGAACCCCGAGACCGGGCCATGAAGCGAGACAGCGAGACTAGCCGCCGATCGAGGCCGCGCCGATCCGGTCCGCGTCGATCCGGTCCGCGATGAGCGCCCGGGGCGCGGGTGCCGCGTCGCCGAGCTCGACCGCCGTTGCGGCGAGCCCCAGCCCGCGGTCCATGCGCTTCGGCTGATCGCAGGCGAGCTCGAAGAGCGGATCCCCGGCCTCGACGCGGTCGCCCGGGCGCACGAGCACCTCGATCCCGGCGGCGTGATCGACCGGATCACCGGGGCGAGCCCGGCCTGCGCCGAGGCGCCAGGCCGCGACACCCACGGCACGGGCGTCCACCCGCTGCACGATGCCCGAGGATGTCGCGCGGACCGTCTCCCGCGTCTGCGCGCGCGGCAGCGGGGCGTCGGGGTCGCCGCCCTGCGCGCGGATGAGGCGACGCCAGGCATCCATCGCCCGGCCGTCGCGGAGCGCCGGAGCCGGGTCGACGTCCGGAAGCCCGGCGAGATCCAGCATCTCCCGGGCCAGCGCCAGCGTCAGCTCGACGAGATCCGCCGGGCCGCCGCCCGCGAGCACCTCCACCGACTCCCGGACCTCGTTCGCATTGCCGACCGCGCGCCCGATCGGGGCGTCCATGTCGGTGATCAGCGCCACGGTCCGCAGGCCGGAGTCGGCACCGAGCTGCACCATCGTGGCGGCCAGCTCGCGCGCCACCTCGAGGTCGGGGAGGAAGGCGCCGGACCCGAACTTGACGTCGAGCACCAATCCGCCCGCGCCCTCGGCGATCTTCTTGCTCATGATCGACGAGGCGATGAGCGGGACCGACGCGACCGTGCCGGTGACGTCGCGCAGCGCGTACATCCCGCGATCCGCCGGTGCGAGACCGGGTCCCGCGGCGCAAATCACTCCGCCGACCTCCCGGATCACCTCGCGCATCTCGTCCGTCGTGAGCGCGGCGCGCCAGCCCGGGATCGATTCGAGTTTGTCGAGGGTGCCGCCCGTGTGCCCCAGGCCGCGCCCGGAGAGCTGCGGCACCGCGACGCCGAGGGACGCCAGGAGCGGCACGAGCGGCAGCGTGACCTTGTCGCCGACGCCACCGGTCGAGTGCTTGTCGATCGCGGGCCGCCCGAGCCCGGTGAAGTCCATCCGCTCACCGCTCGCAATCATCGCGGCGGTGAGATCCCGGATCTCCCGCCGCTCCATGCCCTGGATGACGATCGCCATGAACAGGGCGCTCATCTGCTCCGGCGCCACCGCACCGCGGGTGAACGCGTCGACGACCCAGGCGATCTCGTCGGGCTCGAGGGCCCGGCCGAATCGTTTCGTGGTGATCAGGTCGACGACATCGTGGGGTTCGACCGCGCGCTGGTGCTCCATGGCTCCAGGGTACTGGGGTGCACCGACCGCGGAAACGCCCGACGGGGCGGCGATCCGGAAGACTCCGGTCCGCCGCCCCGTCGGGCGCGTCAGGCTAGGCGCGTCGGCGACGCATCAGCCACAGGGCCGCACCGCCGCCCACCAGCAGGAGCCCGATCGCTCCCGCCAGCCAGGGCGCCGCACCACCGGTGATCGACAGCCCCGGCCGAGCCTCGGCGTGGTACCACGACTCGTCGTCGGCGGAGACGTTCCCGCCGGCCGGCGTCGCCGCGGTGACCACCGCGACGTTGTGGTACTGCCCGCTCGTCGCGATGCCCGTGGCGATGAAGGTCACGGACTCACCCGGTGCCAGCGTGCCGTCGAAGCCCTCCGGCGGCGCGATGACGCCCTCCTGGTCGTCGACGAGCTGCACGTTGCGCAGGGTCGTCGAGCCGGTGTTCGTGACCTCGTAGCTCCACTCGACGGCGTCGCCAACGGTCAGCTGCACGCCGGGGGCCTCATCGACCTCGACCCCGTTCGTACGCTTGACCAGGCTGATGCCGGACTCCGGGGTGAAGCAGACGCTCGCGTCGTCCTCACCGCTCGGCACCGCGCGGTCACCGGGGGTGGTGCCCTCGGCGCTCGCCACGTTCGTCACGCATCCGGCGTCGACATCGCTCTGGGTGAGCGTGGAGGGCGCCGTCGCGGTGACGGAGTCCCCCGGCTCGAGCGTGAACGCCTCGCCGGGCCACTCGCCCCAGGTGATCTCGCCGAGCCCCTCGAGCTCATCCGCGATCGCCAGGCCGTCGAGGGTGACGTTGCCGGTGTTGGTGAGCGTGAAGCCCCACTCAACCTCGCCGCCGACCACGGCGTCACCCACCATCTTCCCGGTCTTCTGGAAGAGCAGCGAGCCGCCCTCGGGCAGGACCACGGTCGCGTCCGCGGGATCGTCGACCTCGGTCTGGTTCGGATCCAGCCCGGTCACGGTCGCGGTGTTCACCACGAAGCCGCGATCCACGTCCTCCTGCGTGAGCTGGGTGCGCGCGGTGGCTGGCACGCTGGCGCCGGCGGCGAGCTCGCCCGCAGTGCCGGTCCACTGGACCTGCAGGTCGACGACACCCTCGAGGTGGTCAACGAGCTCGACGGAGGTCAGCGGGTTCTCGCCGACGTTCGTGATCGTGAAGGACCAGTCGATCCAGTCCCCGGCGACCGCGTCACCCGCGAGCTTTCCGCTCTTCGTGAGGTCGATGTCGGAGACCCGGGTCACGTAGCCGAAGTCCACGAGACCCCGGTCCTCGGCCTTCGCCAGCGAGATGACACCGGAATCACTGTTGTGGTCCCCGTCGAGGTCGTAGGTGTTCACGACCACGAAGTTCGCGGGGTAGCCGAGCGTCGAGGTGTCGACGACCACGGTGTAGTCGCCCGAGTGCAGTGCCGGGAAGGTGTAGCTGCCGTCCGCACCGGTCTGTGCGGTGGCGATCTCGGCGCCGCTGGCGTCGAGCAGCCGCACGGTGGCGTCGCCGATCAGCGTCTCCGAGGCGTCGCGCACGCCGTCCGCGTTGGCGTCCTCCCACACGACCCCGCTGATCGAGGCGTCCACGACGTCGATCCGCGCCGGGTTCGACCGGCCGAGCTTGCCGCTCACACCGAGCAGACCGTTGATCGTGTTGACGTACTGATCGCCGTCCTGCTGACCCTCAACGTCCATCGTGACGAGGAGTCCGCCGACACCGGCCTGGCCGCTCGCGAAATCGGCGACGTTCACGCGCAGCGCGGTGATGCCGTCGATCGTCGAGAGATCCACACCGTCGGCGTCGACCCAGGTGATGCTCGGGTCGTCGACCTCGGCGGCGTACACGGTCGCCGCCGGAGCCGTCGTGTACTGCAGCGTGCCGTAGCCGGGCGCCGCGGCCGCGCCGTTGCCGTCGGTGATCATCGCGGAGGCGAGCTTCGCGGTGCCCGAGAAGCTCGTGCCGCGGGCGTCACCGTTGTAAGGCAGCACATCCACGAAGGAGCTGGCGCCCTGCGAGATCGTCTGGAAGTTGAACCAGCGCCCCTCCCAGGAGACCTGCGGATCCCCGACCTCGATCTGCTCCTCACCGACGACGACCTTCTCCTCGGTGATCACCTCGGCCTGGAAGATGCTCGTGGTGGTGGCATCGGTGCGCGCGCGAGCCGACTGCGTCGTGCCGAGTGCCGACACCGTCGCACTGTTCACGAGCGTCCGGCTCGCCGGCGCCTGCACCGAGGTGGTCACACCGTACGTGATCGCCGGGACCGCTTCACCGGTGCGCGCGGTGCCCGTGTAGGTGAAGGTGAGCTGCAGGCCCGACGCCGCGGTGCCGCTGCGAGTCACCTGCCAGGCGGGATCCACGGCGCTCGTGTCGACCGACACGAGGCCCGCGGGGAGCTGGTCGACGACCGTGAGGTCGTAGACGTCGATGTCCTCGATCGCGCCGAGGGCGCGGGTGATCGTCGGAGCGAGCGTGTAGGTGAGGCTCGATCCGCTGACGATCGACGAGCGGTTCACCGTCTTGTCGATCGCGAGACGGTAGGAGCCGACGTTCACGAATCGATTGACGGTCGTCGACACCGGATTGCTCTCCAGGTCGGTGAACGTGGTGCGCGCCGTATCCCGGGCGCTGCCGCCCAGGTCCGCGACGACGGTCATGGGCGCGGCCACGAGGAAGTATCCCGTGCTCGCGGGCAGGCCGTCGCCCCAGGTGCCGGCGGTGTACGCGACGCGCATGCCGGAGACCTGGCTCACGCCACCCGCCGCGGCGATGGAGTTCACCCAGGTGTTCGCCTCGGGATTCGCCGAATCGGTGCCCGACGTGTACTGGATCGTGTAGTCCGCGCTGTCGAGGGGTGCCGTGCCGTTGTTCTGCCCGACGTAGACATCGGCGCCGTCGACGATCTGCTGCTCGGCCGGATTCCAGAAGTCGTAGGCGACGAGATCGGTCGCGGTGGTCACCGCGCCCGTCTCGAGGTCGAGGCCGGGCCGCACGTAGAACCGTGCCGTGACCGTGCTCCCCTTCGAAATCTCCTGCTCGCTGACGTTCCGGAACGGCTGACCGGGACCACCCGGGTCGGCCGTGAGCGAGAAGTCGCCGCTCTGGTCGTTGAACAGCATGATCTCTTTGCCGTACGCCACCGTGCCGGTTCCGGTCGGGGGCTTCATGACCGTGCCCTCGGCGGTGTTCCCGGAGGGCTCCTCCGCGACCGGCTCGCCGTCGCCGTCGACCCAGTCCTGCGGCGCGATGGTGTTGATCACCTTGAGCGCGCCCTGTGCGTCGTTCGGCACATCGGCGTCGCGGATCCAGAATCTCACGGTCGCCGAGGCGTTCGGGATCTGGGTGAAGCCGTCGAAGGCGAGATCGAGCGACTGCCCGCTCTGCGCGAGATCAACCGTCGCACCGGGCTCCGACTTCGCCACGACCTGCGCCACGAACTCGCCGTCGCCGAAGCCGTCCGGGGCCTGCAGCGTGTAGTCGTCGGAGAGTCGGACGGGCTGCTGCAGCGTCGTGTTCTGCGCGCCGATCTTGCCGGCGGCGGTGTTGAGCGTGACGACGAAGTCGATGTAGCGCGCGGGCACCGCACCGGCGCCGTCGCCGAAGTCGAACGTCGACAGGATGTTGTTCGCGGCGCGCGTCTTCACCGCGTCGGCGCGCGGGGCGCTGCGCACGGTGATGGGATCCGTGACGGCAGTCTGGACGACGTCGTCCACCGCGACACTCACCTCGGGGGTGTAGACGCTGTCATTGGGCACGTCGCTCGACGGGATCGCCTTCAGCGTGCCGAACGCGACGACGCTCGGATTGCCCGTGCCGCTGCCGATACTGACGGTCGCGGTGAGCGTGCGCCCGTCGGGTGAGATGGTGTAGCTCGACTGGTACGCCGAGCTGGAGCTGTCGAGCGACGTGAGGGACGAAGGATCCCAGCGCCAGCCCTCGGGCAGCGTCTGCGTCAGCACGCCCTCGCTCAGGTCCGTCGCGTTCAACTCCCAGCGGAAGCCGACGACGTCGTTCGTCGCGACGATGCCGTTCGCGGCGCCGTCGTCGAAATCGTTCGGCACCTGCGCACCGTCGTACACCGTGACCAGGTCGATACTGTTCACGGTTCCGGACGCGGCCTGCGCCCCGGTCGCGAAGACGACCGATCCGGTCAGCACGAGCGCGAAGCCCAGTACTGCCGCTACGAGCCGACCCCAGACCGATCTGGGTCCGTGTCCGCTCCGCTGCTCCTGCAGATTACTCATCTCAACCTCTCCCCTGTCCCGGTTCGGCACCGGGTCCAATGTCGGCCCGGTGCCTGCGCTGGGGGGGCATTTCATGGGGGGGGAAATACAGCGCAGGTACCGGGCTCACCAGTAACACGGGGAAACATCCGAATCGTGACGGACGGATGAAAAGAATTTTGTGGAGTTCGCGAAGAATGTGACTTTTCGGGGAAATCGCGGATACTGGATCGGGGGAGGAAGCCATCCGAATGCGTGATGGTCATTCGGCGTGCATCGCGTTCTGGCGTGCGCACCGGGTCGGGGCGACGAGTTGGGGAGGACTCGCATGACCCACAAGACGTGGAAGACCGCTGCCGACAGCGAGCTGCTCGACGCGTGCCGCGACGGGGAGACCGAGGCGTACGCGGTGCTGTGGGAGCGCCATCACCAGGCGGGCGAGGCGGCGGCGCGCGGCATCGCGCCGTGGCTCGATGCCGGCGACCTCGTTTCCGGTGCCTACCTCAAGATCCTCGAGCTCATCGCGGACGGCCGCGGCCCCACGGGCGCCTTCCGCCCCTATCTCTATCGTGTGATCCGCACCCTCGCCGCCGACGAGTACCGATCCCCGGAGGACGCGAGCGACGAGCTCGACGCGATCCCGGATCTCACCGAGGCGGGCCCCTGGGAGGACGGGGCATTCGACCGCAACGCCGCAGCGCAGGCGTTCGCCGGCCTCAACGAGCGCTGGCAGGCGGTGCTCTGGTACACCGTCGTCGAGGGCATGCCGCCGCGGAAGGCAGCGGTCCTGCTCGGCATGTCCGCCAACAGCGTGTCGGCGCTCGCGGTCCGGGCGAAGGAGGCCCTGCAGTCGGGATGGGTGGAGGCGCACGTCAATCGTGAGCTCGCCGCCGCCGAGTGCCAGACGACCCTCACCCACCTCCAGCGCTATGAGCGCGGCAAACTCACGGCCGCGCTGCGCCGTGACGTCGAGGCGCATCTCGCGCGGTGCGAGACCTGCCCGGGTGCCGTGGCGGAGTACTCCTTCTTGAACCAGAAGCTGGCGCTGGTGCTCGCGAGCCTGTTCGTCGGCGGCGGCGCCGCGGGATCCCTCCTCGGCGCGTTCGGCCAGGCGGCCCCCGCAATGGCCGCGGGTGGCGCCGCGGGTGGCGCCGCGGTTTCCGCCAGTGGTTCGGCCACCGGGGCCGGGGCGGCCGCGGGCGGTGGTTCGGGATCAGCCGGTGGTCTGGGCGCCGGCGGATCGACGGCGGTCGGGGTGCTGACCGGACCCGCGGCACTCATCGCGGGGGTGGCGGTCGCCGCCGTCGCCGTGATCGCCGGCGGGGCGATCGTGCTCTCGAACGTGCTGGGCGGGAGCGGACCCGATGCGACGGCGGCGGAGTCGACGACCTCCGAGGTCCCGGCCGAAGCGGAGCCGTCGGCGAAGCCCGAGCCTGCCACCACCACCGCGCCGAAGCCGTCGACGCCGGCCCCGACGACGGACACCCCGGTTCCCGAGGTTCCGGAGGTCGTCGTTCCCGACCCGACCGTGCGGGCGGATCCGCCGCGCGATCCCGGAACGGGGACCACGACCCCGCCGGTCGATCCGACACCCACCCCGACGCCGACTCCCACTCCGGATCCGGATCCGACCGTCGACCCCACGCTGACTACCGGAGTGCCCGCGTGCAGCACCTCGCAGAACGGGGTCGGCGGAACGTTCGTCTACGGTCTCGCGTCGCGGGCCCTCGACGGTGCCCGCGTGCGGGTCACCCAGTTCCCGAGCACCACCCCGGTGATGCTCCCCGCGTCAGTGGTGAAGACGTGGAGCGGTGCGCTCTGGATGTCGAACTCGATCACCCCGCTGTCCCAGTGGCCCGGACTCGCGGATTCTCCCGGATTCACCGACGCGGTGAACCCCGCCGTGATCGAGATCCAGCTCACAGGCCGGGACGGCCGCGTCTCCGCCTGGACGGAGCTCGACCTCTCGAACTGCTGAGCCCCACCCCTGAGTGACCGGTGACTAGCCGAGGAGGGTCGCCCCGGCGCCCTCCCCCTCGACCGGCAGACCGAAGCTCGGGTGCTGCCCAACGGAGATCCACGCCGCGGTGAGCAGCAGCACCCGGCAGATGAAGTTGAACCACAGCAGCAGACCGATGAACACGGCGAAGGTCGCGAGCAGCGCGTTGCTCGAGGCGCCCCCCAGCAGGGCCGCGCCGAGGATCTTCAGCCCGAGCAGGCCGAGACCCCCGAGCGCGCAGCCGCGCAGGAGCGACCACCGCGGCACGCGCACCTCCGCGAGGAAGCGGTGCATGGCGATGAGCACCAGCACGTCGAAGGCGTACATGGCGCCGTAGCGCAGCAGGGAGCCCATCGTGCCGAAGAACCAGCTGTCCGAGTCGACGCCGAGCCACGACAGCAGGCTGTCGGCGACATTCGAGCTCAGCAGGGTGAGCGACGCGGAGACGAGGATCGCCAGGAAGAACGCGACGGCGAGACTCAGGTCCCGGAGCTTCAGCAGCAGCGCGTTGCGGTACTGCTTCACCTCGAGGCCGAAGATGATCCGGATCGACCGGCGCGTGCCCGTGAACCAGTTCAGGGCGACCCAGAGCAGCGAGGCCCCCGCGACGATGCTGGTCCAGTCCAGCACGCGCGCGCCGAGCAGCACGTCGAGCGAGATCGCCCCGGGGGTGCCGGACTCGGAGAGCAGCCCGGGAATGAAGGTGTTGATCTGGGTGACGATCGAGTCGAGGAGCTCCGGGCGATCCCGCAGCCAGATCCCGAACACCCCGAAGCCGACCCACAGCGCCGCGAAGACCGCGAACAGCGCCTGGTAGCTCATGCCCGCCGTGAGCACGTTGCCGCCGACGTTCGTGAAGTGCGAGAACGTGCGCCAGGGCCGCGTGAGCTGCACCCACTCCCAGATGCTCCGGCCGCGTTCGACGGTCTCCGCCACACGCGACGACGCCCCGGCCTCCTCGCCCTCGGGGCGGTGGGGAGATCGGGGCGTCGACGTCATGACGTGCGCGGCGGGATCGACGCGGGTGCGTCGATCAGGAGGTCTTGCCGGTGCGGATGGCCGCCTTGACCTCGGCGATCGCCTTGGTCACCTGGATGCCGCGCGGGCAGGCGTCCGAGCAGTTGAAGGTGGTGCGGCAGCGCCACACGCCCTCGGTGTCGTTGAGGATATCGAGACGCACCTGGGCGTTGTCGTCGCGCGAGTCGAAGATGAAGCGGTGCGCGTTCACGATCGCAGCGGGGCCGAAGTACTGGCCGTCGGTCCAGAACACGGGGCAGGACGAGGTGCACGCGGCGCACAGGATGCACTTCGTGGTGTCGTCGAAGCGTTCGCGGGCCGCGATGTCCTGGATCCGCTCCTTGCCGGGCTCGGGCGCACTGTTCGCCACGAGGAAGGGCTGCACCGCGCGGTAGGAGGCGAAGAACGGCTCCATATCGACGATGAGGTCCTTCTCGAGCGGCAGCCCCTTGATCGCCTCGACGTAGATCGGCTTCGAGATGTCGAGATCCTTGATCAGGGTCTTGCACGCGAGCCGGTTGCGGCCGTTGATGCGCATCGCGTCGGAGCCGCAGATGCCGTGGGCGCAGGAGCGGCGGAACGCGAGCGTGCCGTCCTGATCCCACTTGATGCGGTGCAGCGCGTCGAGGATGCGGTCCGTCGGGTACATCTCGACGTCGAAGTCCTCCCAGTACGCATCGCGCTCGGACTCGGAGTTGTAGCGGCGCACCAGCAGGGTGACCGTGAACGGCTTCGGAGCGTCCGGGGCCGCGGTCGTGACGGCTTCAGCAGTAGCGGTGCTCATGGCCTAGTACTTCCTCTCC
Source organism: Leucobacter rhizosphaerae (assembly GCF_022919175.1). NCBI lineage: Bacteria > Bacillati > Actinomycetota > Actinomycetes > Micrococcales > Microbacteriaceae > Leucobacter > Leucobacter rhizosphaerae. The sequence goes on along the minus strand of NZ_CP095043.1, from coordinate 2,639,997 downwards.
ATCGGCGGGTAGTTCAACTCGCCCTGCTCGTTCTTCGTGAACACCACCGGCTTCCAGTCGAGCCGGATGTGATCCTCGGGGTCCGCGGAGTGCGGGTCGCCCGAGAGGTACGCCATGGTGTGCTGCATGTAGTTCTCGTCATCGCGATTCGGGTAATCGTCGCGCATGTGGCCGCCGCGGCTCTCCTTGCGGTTGCGCGCGGTGTAGGCGAGCACCTCGGCGAGGTCGAGGAGGAAGCCCAGCTCGATCGCCTCGAGCAGGTCGGTGTTGTACCGCTTGCCGCGATCCTGCACCCCCACGTTCTTGTAGCGCTCGCGCAGGCCGTGGATCACGCCGAGCACCTCGGTGAGCGACTCCTCGGTGCGGAACACCTGGGCGCCGCGGTCCATGGCCTCCTGCAGCTCCTTGCGGATGTCGGAGACGCGCTCCGTGCCGCTGCCGGTGCGGAACCGATCGACGAGCTCGCGCACCTCCTTCGAGGGATCCTCAGGGAGGGCGACGAACTCGGCGGTGTTCGCGTAATCGGCGGCCTGGTTGCCCGAGCGCTTGCCGAAGACGTTGATGTCGAGCAGCGAGTTCGTGCCGAGGCGGTTGGAGCCGTGCACGGAGACGCAGGCGCACTCGCCCGCGGCGTACAGGCCGGGCATCACCGTGTCGTTGTCGCTGAGCACCTCGCCCTGGACGTTCGTCGGGATGCCGCCCATAGCGTAGTGGGCCGTCGGGAAGACGGGCACCGGCTCGGTGACGGGATCGACGCCGAGGTAGGTGCGCGCGAACTCGGTGATGTCGGGGAGCTTCGTCTCCAGCACCTCGGCCCCGAGGTGGGTGCAGTCGAGGTAGACGTAGTCCTTGTGCGGACCGGCGCCGCGGCCGTCGAGCACCTCCTGCACCATGCAGCGGGCCACGATGTCGCGGGGCGCGAGGTCCTTGATCGTGGGCGCGTAGCGCTCCATGAAGCGCTCGCCGCTCGCGTTTCGGAGGATCGCGCCCTCACCGCGCGCGCCCTCGGTCAGCAGGATGCCGAGGCCGGCGAGGCCGGTCGGGTGGAACTGGTAGAACTCCATGTCCTCGAGCGGCAGACCCTTGCGCCAGATGATGCCGACGCCGTCACCCGTCAGGGTGTGCGCGTTCGAGGTCGTCTTGAAGATCTTGCCGAAGCCGCCCGTCGCGAAGACGATCGACTTCGCCTGGAAGACGTGCAGGTCGCCCGTGGCGAGTTCGTAGGCGACGACGCCGGAGGGGCGCTTGGTGCCGTTCTCCTCGGTCATGACCAGGTCGAGCACGTAGTACTCGTTGAAGAAGTTGACGCCCAGCTTGACGCAGTTCTGGAAGAGCGTCTGGAGGATCATGTGGCCGGTGCGGTCGGCGGCGTAGCACGCGCGGCGCACCGGAGCCTTGCCGTGGTCGCGGGTGTGCCCGCCGAATCGACGCTGGTCGATCTTGCCCTCGTCGGTGCGGTTGAAGGGGAGGCCCATGTTCTCGAGGTCGATGACGGCCTCGATGGCCTCTTTCGCCAGGATCTCGGCCGCGTCCTGATCCACCAGGTAGTCGCCGCCCTTGACCGTGTCGAAGGTGTGCCACTCCCAGTTGTCGTCCTCGACGTTCGCGAGCGCCGCGGCCATGCCGCCCTGCGCCGCTCCCGTGTGCGAGCGCGTCGGGTAGAGCTTCGTGATGACCGCGGTCTTGGCCTTCGGCCCGGCCTCGATCGCGGCACGCATGCCGGCACCGCCAGCGCCGACGATCACCACGTCGAACTGGTGGTACGTGACGCCATCCTTGACGGTCACTTCCTCGCCCTGGTGGGTGTTGGTGGTCACGGGTGTCCTAACTTCCATTCAAGAGATCTGTGAGTCTGAGCGAGCGGAACGCCCGGGGCGCGCCGCTCGAGGCACACGCTAGGGCGTGTTGCAGAACGAGGCGACGAGCGCCGGATCCGCGCCCGGGGGGCAGGGATCGAAGGTGTAGATCACGAAGGTGCCGAGCAGGATGAGCAGCGCCGCGGAGAGGAAGAGCGCGACGCGGAAGGCCTTCGCCACGCGGGGCTTCGACACGTAGTCGTTCACGATCGTCCGCATTCCGTTCGCGCCGTGGATGAGCGCGAGCCACAGCAGCAGCGTGTCCCAGACCTGCCAGAACGGGTTCGCGAGCTTGCCGCCGACGAAGCCGAAGTCGATGGCGTGCACGCCGTCGCCGATCATCAGGTTGGAGAACAGGTGGCCGAACACCAGCACGATCAGCAGCACGCCGGAGACGCGCATGTAGATCCAGCCCCACTTCTCCCAGTTGGTCCGCTTCTTCGCCGGCGTCTGTGCGCGCGGGGATTCAATCGTCATCGTCATGTCTGTTTCCCCTCGCCTAGTGGCCGAACACGTTCATCAGGTGGCGCGGCAGGAAGCCGGCCATGGTGATCGCCCAGGCGGCGATCACGATCCAGAACATCACTCGCTGGTACTGCGTGCCCTTGCGCCAGTAGTCGACCAGGATGATCCGGATGCCGTTGTACGCGTGGAACACGATGGCCGCGACGAGCGCCGCCTCGCCGAGACCCATGATCGGGGTCTTGTAGGTCGACATGACCGCGTTGTACGCCTCAGGGCTGACGCGGATGAGGGCCGTATCGAGCACGTGCACGAGGAGGAAGAAGAAGATGGCGACGCCGGTGATCCGGTGCAGCACCCACGACCACATGCCCTCGTTGCCGCGATAGAGCGTCCCTCCCGGGCGACTCTTCTTCTTCGCCGTCGGTGCGACCGCTGCCGTTTGGGCTGACACGAGCTTCCTCCTTGGTCCTGCTTCGTTGAGCGTGGCCCAACAGCTGACAACGCGGAGCTCAGGGAGCGCGGGCGACCTGCACCCGAACAGACTCGTGTCTGAGAATCCGCTGCGCACCCATTATGTCACCATTCTCGGCGCGTCCCGGCCAGCGGAGCAGCGCCGAGACCCGCGCATTCATCTGATGAATCGGGATCCGGCGCCATGGTCGGCGCCCGATCCGCACTCTGATCGACACGGCGATCCGCGCCCCGATCGGCACAGCCGTTCCGGAGCCGCGCTCGCTAGGCTGGGGCCATGCCTGAGCCCTCCGCGACGCCCTCCGCGCTCGACCGCCTCACGTGCGTGATTCCCGCGGGAGGAGTCGGATCGCGACTCTGGCCGCTCTCCCGGGCGAACGCTCCGAAGTTCCTGCTCGACCTGACCGGGTCGGGAGACTCGCTGCTCCGTGCGACCTGGGACCGCCTCGCGCCCATCGCGCCCCCCGAGCGGATCCTCGTCGTCACCGGCAACGCGCACCGCGACTCGGTCGCGGCGCAGCTCCCCCATCTGCTGCCCGAGAACCTCATCACGGAGAGCGAGCCCAAGGACTCCTCCGCCGCGATCGGTCTCGCGGCCGCGATCCTGGAGCTGCGCGATCCCGATGCGATCCTCGGCTCCTTCGCCGCCGACCACGTCATCCGGGGCGACGTCCTCTTCCAGCGCGCGGTCGCGACCGCGGCGCAGGCGGCGGATCAGGGCTACATCGCCACGATCGGGATCCACCCCGGCCACCCCGCGACCGGGTTCGGGTACATCGCCTGCGGCGCGGCCCGCGGCGACCTCGCCCCGTTCGACGTCTACGAGGTGACCGAGTTCGTGGAGAAGCCGAGCGCCGCGAAGGCCGGCGAGTACCTCGCGCACGGCGGATACCTCTGGAACGCCGGGATGTTCATCGCGAAGGCCACCGTGCTGCTCGACCAGATGGCGCTCGCGGAGCCGGACATGGTGCGCTCGCTCCGCGAGATCGCCGCGGCCTGGGGCACGGAGCGCGGGGCGCAGGTGCGCGAACGCGTGTGGCCCGCCCTCCCGAAGATCGCGATCGACTACACGGTCGCGGAGCCCGCGGCCGCCGCCGACAAGATGGTCTGCGTCGCGGCCCACTTCGACTGGGACGACGTGGGCGACTTCGCGAGTGTGGCGAACCTCCTGACCCGCGGCCGGGGCAGCGACCTCGCGGTGCTCGGCGACGGCGCCCAGGTGCTCTCGGACGCCTCGAGCGGCATCGTGGTGTCGGAGAGCGATCGCCTCGTGGCGCTCGTCGGCGTCGAAGACGTCGTCGTCGTCGACACGGCCGACGTGCTGCTCGTCACCACGAAGAGCAAGGCGCAGGACGTCAAGAACCTCGTCAGCCGGATGAAGGTCTCCGGCGGCGGGCACCTGCTCTAGTTCGCTCCCGCGCCGGATCCGATGAGCGCGAACGGGTAGCGCGCCGACCGCGCGATGCGCACGCCGTCGGGCGCGGATCCCGCGGCGACGAGGGCGTCGATCCCGGATTCCGGATCGGCCCCGAGGTAGCGATCCCCCGTCTCGTATCCGGGATCGGTCGACACCACGACCCGGCCGCCGAGGTTCACGAGGGTCGCGTCGACGAGTTCCGCGACCCGCGGCAGCAGCACCCGCTCGAGGGAGGCGACGATGACGTCGGCGCAGATCACGCCGCAGAACCGGCCGTCAACCTCGACGGGCAGCGCGGAGGTGATGGTGATCTCGTTCGAGCAGAGGTAGTCGACGAAGGGACCGGCGACGTGACGCTCGCCGGTCGCCGCGGGCACCCGGTACCACTCGAGGCGGACGAGGTCGATCGCGGCCTGCCCCGGGCCGAACGTGGAGGAGGCGAGCAGGCTGCGCTCCGGACCCTGCCACCACGCGAGGGGATTGCCCTCGGTCACCACCGCGTCGCTGGCGCAGTACCCGGCGCCGTAGAGCGGGCGCTCCGCGTTGTCTAACATGCGGGTGACGTCCTCCTCGACCAGCGCGGCGAGCTGCGCCCCGGTGAAGGACTCGTCGTCGATCCAACCGCTGACGCGGGTCCGCAGCGGCGGCAGCCACTCCTCCAGCGGGGCGAAGACGCCGTCGAAGAAGTCGTCGACCCGTGCGATCGCGTCGTCGAGCGAACGTCCCACTGCTTCGCTCACGCCGATTCCTCCCCGCTGAGTGCACCGCCCGAGTCGCCGCGCGTGTGTCGAGATCCCAGTGTGGCACGAAGGTCGCCGGTCTGCGAGGTTTCGAGGAGTTCGCCGCGGAACCGCACGAGCCAGCGCGCCGAGGCGCGGACGCTCTCCCGCACCGCGGTGCGGGCCGCCGCGACATCGCCCGACTGCGTCGCGGTGATCTGGGCGAGCAGCGCGTCGTGGGTGGCGAGCCGCGCCTCCACGTCCTGGTCCTGCAGCGCGAGGAACGGGGTGAACTCGGTCTGCAGCCGGACGTGCTCGTTCGTGAGCCGCACGGACTGGCTGAGCGCGGCGAGCTCCAGCTGCACCTCCGTGATCCGGCGGCGCCAGAGCTGCGCGGGCAGGTCGCGCGTCTCGCGCAGGATCCGCTCGACGATCCGGAGCTCCTCGGGGGTCGCGCGGAGGCACGCGTACTCGGCGCACGCGCTCGAGATGACCTCGTAGTGCACACCCAGGTCGGCGAGCGCCACCCGCGGCATCTCCATGAGCGCGCGAGCGTTCACCTCTTCGACGGTGCCGTGGCTCGGCCGCACGAAGCTCCCGCCGTTGCGTCCGCGCCGGGTCTCGATGAGGCCGCGATGGCGGAGTGCGCCAAGCGCCTCGCGGACCGTCACCACCGCGACCCCGAGCAGGTGGGAGAGCTCGGTCTCGCTCGGCAGGCGCTCGCCCTCGATGAACGCGCCGACCGAGATCGCCTGCACCAACCGGGATTCGACGAGCTCCGTGCGCCCCTCCTCGCCGATGGGAGCGAAGGCGGCGATGCGCAGGCGGCTCGGGGGTGACTGGACAGGCGTCTGGCTCACACTGCGCTCCCTTCCGTGTGCGGTTCCGCAGTCGAGTCTGGCACGGCCGCGCGGGGAAACCTCTGTGATGCATCGTAATCAAAACGTGACGCCGCCGCCCGCTCCGCGAAACAAAACCTATAAACCCATATGTTATGGTTTCTGACATTGGTTCGACAGGCCATTCCGACAACGACGTTGAGGAGCAACGGCACATGCCTCACACCCCAGCCCCCACCACCGGCAGCGAGAGCGCCGTGTCCGTTCAGGGCGTGCTCAAGCAGTTCGGCGACTTCACGGCGGTGAAGGACCTCGACATCGAGATCCGCGCCGGGGAGTTCTTCTCCATGCTCGGCCCCTCGGGCTCCGGCAAGACGACCGTGCTCCGCATGATCGCGGGCTTCGAGGAGCCGACCGCAGGCAAGATCCTGCTCCACGGCACCGACGTCACGCGCACCGCGCCGTTCGACCGCGAGGTCAACACGGTGTTCCAGGACTACGCGCTCTTCCCGCACCTCACGATCTCGGAGAACGTCGCCTACGGCCTGAAGGTGCGCGGGATCTCCAAGGCGGAGCGCGCCCGCCTCGTGGGCGAGGCGCTCGAGCAGGTCCAGCTCGGCCACGTCGCGGATCGCCGTCCCTCGCAGCTCTCCGGCGGGCAGCGGCAGCGCATCGCGCTCGCCCGCGCCCTGATCCTGCGCCCCAAGGTGCTGCTGCTCGATGAGCCCCTCGGCGCGCTCGACAAGCAGTTGCGCGAGCAGATGCAGGTGGAGCTGAAGCAGATCCAGCGCGAGGTCGGCATCACCTTCATCTTCGTGACGCACGACCAGGAGGAGGCGCTCACGCTCTCCGACCGCGTCGCGGTCTTCAACGACGGCAAGATCGAGCAGGTCGGCACACCGCACGAGGTGTACGAGTTCCCCGAGACCGAGTTCGTGGCGAAGTTCCTCGGTGTCACGAATCTCGTGCCGTCGGATCTCTCGCTCCGACTCTTCGGCGACGCGAATGTCCACAGCCTCCGCCCCGAGCGGGTGCACCTGGCCGACACGACCGCGCCCGTCGACGCCGAGACGATCGCGATCTCGGGGATCGTCGCCGAGACCGTCTACGCGGGCCCTCACACCCGCTACCTCGTCGACACCGAGGACGGCGTGCGGGTGATCGCCGAGAAGCAGAACTCGCACACGCCGCGCGTCGGATCGAGCGTCCACCGCGGCGACGCCGTGAGCCTGCGCTTCCAGCGCAACCACGCGACCGCGATCCCGGGAACGGTCGCGGCTGCGGTTCCGGCGTAGCCGGGAACCGCCGATCCGGAACCACGCACCCCGGCCCGCGCCCGCCCGCACCTCACGACCCACGACCACACCTCACGAACCACGACCATCACCCAAAGGAGTACTGATGATGAAGAAGAAGATGCTGGCAGTGCCGCTCGCCATGACGGCGGCACTCGGCCTGATCCTCACCGGCTGCGCGAGCGGCGGCGGCGAGGAGGCCGGGAGCGGCGAGCTCAAGATCGACGTTCCCGAGATCCCGATGCAGGAGGAGCTCGGCGAGTTCGAGGACGAGGTCAATATCGTGGCCTGGTCCGGCTTCGTCGAGCCGGCCTGGTCCGACCAGTTCACGGCCGACACCGGCTGCACGGTGAACCGCAAGGTCGCCGGCACCTCCGACGAGATGGTGCAGCTTATGCGCACGGGCAACTACGACCTCGTATCGGCCTCGGGCGACGCGAGCCTTCGCCTGATCGTCGGCGGCGACGTGCAGCCGCTCAACCTCGATCTGATCCCGAACTTCGGCGACGACATCGTCGAGGGCATGAAGGGACAGCTCTACGACACGCTCAACGGCAAGTCGTACGGCGTGCCCATCGGCCGCGGCGCCAACATCCTGCAGTACAACACGGATGTCGTGACCGAGGCGCCCACGAGCTGGGACGTCGTGTGGGAAGAGGACTCCCCCTACGCCGGCAAGATCATCGGCTACGACGCACCGATCTACATCGCCGACGCGGCCGTCTACCTGATGGCGCACGAACCCGATCTCGGGATCACGAACCCCTACGCGCTCGACGAGACGCAGCTGACCGCCGCGATCGACCTGCTGAAGCAGCAGAATACGATCATCGGCGACTACTGGTCGGATCCGGTGAAGCAGATCACCGCGTTCAACGGCGGCGACGTCGTGGCGGGCACCTCGTGGGAGGTGCTGAAGAAGCTGTCGGAGAACCCGGCACTCGAGGGCACGCTGCCCGAGGAGGGGTCGACCGGCTGGTCCGACGCCTGGATGCTCGCCGCAGAGTCCGCGAACCCCAACTGCGCCTACGCGTGGATGGACTACACGAGCGCGGCCGAGGTCAACGGTCAGATCGCGATGAACTTCGGCATGGCACCGGCCAACGCCGCGTTCTGCGAGACGAGCGACGAGGCGAAGGCGCACTGCGACCAGTTCAACGCCACCGATGAGGAGTACTTCTCGAATGTGTGGTTCTGGACCACGCCCATCGAGCAGTGCATCGACGGCCGCACGGATGTGACGTGCACCAACTTCCAGCAGTGGACCGACGCCTGGCTCACGGTCAAGGGCTAAGCAGCCCGTCGCGGGTGTGGGGCGGTCGCACCGCCCCACACCCCGATCCCCACCCCCAGCCGCACCACCCCACCTCTTCGGAAACGGAACCGACGTGACCACCCAGATCTCCCTCGAGACGCGGCCGAAGCCGCTCTCCTCAGCGCTGCAGCGCCACCCCCGCGGTCGCCTGGCCGCCCTGCTGAGCCTGCCGATGGTGTGGCTCGTCGGTGTGTACATCCTCTCCCTCGCGCTCATGCTCGTGACCGCGTTCTGGGAGACGGACTCCTTCACCTCGAAGGTGAAGCCGGGATTCTCCCTCGACAACTTCGCGAGCATCTTCACGGTGCCCGCCTACTTCGCCGCCGCGGTCCGCACGCTCGGGATCGCCCTCACCGTGACCGTGGTGTGCGCGATCCTCGCGGTGCCGCTCGCGATCTTCATGGCGAAGGTGGCGAAGCCGTGGCTGCGGGCCGTGCTCGCCGTCGCCGTGACCCTCCCGCTCTGGGCGGGCTACCTCGTGAAGATCCTCTCCGTCCGCATCGTGTTCTCAGAGCAGGGCTTCTTCAACTGGCTGTTCGGTCCGCTCGGGATCCAGAGCCCGGGGTACGGCATCGTGGTCACGATCATCGCGCTCATTTACCTCTGGTTCCCCTACATGGCGATCCCGGTCTACACCGCGGTATCGCAGATCCCGGCGAACCTCTTCGATGCGTCGTCGGACCTCGGCGCGAAGGGCCTGCGCACCATCTCGACGGTGGTCGTGCCGCTCCTGAAGCCCGCGCTCATCGCCGGGTCGATCTTCACGTTCTCCCTCAGCCTCGGCGACTTCCTCGCGGCGAAGTTCGTGGGCGGATCCACCCAGATGATCGGCACCATCATCGCGTCGAACATCAACCTCAATCCCCCGGTCGCGGCCGCATTCTCAGTCGTCCCGATCGTCCTTGTCCTCATCTACCTGCTCGCCGTCCGTCGCACCGGCGCGCTCGAGAACCTCTAGGAGCCCGCCATGCTGAGACTGAGCCGCGGAGCGAAGATCTCCCTCTGGGTGGTCGCCTCGCTCGTCATCGCCTGCACCTACGTGCCGCTCCTCGTGATCATCATGAACTCCTTCAGCAGCTCGCGCATCGCGGGGTGGCCGATCAGCGGCTTCTCGCTGGTGTGGTGGGAGAAGGCGCTCATGAACGAGGCCGTGCACGCCGCGGTCATCAACTCCCTCGTCGTGGCGGCGGGTGCGACGCTGATCGCGCTGCTGCTCGGCACGCTGTCGGCGTTCGCGCTGCAGCGCTTCACGTTCTTCGGCCGCGAGGTCGTGAACCTGCTCATCATCCTGCCGATCACCCTGCCCGGCATCGTCACCGGCGTGGCGCTCTCGAACACCTTCTACGGGGTGCTCGATCCGATGGGCATCAAGGTGGGATACGCGGGCATGATCATCGCGCACGCCACCTTCTGCGTGGTGATGGTGTTCAACAACGTCATCGCCCGGCTGCGCCGCATGAACCCGAACCTCGAGGAGGCGTCGATGGACCTCGGGGCCGGGATCGGCCAGACGTTCCGGCTCGTGACCTTCCCGCAGTTCCGGAGCGCGTTCATCGCGGGCGGGCTGCTGGCGTTCGCGCTGTCATTCGACGAGGTCGTGGTGACGATCTTCACGGCACCCCCGGGCGTCGAGACGCTGCCGCTCTGGATCATGAACCAGATGGCGCGGCCGAACGAGGCGAACCAGGTGAACGTGGTGGCGACGGTGATCATCCTGCTGTCGCTGATCCCCGTGTACTTCTCGCAGAAGGCGTCGGCTGCGGCGGACGCGAAGTAGGGCTGGGGGCTGAGGGGCTGGGGGCTGCTGGCTGAGCGGGTGCGGGCCGTCATGCGGATCTGAGCGCTCATGCGGATGTAACCGGGCGTTTCCATCCGCATGACGGCCCATATCCGAATGACGGTTCGGGATCCGGATCCCGGGGCCGACCCCGCGTCGGCAGCACTCAGCGCGGAGCGGTAGATTATGGGAGTGTCCAGCGATCCCGAGGTGCCTGCTCTCCGAGCGGTGACCAGACCCCTCGCCGAGACCCCGGACCTCATCTCGCTCGCCGATCCGTCCGAGCCCCTGCTCTGGACCCGTGGCGACCGCGGCTGCGTCGGGATCGGCGAGACCCTGCGGCTCCACTTCAGCGGTCCAACACGGATCCGGGATGCGGCACGAGCCTGGCGCGCGATCGCAGCCGCCGCGGAGATCGACGACCCCGTCCGCATGCCGGGCACCGGCCTCATCGCCCTCGGCACCTTCGCGTTCGATGACGACAGCACGGCCGAGAGTGTACTCATCGTGCCCCGGCTGCTCGTCGCGCGGCATCGGGGATCCGCGTGGATCACGGAAATCGCTCACACCGATGTGCTCGACGGCTCGGCAACAACCACCGAAATCGCTCACACCGGCACCGGCACCAGCACCAGCACCAGCACCAGCACCGGCACCAGCACCGGTTCCGACTCCGGTCCCGACTCGGGCGAACATGCGCCCCGCACTGAGCCCGCGCTTCCCGACGCCGCGCCGCACGGCCCCTGGCCGGGGGTCGCCCTCTCCCCGTCGGCCGACGGCGCCGATCCCGTCGCCGCCTACCTCACCGGGGTCAACGAGGCCGCCGACCGCATCGCCGCGGGCGGCGTCGAGAAGATCGTGCTCGCACGGCAACTGACCGGTCGCATCGATCCGGGATCCGACCTCCGGTTCCCGCTCACCCGGCTCGCGGATCGCTACCTCGACTGCTGGACGTTCGCCGTCGACGGCCTGATCGGCGCGAGCCCGGAGACGCTCATCCGCGCGACCGACGGGGCGGTGTCGGCCCGGGTGCTCGCCGGCACCCGCGCGCGTCACCCCGAGTCCGAGCAGCGCGACGCCCAGGCGCGCGACGAGCTCCTCACGAGCGCGAAAGAGCAGCACGAGCACGACTTCGCGGTGCAGAGCGTGGTCACAGCACTCTCACCGCACGTGCGCGACCTTCGGACGAGCGAGGAGCCCTTCCCGCTCCAGCTCCCGAACGTCTGGCACCTCGCGACCGATCTCGGCGCCTCGCTCGGCGAGCAGAGCTCCGCGCTGGAGCTCGTGGACGCCCTGCACCCGACCGCGGCGGTCGCGGGCACCCCGACCGCCGGGGCCGTCGCGGCGATCGCCGAGCTCGAGCCGTTCGACCGCGGCCGGTACTCGGGTGCGGTCGGGTGGATCGACGCCGAGGGCGACGGGGAGTGGGTCATCGCGCTGCGGTGCGCGCAGGTGGGTCCGGATCTCCCGGAGGGGCGGACCGTCACCGCGAGCGCGGGCGGGGGGATCGTGGCGGGATCCGATCCCGCGCACGAACTCGGCGAGACGGACTCGAAGTTCCGCCCGATCACGGAGGCCTTCGCCCGCTAAGGGCACCCCGTCAGCGCTCCAGCGGCACCTCGACGAGTGTGGGGCCGGTGACGGGCGCGGTGAGCAGCCGCTCGAGCTCCCCACGGGTCTCGACCCGGAGGAACTCCCAACCGTAGCTCGCCGCCAGCGCCGCGACGTCGACCCGCTGCGGAGTGAGCATGACCCGATCGAACGCCTCCGCCGCCGTCGACCCCGCGACCTCGAGCCCGTCGAAGATCGTGCCGCCGCCGTCGTTGCCGACGAAGAGCTGGATCCTCGGCCGCTCCTCCCCCTCGGTGAGCAGCAGCGACCCGGCATCGTGCAGCAGCGCGAGGTCGCCGAGCAGCACGCGAGTCGTTCCGGCAGCGCGGCCGGGATCCGCCGCCGACTGACTCGCCGACGCGATGCCGAGCGCCGTCGCGACCGTACCGTCGATGCCGGCGAGGCCCCGATTCGATCGCACCTCGAGGCGCCGCGCGGGAGCGAGGCCGTCGAGCACCCGCACGAGGCGCGAGGCCGCGAGCACGATCCGGTCGTGGGGCCAGGTGGCGCGCCACACGCTCTCCACGAGCAGTTCTCGCGAGATCGGTTCGCGCAGCGTGGCCACCTCGGCGCGCGCGTAGGCATTGCGCTCCTTGTACCCCGTGGCGCGCGCCGCTTCGAGGTCGGGTTCGTGCAGGGTCGTGCGATCCCGCTGCAACTCGCGGTCGGCCACGACCCACGCGCCGAGCCACCGCCGCAGCGCGCGGGGATCGTGCTCCGCGGCGACGTGCGCCGATCGGACAACCCGGGCGGACCTGTCGGGGGTGAAATGGTCGGTGTCGCGGTGCGGATCGACGACCACCACGTCGACATCCTCACGACGGAGCAGGCTCGGCACCTGACGGGTGAGGGTGGGGTGACCGAACACGATCGCCTGCTCGATCAGGCCGCCGAGCTGAGGATCGTCGAGCAGCGTGGCGTAGGCGGTGATGGACTCGCGGCCGAACCGGGCTCCGCTCACCACTTCCGCGAGGAGCGGGATCCCGGCTGCGTGCGCGAACGCCTCGGCGTCGGATCCGGATCCTTCACCCGCGATGACCACCGCGAGGGTGTCGCCGCTGAGCTGGAAGTCATCGGAGGTCGGGGGTTGGGGTTGTTCGGTGGGCGCGGCTGCCAGGTCTGCCGCTTCCTCGGCTGCGGCCTCGAATCCCGCCGCGATCATCGCGTCGAACCCCGCGGTGCCCGAGAGCGGCTCACGGAACGCGAGATTGAGCTGCACCGGCCCTGCGGGCGCACCCCCCGGCGATCCGATCGCGGCGGCGAGCGCGTCGGCGGCGAGGCGGCCGGGATCCCGATCGGCATCGCGGCGGAGATCCCCGTCCGGCCCGAGTTCCGGCGCCGGCACGTCGAGCACCCGGCGAGCGATCGAGGCGAAGAGCCCCGCCTGCGCGGTGGTCTGGTTGCTGCGGATCCCGCGCAGTTCCTCGGGCCGATCCGCGGTGAGGAGGATCAGCGGCACCCGCCCCTCGTGCGCTTCGAGCGCCGCGGGCAGGAGGTTCGCGACCGCCGTGCCGCTCGTGACGACGACGGGCGCCGGCATGCCGGTTTCACGTGCAACGCCCAGGGCGAAGAATCCGGCCGATCGCTCGTCGAGACGCACGTGCAGGCGGATCGCTCCGGCGTGCTCCGCGGCGGCGGCGGCGAGCGCGAGCGCCTGCGAACGCGATCCGGGGCACACGACCACGTCGCGCACCCCGCGCCGGATCAGTTCGGCGAGGAGTTCGACGGCGAAGATGGAGGCCGGGGCCGGGCCGGTGGCCGTCACGTCAGGGTCCGTCACGTCAGAGTCGGTCACGTGCGCGCGTCGATCACTCGGCTGCCGCGTCACTTCTGCGTCGCGCCGGAGTCGCCATCAGCCGTCGTCTCGGCGTCCGACGCGCTCTCGTCCGCGCCGCTCTGCCGCTTCGGCTCTGGTCGATCCGTCGCACCCGAAGACGTCGATTCCGGTGCACCCGGGCCGGTGCTCGATGCCGAGCTCGACCCGGTGCCCGAGCCCGAGCCCGAGCCCGAGCCCGAACGACCGTCAGCATCGCTCGCGGCGGATCCGCCCGATGCGCCGGGCTGCGCAGATCCACGGGGCTCATCGGGCTCACCCGGGAACACCTCGTCGTCGAGTTCGCGCAGGCGATCCTCGAGGTCGCGCATGTGGACGTCCAGGTCGACCGGTGACATCCGCGTCCCGGTGAACCGGGGGTCGTCGTCCGGTGCCTGCGGTCGCTTCGCCGGGGTCGCGCCCTTGCCGATGAGGAACCACAGAATGCCACCGATCACTGGCAGCAGCACGATCACCACGACCCAGACCGGCTTGCTCACCCCGCGCGCACGTGAGCCGTCCGTCATCGCCGCGTCGACCAGCGCGTACAACGTGAAGGCAACGGCGATGACGATCCCGATAATCAAGAATCGCACCATGGATCCATGCTACCGCGCACTCCTGGACCCTCCCGGAGACTGGGGGGGGCTGCTCGCACTCTGGGTGGGGCGCACCCCTGGGCCCTTCGGCCCGTGCACCCCCGCACCCCCGCACCCCTGCACGAGTGAACGCTCAAGCACCTTGTGAACACGCAGGCGGTGCACGTGCGTTCACTCGGCAGAGGGCGGGGCGTCGTGAGCGCGGGATCGCGGGGCGTCACACTCCGGAGCGGCTCAGACGGGCCGGGTAGAGTGGCACCCGTGACCAACCCCCGCACTGCCTGGATCGTGTACTCCGTTCTGCGACTGCTGTTCTTCGCGATCCCGTTCGCTCTGCTCTACGTCCTGGGCATCTGGCCGTGGCTCGCCGCCATCTTCGCGGCGCTCATCGGGGTCTCACTCTCGATCATCTTCCTGTCGCGTCCGCGAGCGACCGCATCGGAGAGCATCTACGACTGGCGCAATCGGGATCGCACGGCCGACGACATCGTCGAGGACGAGGCCGTCGAGGAGGCCGAGGGAACCGACGTTCAGCCGTCGGAGACGAACCGGCCCTCCGCACCCGACGCCGAGCGCGGCTGACCCGCATGAGCCGCGCCGCGCAGGTCGACACGATCATCGTCGGGGGTGGCGTCATTGGTCTGTCCACGGCGTGGAACCTCGCCCGGCGCGGCCAGCGCGTGCTCCTGCTCGAGCGCTTCGCCCCCGGGCACACCCGCGGCGCCTCCCACGGCGCCACCCGCAACATGAACAACGCCTACGGCGAGCCGTTCTACCTCGACCTCTACGATGAGGCGCTGCAGGCCTGGCAGGAGCTGGAGGAGCGGTCCGGCGAACGGCTGCTGACGCTCTGCGGCCTCGTGAGCCACGGCGATCCCGACGCGATCGCCGGCTCGTACGCAGCCCTGCAGGCACGGGGCGCCGCGGCCGAGCTGCTGTCGGCCGAGGAGGCCGCGTCCCGCTGGCCGGGCATGCGCTTCGAAGGGACGGTGCTCGCGAACCGCGACGCCGGCCGCATCCACGCCGCCACCGCCCTCGAGGTGTTCGCCGCGGAGGCGCGCGCGTTCGGGGCCGACCTCCGCTTCGGCCACCGCGTCACGGCACTCTCCGTCGTCGACGGCGGGGTGGAAGTGCGCGCGACGGATCCCGACGGCGCCGAACTCTCGTTCTCGGCGAGCGGCGCAGTGGTCGCCGCGGGCGCCTGGTCGCGGGAGCTGCTCACCGGCCTCGTGGAGCTGCCGCCCCTCACCGTCACCGAGGAGCACCCCGCCCACTTCCAGGTCAGGCCGACGCTCGTCGAACCCGGCGGGGAGTCCTGGTGGCCCTCCTTCAACCACTTCGCGACGGCCTCGACCGAGCCTGGCCGCACCAACGTCTACGGCATGCTCACTCCGGGCGAAGGGGTCAAAGTCGGCTTCCACATGGCGGGCGACGAGGTGGATCCCGACGCGCGCCGGTTCCGCGCGAGCGACCTGGCGCGCGACGCACTCCGGGCCTACGTCGCCGAGTGGTTCCCGGGGCTGGATCCCGACACCGCCGACGAGATCAGCTGCACCTACACCTCGACCGCGGACGGCCGGTTTGTGCTCGACCGCGTCGGCCCCATCACGGTCGCCGCGGGATTCTCGGGGCACGGGTTCAAGTTCGCTCCCGCCGTCGGTCGGGTCCTCGCCGATGCGGTGCAGGGGATCGCGTTCACGCCCGAGCCGTTCCGCCTCGCCGCGCACTGACCCGCTCGGCACACCGCCGACACGCCCGGCACGATACCGACCCACCCGGCGTCCTGATCCGGCGTCGATCGATCCGTGCCGAGTGATATAGTCCATCCGTACTAGTACGAACGGACCAGATCGTGACCTCCCCCACCCCGCGCCTCACGCCCCTCGGCGTCACGGTGCTCGCGCTCCTCATCGAGGACGACATGCACCCCTACGAGATGCTTCGCCTCATGGAGCAGCGCCGTCGGGACCGCATCGTGTCGGTCACGAAGGGCTCGGTCTACCACACCGTCTCGCGGCTCGAAGCGCAGGGCTACATCGCCGAGGCGGGCGTGGATCGCGACGGCAACCGCCCTGAACGGACGCGTTACACCCTCCGCCCGCCCGGCCGCGACGCGGTTCCCGCCTGGGTCATCGAGGAGCTCCCACGCACCGACCGGCCGGCCGCGTTCCGCGTCGCGCTCGCCGAGGCCCACAACATCCCTCTCGACACGGCCACCGCACTGCTCACCCAGCGCCGCGACGCCCTGCGCGTGCAACTCGACACCCTGCGAGAGGGCATCACCGCCGCCCGTGACCGCGGCACCCCGGACCAGTTCCTGATCGAGTTCGAACGCGAACTCGCCCTCCTCGACGCCGACCTGAGCTGGAGCGACACCCTGCTCGACCGCATGTCGAACGCACCCATCCCCTGGGGCGATGACGGTCGTTCCGACCCCGCCCAGTACGCCCTCCTCCGAAAGGCCGCCCAGCTGTGAGCACCCCCACGTCCCCCCGAAGCCCCTGGCCCGCCCTCTGGGCGATGGTCATCGGCTTCTTCATGATCCTCGTCGACACCACCATCGTGTCGGTCGCGAACCCGGCCATCAAAGCCGCACTCGATCCGAGCACCAACAACCTCGACAACGTGGTGTGGGTGACGAGCGCGTATCTCCTCGCCTACGCCGTGCCCCTCCTCATCACCGGCCGCCTCGGCGACCGCTTCGGGCCGCGCACCATCTACCTCATCGGCCTCGCGATCTTCACGCTCGCCTCCCTCGGCTGCGGGCTCTCGACATCGCTCACCTCCCTCATCGTGATGCGCGCGCTGCAGGGCCTCGGCGCGGCGCTCATGACCCCGCAGACCATGGCCGTGATCACCCGCACCTTCCCGCCGAACCAGCGCGGCGCGGCGATGGGCCTGTGGGGCGCCACCTCGGGTGTGGCCATGCTCGTCGGTCCGCTTGCGGGCGGCCTGCTGGTCGACGGCTTCGGCTGGGAGTGGATCTTCTTCGTCAACATCCCGGTCGGGATCGTCGGGTTCGTGCTGGCCTGGATCCTCGTGCCGCGCCTCGAGACCCACCCGCACCGCTTCGACATGGGCGGCGTCGTGCTGAGCGCGATCGCCCTGTTCCTCATCGTCTTCGGCCTGCAGGAGGGCGAGAAGTTCGACTGGGGCGTGATCTGGGGGCCGATCTCGGTGTGGCTACTGATCGGGTCCGGGATCGTGGTGCTCGGGCTCTTCATCTGGCAGCAGGCGAAGACGCGCAGCGAGCCGCTCGTGCCGCTCGATCTCTTCCGCGACCGCAACTTCTCGATCGCGAACTTCGGGATCGCCACCGTCGGCTTCACGGTGACGAGCATGTCGCTGCCGCTCATGTTCTTCATCCAGCTCGCACGCGGGCTCACGCCGACGCAGGCGGCACTGCTCATGATCCCGATGGCGGTGGGCGCCGGTGTGCTGTCGCCGTTCGCGGGCAAGCTGCTGGATCGGATCGACCCGCGCTTCCTGCTGGTGCCCGGGCTCACGTGTGTCGTGCTCTCGCTCGTGTGGTACTCGCTGCTGATGAACGCCGACACCCCGATCTGGATGTTCCTGCTGCCCTCCGCCCTGATGGGCGTGGGCAACGCGGGCATGTGGGGACCGCTCGCGACCACCGCGACCCGGAATCTGGCGCCGCGCCAGGCCGGTGCGGGCGCCGGGATCTACAACACGACCCGCACGATCGGGTCGGTGCTCGGGTCGGCCGCGATCGCCGCGTTCATGCAGGCCCGCCTGGAGTCGAACCTGCCCGCCGCGGCGGAGGCCGGATCCGGGAGCTTCGGCGGGGACGCGCTGCCCGCCCCGGTGGTCGAACCGTTCGCGACCGCGATGTCGCAGACGATGCTGCTGCCCGCGATCGTGCTGCTCCTCGGGGTGGTCGCGGTGTTCTTCCTCAAGCGCCCGCCGACGGCCCGAACCGCCGCCCGGCAGGAGGCGCCGGCGGACTCCTAGCCAGGGTCCCGCGGGCTTGGGGGTCTCCGGCGTCGATCCCGCGCCGCACGCCAGCCCGCCCGGCTGCCCCACCGCTCGCCACACCAGCCCGCCACTTCCGGCGGAGATCTCAGTTATTCAGGAGCAGATCCTGCGATTCGGTCCGAAAGAGCTGAGATCTCCGCGTGGAGGACAGGGAGCAGAGGCGGGAGTTCGCGGTGCAGGGCGGGCGCCGCCTACTCCTCCTCCTCGGGTGGCGCCGCCGCGAGGGTGCGCTCCCACTCGGCGTGCAGCTTGGCGAAGCGGCCGCCGCGCGCGACCAGCGCCGCGGGGCTGCCGTCCTCGATCACGCGACCGCGCTCCATCACGAGCACCCGATCCGCGATCGCCACGGTCGAGAGCCGGTGCGCGATGATGATCGCCGTGCGATCCGCGAGCAGGCGCTGCAGCGCCTCCTGCACCAGCCGCTCGCTCGGCAGGTCGAGCGACGCCGTCGCCTCGTCGAGGATGAGCACGGCGGGATCCGCGAGGAACGCGCGCGCGAACGAGATGAGCTGCCGCTGCCCCGCCGAGACCCGCCCGCCGCGCTTGTTCACGTCGGTGTCGAACCCGTCGGGCAGCGCCTCGATGAAGGCCTCCGCTCCCACGGCGCGCGCCGCGGCCCGGATCTCCTCGGGCGTCGCATCGGGTTTGCCGAGCGCGATGTTCTCCGCCACCGTGCCGGTGAAGAGGTACGCCTCCTGCGTCACCATGACCACCGCGCGGCGCAGATCCTCCGTGGCGATCTCACGCATGTCGACGCCGTCGAGCAGCACACGCCCCGCGCTCGGGTCGTAGAACCGCGCCACGAGCTTCGCGAGCGTCGACTTGCCGGCTCCGGTCGTGCCAACGAGCGCCACGGTCTGCCCGGCGGGCAGCTCGAGCGAGCACTCCTCCAGCACCGTGCGGCCGTTGCCGTAGCCGAAGACGACCCGGTCGAAGGCGAGGGCGCCCCGGGCTCGCGCCATCGTGACCGGCTGACGGGGATCCGGAACCGTCGGCTCCTCCTCCAGCACCCCGGAGACCTTCTCGAGCGCGGCAGCCGCCGACTGGTAGGAGTTCAGGAACATCGCCACCTCCTCGAGCGGGCCGAAGAAGTTGCGCACGTAGAGCACGGCCGCGAGCAGCACGCCGAGCGCGAGCGTGCCGTCGCTCACCCGCAGCGCACCCCAGAGGAGCACCACGGCGATCGTGATGTTCGCAAGCAGAATGAGGCCGGGATCGAGCACGCCGAGCAACCGGATGACCCGCAGGTTGGCCTTGCGGTAGTCCTCCGACACGGCCGCGAACGCCTGCGCGTTGCGACGCTCCGTGCGGAACGCCTGCACCGCCCGGATCCCCGTCATCATCTCGACGAACTGCACGATCAACCGCGCGCTCACGACGCGCGTCGTGCGGAAGCCCTTCTGCGACTCCACCACGAACCACCGCATGAGGATCGCCAGCGGGATCCCCATGCACACGAGCAGCAGCCCGCTCTGCCAGTCGAGCAGGCAGAGGGCGATCACGGTGAACGTGCCGATCAGGATCGCGTCGATGAGCTCGTTGAGACTGCCGTCGAGCAGCTCCTGGATCGACTCCAGATCGCTCGTCTGCCGCGAGATGATACGCCCCGAGGTGTACCCCTCGTGGAACTCCAGGCTGAGTCGCTGGGTGTGCCGGAAGATCCGCATGCGCATCTCCAGCATGACGGCCTGCGTCAGTCGCGCGATGAGCACGGCGTACCAGCCGATGAGCGCCGCCGCGGCACCGCCCGAGACCAGGAACGCCAGCGTGATCCCGATCGCGGGCCACCACTGCCCCTGCTCCACCGCGAGCGGCAGCGCATCGTCGATCCCGGCCGCGATCAGCATGGGACCGATGACTCGCAGCACGGTCGATACGAGGATCACCGCGGCGGTCAGCAGCAGCAGCTTGTGCAGCGGCTTCAGGATCGACCCGAGCAGACGCAGCGACCGCCGCCGGATCGCGCGGCTCTCGGCAGTCGTGTAGTCCTCGCGGTCCTCGCCGCTCGTGCCCCGCACGCTCTCCGCGCTCATGGCCGGTCCTCCGATGCGATGCTGACGATCAGGTGGCGGTAGTGCTCGCTCGTGCGCAGCAGCTCCGCGTGGGTGCCGACGGCCTCGATCCGACCGTCGCGCATCACGGCGACCCGGTCGGCGAGGGCGACGGTCGAGGGGCGGTGTGCGACGATGAGTGCCGTCGTGTCCGCGAGCACGCGTCGGAGCCCGGCCTCGACGAGCGCCTCCGTGTCGACGTCGAGCGCCGACAGCGGGTCGTCGAGCACCAGCACCGCGGGTCTCGCGGCCACCACCCGGGCGAGCGCGAGCCGCTGCCGCTGACCGCCGGAGAGGCTGAGCCCCTCCTCGCCGACCTCGGTGTCGAGTCCGTCGGGCAGCTCGAACACGAAGCCTGCCTGAGCCACCTCGAGCGCCTCCCGCAGCACCTCCTCCGCCTCGGCGCCGGTCGGATCGAGATCCGGCCGCCCCAGCAGCACGTTCGCGCGCACCGACGACGAGAACAGCACGGGCTCCTCGAACGCGATCCCGATGTGCCGGCGCAGCTCGTCGAGCCGGAGCTCGCGCACGTCGACGCCGTCGAGCGTCACCGCGCCGCCGGTCACGTCGTAGAGCCGGGTCGGCAGGGTGGTGAGCGTCGTCTTGCCGCATCCCGTCACCCCCACGAGCGCCATGGTCTCGCCCGGACGCAGCACGAGTTCGAAGTCGTCGATGATGTCGGCCTCGGTGTCGCGTGCGTCGGGGTAGTGGAAGTTGACGTCGCGGAAGGCGAGCTCACCCCGCGGCTCCGGGATCGTGCGGGGGGATTCGGGATCCCGGATCACGACCTGCGCATCGAACACCTCGAACACCCGATCGGTCGCGGTGCGCGTGTCGATGAGGAAGGAGAAGAGGAAGCCGAGCGACCCCATGGGCCAGCGCAGCGCCGTCGCCATCGCGAAGAACGCGAACAGCTCGCCCACCGAGAGCTCGCCGCGGCTCACGAGCCAGATGCCGGTGCCGAGGCACCCGCCGAGCGCGAGCACCGGCACGAGGTCGTACCAGAACCACAGCACACCGACCTCGCGCCCCTTGCGCAGCTCGGTCGCGCGCAGGGACTCGGCCTGCTGCGCGAACTTGCGCAGCGCGTGCCCGCCCCGGCCGAACGCCTTGAGCACTCGGATCCCGTGGACGCTCTCCTCGACGGCCGTCGCGAGGTCGCCGACCTGATCCTGGCTCCGTCGCGAGAGCGCGCCGTAGCGGCGCTCGAAGCGGTAGCCCATCACCCAGATCGGGATCGAGCACACGATGAACACGACGCCGAGCGACCAGTGCCAGCGGAACAGCAGCGCGGTGCCGACGACGATCGTCGTCAGGTTGATGAGCAGGAGGATCGCACCGAACGCCACCC
This sequence comes from Leucobacter rhizosphaerae, assembly GCF_022919175.1. Classification (NCBI taxonomy): domain Bacteria; kingdom Bacillati; phylum Actinomycetota; class Actinomycetes; order Micrococcales; family Microbacteriaceae; genus Leucobacter; species Leucobacter rhizosphaerae. Next base: position 2,618,422 of record NZ_CP095043.1, on the reverse strand, counting down.
AGCGCCGGATCATGCTGATGTCCTGCATCATGCGGCTGAGCAGCTGCCCCGACTGCCAGCGGTCGTGGAACGCGACCGGCAGGCGCAGCAGGCGCTCGGTGAAGCTCTGGCGCACCGCGTACTCCACGGCCGTCGACGGCACCAGTACGAGCATCCGGCGGAGGAACACGAGCAGCGCCTCCAGGACGCCGAGGGCGAGCACGCCGAGCGTCGCCCACACGATGAGCGAGCGGTTGCCCGAGAGCAAGGGGCCGTCGATCACCCACTGCAGCACGAGCGGGATGCCGAGGCTCGCGAGGGCGGCGCCGAGGCCGACGAACGCGCCGGTGATGAGGCGCGGCAGCGCGGGCCGGGCGAACGGGAGGAGCCGCGCGAGCGCGCGGAGCGTCGAGACGCGGGGCGCGGACTGACCCGCGGCGAGCGAGTGGGCGGACGGGTGGGAGTGAGGCGCCTCATCGGGCGACGGAGAAAATGACATGATCCCTGGTCAGACGTGCGCCAGTGGCGCGAGAGTGCGGTATCGGACGGAGCGGCGAGCGGTGCTCGCGGTCGGCGGCGCGTGAGGCGGGCGGCGCACGGCCGCGACGAACCTAGATGCTGCCGGACAGGGCACTGCCCGGATGAGTGAACGCGATCGGCACGATGTGAGATGCCATGTTCTCCTCCTTTCCGGGTGCGAGGGATACCGGGATCAGCCTATCGAGCGGCTTCCGCGCGCCGCAAGCGCCAGTTCGCGGGTGCCCCGGGCGACGGTGCGCCCGGGCCACGTGGGCTTGGGTGGCCGGCGCGCTGCTGATGGTCGCGGGACTGCAGCGCGTCACCGAGCGGACACGATCGCGCCGATTGGACACGATTCGCGCGGTACGGTCCGTGTTCGGTCGAGAGGATCGTGTCCGCTCGGCGGCGGCCTCGCGGGCGAGCGGGTCCGGGATCCCGACCCGCTAGAAGGCGAAGCCGATCCCGAGCAGCACCCCGTAGGCGAGCGCGGCGAGACTCGTGAGCTGCAGCACGAGGATCAGCTCGCGCGGCGTCTTCGCGGTGATGATGATCAGGATGCAGGGAGCCACGAGCAGCAGCACGAACCAGACGAGCAGCATGCCCGGGTTCACGAGACCGAAGAACGCGGGTACCGCGAACGGCAGCAGCACGCAGACGATGTAGAGCACGCGCGAGGCGCGATCGCCGATGCGGACCGACAGGGTGCGCTTGCCCGCGAGGCGGTCGGTCGGGATGTCGCGCAGGTTGTTCACGACCAGCACCGCCACGGCGAAGAGCCCGACGCCTGCGCCCGCGTACCAGGCCTCCTGGTTCTGGATCTCGGTCTGCAGCCACACGGTGCCGACCGTCGCGACGAGACCGAAGAAGATGAAGACCATCACCTCGCCGAGACCCGCGTAGCCGTAGGGCCGTTTGCCCCCCGTGTAGAACCACGCCGCGACGATCGCCACCGCGCCGAGCGCGAGGAACCACCAGCGTTCGCTCAGCACCACCGCGATGATCCCGGCGACAGCCGCGAGGCCGAAGAACACGAGCGCCGTCGCCAGCACCCGCTTCGGGTTCACGAGCCCCGAGGCGGTGAGCCGGGCCGGGCCGACCCGGTACTCGTCGGTGCCGCGGATCCCGTCGGAGTAGTCGTTGGCGAAGTTCACACCGATCTGCAGGCAGACAGCCACCGCGAGGGCGAGCAGGGTGAGGGGCCACGAGAACTCGCGGAGCATGTGGGCGATGCCCGCACCTGCCGCCACCGGGGCGATCGCGAGCGGCAGCGTGCGCAGGCGCGCACCGCCGACCCAGCTCCGCCAGGTGATGCGGGGCGGCTCTCCCGCCGCCACCTGGCGCTCGGCCGCCGCCCGCCGGGCGGGGTTGCCCGAGCGGCGGAGATCTCTCGACGACTGGTTCATGCGCGATCCTCTTCCTGCTGCGATGATGCCGACTGCGATGGCGATACCTGCGACTCTGGCTCCGCGTGAGCCTCAGATCGCGCCCGCGTCTCCCGCTCGGCCTGCGCCGTCGGTGCGCCGGCCGCGGCCCCGATCTCCCGGAAGCTGGCGCGGAGCCTGCCGAGCCACTCGGCCACCCGCACCAGGTCGGGTTTGCCGCCCGGGAGGCGCGGAATCTCCTCGATCTCCGTCGCCCACTCGGGCGCCGCGGCCGTGCCGAGCCGATCCTTGATCGCGGCCCGCACGTCGTCGAACGGCACCGCGTCGGGCCGCGTCTCGACGACCAGCGACGGTCGCTCGCCCCACTCGGAGTGCGGCAGCGCGAGCGCGAGCGCGTCCTCCCAGCCCGTGAACTGCCGCGCGACCGCCTCGATCTGGTCGAGCGAGACGTTGACGCCGCCCGACACGAGCACCCGATCGAGCCGCCCGGTGACGGTGAGCATGCCGCCCAGCAGCTCACCCGCGTCACCCGTGCGGTACCAGCGGGTGCTGCCGCCGTCGCGGTCCGCGTCGTCGATGAATCGCTCGGCCGTGTGCGCGGGATCCCCGACATACCCGAGCGCCAGCGTCGACCCGGCGAGCTGCACCTCGCCCGAGCGGATCCGCACCCGGGTGTCGCCGATCTCGACGCCGTCGTAGACGCACCCGCCAGAGGTCTCCGTCATGCCGTAGCTGCGCCGAAGCGCGACGCCGAGGTCGTGCGCGCGCCGCCGGAGCTCCAGCGACACCGCCTGCCCGCCGACGAGCACCGCGTCGAACCGCTGCAGCGCCTCCGCAGCGTCGGGATCCCGCTCGGCGAGATCCAGCAGCCGCGAGAACTGCACCGGCACCAGCGAGACGTACCGCCGCGGGCCCTCCATCCGCTCGGCGGCGTCGAGCAGCGCCGCGGGGTCGAACGGGCCGTCGACGAAGACGGGGTCGATGCCCGAGACGGCGCTGCGCACGAGCATCTGCACCCCCGAGATCAGGTGGCTCGGCAGCGCGACGAGCCAGGCTCCCGGGCCACCGAGGGCCTCGTGCGTGAAGCGTGCGCTCGCAAGCAGGGCGGACGCCGAGAGCGCAACCGCTTTCGGCACGCCGCTCGACCCGGAGGTGCGGATCACCATCGCCGTGCCGGAGGGCAGCGAGGCGGCGAGCAGTTCGTCGACGGAGTCGGGATCCGCCCCCGGCGGCAGCGGCAGGATCGGGGCGCCCCCGCCCAGGGCGTCGCTCAGCGCGGCGAGCAGCCAGGCGCGATCCTCGGACGGAATGGCGCGGAGCCCGTGTTGCGAAGTCACCCGACCAGGGTACTCCGGTTGGCGGGGCGCGGGCGTCGCACCGGTGCCGGATCAGCGCGCTGCGGCGAGCTCCTGCGCGGCGAGGGTGAGCTCGCGGACGGCCGTCTCGACGATCGCATCGGTCATCCGGACCGCCGGTCCCGAGATGGACACCGCGGCCGCCGTCCCCGGCACGGCCACGGCGATGCAGCGCACCCCTACCTCCTGCTCCCCGTCGTCGATCGCGAAGCCGCGGCGACGCGTCTCGCGCAGGTCCGCGAGCAGGGCGTCCTCCGCGGTCAGGGTCGTCGGGGTGTACCGCGGTAACCCGGTGCGGGCGACGAGGGCGCGCACCCGGGGCTCCGGGAGGGCCGCGAGCATGGCTTTGCCGACGCCGCTCGCGTGGGGCAGCACCCGGCGGCCGACCTCCGTGAACATCCGCATGCGATGCCGCGACGGCATCTGCCCGATATAGGTGACCAGATCGCCGTCGAGCACCGCGAGGTTCGCGGTCTCCTGCGCCGCGTCCTCCAGGCGGATCAGCGCCGGCCGCGCCAGCTCGGCGAGCTGGGGCGTGGCCCGCTCTCCGAGCCCGATGAGCGCGGCCCCCAACGCGTAGGAGCGCTGCTCGTCCTGCCGCACGTACCCCAGGTCCCGCAGCGTGGCCAGGAGCCGGTGCGCGGTCGGGACCGCCAGCCCGACCCGCGCGGCCAGGTCGGCGAGGGCGACGCTGCGGTCGGCGCTCGCCAGTGCTTCGAGCAGCGCGAACGCGCGCTCGACGGACTGGACTCGGGTGCTGGATTCGCGGGTGCTGGACGCGGGTGTGGACGCGGGTGTGGCGCTCATGATTCCACTATACGAAATGCTGACTCCGACAGAGGGAATGCCGCCCTAGGCTGGAACCGCCGTCCCGATCTACGCCCACTTCCCCCGCACCGCGCCACCCCTTGCGCCCCCTGCCGCCGCCCCGAGGAGACCCATGTCCCGCCACCTGTCACGCGCCGACCTCGCCGTCGCCGAGCCCATCGCCCAGTTCGCCGAGGAGTCCCTCGAGCGCCACGGGCTCGATCCCGAGTCCTTCTGGACCGGGGTGAGCGCGATCGTCCACGAGCTCGGCCCGCGCAATGCCGAGCTGCTCGCGGAGCGGGAGACCCTGCAGGCCGCGCTCGACGCGCACCACCGCGCCCGCCCGGGGGCACCGGATCCGGCACAGACCCGTGCCTTCCTGACCGAGATCGGCTACCTGCACCCGGAGCCCGCCGCTGTGACCGTCACCACCACGGACGTGGCTCCTGAGATCGCCGAGCTCGCAGGCCCGCAGCTCGTAGTGCCGCTTCTGAACGCCCGGTTCGCGCTGAACGCCGCGAACGCGCGCTGGGGCTCCCTGTACGACGCGCTCTACGGCACCGACGCGATCCCGCTCGACGGTGAGCTCGCGCCCGGGGACCGCTACAACGCGGCGCGCGGAGCGGCAGTGATCGCCCGCGGCCGCGCCCTGATCGACACGGTGGCGCCGCTCGCCGCGGGATCCCACGCGCAGGCGGTCGGCTACCGCGTCGACGGCGGCGCGCTCCGCGTGGAGCTCGGCGACGGCGCTCGCACCGAGCTGGCCGACCCGAGCGGATTCGCCGGGTTCCTCGGGGATCCCGAGACCCCCGACTCCGTGTTCCTGCGCCACCACGGGCTCCACGTCGAGATCGTGGTCGACCGCTCGGGAGCGATCGGCGCGACCGACCCCGCGGGTGTGCAGGACGTCGTGCTCGAGTCGGCGCTCACCACGATCATGGACCTCGAGGACTCGGTCGCCGCGGTCGACGCGGACGACAAGGCGCTCGGCTACCGCAACTGGCGAGGGCTCATGGACGGCAGCCTCGCCGAGGACGTCGCGAAGAACGGGCGCACGATCCGGCGCACGCTCCACCCCGACCGCACGATCACCGCCCCGACCGGCGAGGCCGTCACCCTGCCGGGCCGCTCGGTGCTGTTCGTGCGCAACGTGGGCCACCTCATGCGCACCGATGCCGTCCTCGACCGAGATGGCGCCCCCATCGGCGAGGGGATCCTCGACGCGATCATGACATCTCTCGGATCCCTCGACGACCTCCACGGCACCCGCGCCAACTCGCGCACCGGATCCGTGTACATCGTGAAGCCGAAGATGCACGGCCCCGACGAGGTCGCCTTCACCGTCGAACTCTTCGAGCGCGTGGAGCGCCTGCTCGGCCTCCCCGCGCGCACCGTGAAGATCGGGATCATGGACGAGGAGCGACGCACCTCCGTGAACCTCGCGGCCTGCATCGCGGCCGCCTCCGACCGGGTCGTGTTCATCAACACCGGATTCCTCGATCGCACGGGCGACGAGATCCACACCTCCATGCACGCGGGCCCGTTCCTGCCGAAGGCCGCGATCCGGTCCCGGCCGTTCATGCAGGCGTACGAGGCGCGCAACGTGCAGGCCGGGGTCGCGGCCGGGCTCACGGGGCACGCGCAGATCGGCAAGGGCATGTGGGCGATGCCGGACCTGATGCACGACATGCTCGAGCAGAAGATCGGGCACGTGCGCTCCGGCGCCTCGACCGCCTGGGTGCCGTCCCCGACCGCTGCGACCCTGCACGCGACGCACTACCACCTGGCCGACGCGTTCGCGGAGCGGGCGGCACTGCCGCCGCTCGATCCCGCGTCGCTCGACACGCTGCTGCAACCGCCGCTCGCCACGCCCGCCGACCTCGGGCCCGAGGTGGTGCAGACCGAACTCGCGAACAACGCGCAGTCGATCCTGGGGTACGTGGTGCGCTGGATCGATCAGGGAGTCGGCTGCTCGAAGGTGCCCGACATCCACGATGTCGCGCTCATGGAGGATCGCGCCACGCTGCGCATCTCGAGCCAGCTCCTTGCGAACTGGCTGCTGCACGGCGTCATCACCGAGGCCGAGGTCGATGCTGCGCTCGCGCACTACGCCGCGGTGGTGGATGCGCAGAACGCCGGGGATCCGGGGTACGAGCAGCTGCTGCCGGAGGGCGAGCCGGGGGTGGCGTTCACCGCCGCGCGCCGGCTGATCCTCGAGGGGGCCGCGCAGCCGAGCGGGTACACCGAGCCGCTCCTCCACGAGCTGCGGCGGGCGAAGAAGGCCGGGGCCCGGTAGGGGCTGGCCGGACTGGCCGCCCGGTCAGGATCGCCGGGTCCGGGTCCGGGTCCGGAGCTGGGCCCCGGGGCGCCGGGCGGCTAGAAGTGGTACGGGTAGGGGCTCCAGTCGGGATCCCGCTTCTGCAAGAAGGAGTCGCGCCCCTCCACGGCCTCGTCGGTGCCGTACGCCAGGCGCGTGGCCTCACCCGCGAAGAGCTGCTGGCCGACGATGCCGTCGTCCACGGCGTTGAACGCGTACTTCAGCATGCGGATCGCGGTGGGCGACTTGCCCAGGATCTCGCGCGCCCACTCGATCGCGGTCGACTCGAGTTCGGCGTGCGGCACGACCTCGTTCACGAATCCGATCTCGTAGGCGCGCTGCGCATCGTACTCACGGGCGAGGAAGAAGATCTCCCGAGCCACTTTCTGCCCGACCTGCCGCGCGAAGTAGGCGCTGCCGTACCCGGCGTCGAACGAGCCCACATCGGCGTCGGTCTGCTTGAAGCGCGCGTGCTCGGCGGACGCCAGGGTGAGATCGCAGACCGCGTTGAGCGAGTGCCCGCCGCCGGCCGCCCAGCCGGGCACCACCGCGATGACCACCTTCGGCATGAATCGGATCAGCCGCTGCACCTCCAGGACGTGCAGACGCCCCGCGCGGGCGCGGTCGACGCCCTCGGCGGTGTGCGCCGTGTCCGCATCCGCGTCGGCCGCCGCGTACTGGTACCCGTCGCGGCCGCGGATGCGCTGATCCCCGCCGGAGCAGAACGCCCAGCCGCCGTCTCGGGGACTCGGGCCGTTGCCCGTGAGCAGCACGACCCCGACCCGCGGGTTCGTGCGCGCGAGGTCGAGCGCGTCGTAGAGCTCGTCGACCGTGTGCGGCCGGAACGCGTTGCGCACCTCGGGCCGGTTGAACGCGACGCGCGCGATCCGACCGTCGAGGCTGAGATGGGCGGTGATGTCGGTGTAGTGCTCCGCGCCGGGGGCGACCTCCCACACCGAGGGGTCGAAGATGTCGGAGACCGTGCGTGGCTGCGAGTCCTGTGGCGTCATGGTTCCAGCCTAGACACCGCGGGCCGGGTGCGGGTGCGCGCTGCGCTTCGGCCGGCACCTGCGCCCACCGCGCACGGCCATCTGCACAGTTGCGGGGTCACTCGTGCGGGGTGCGAGACGCGAAACACTCCCCCAAAGTGACCCCGCGCGGGTGCGGGTGACGGCAGGTTCGGGTGACGGCGTGTACGGGTGACGGCGTGTACGGGGTGACGGCAGGTGCGAGTGACGGGCAGGTGCGGGGAAGGCGGGGAACGCGCAGCACAGGGCCCGCTCCCTAGGATGGAGCTATGTCCGGCCGTCCGCTCCCCCCGCTCGACACGGTGCTCGACGCGGCGCGGGTGGTGACGATCCCGACCCGCACCCGGTTCCGCGGCGTGAGCGTGCGCGAGGCCGTGCTGCTCGCCGGCCCCGAGGGACCGAGCGAGTTCTCGCCGTTCGTGGAGTACGACGACGCCGAGGCCGCGACCTGGCTGGCGGGGGCGCTGGACTTCGGCTGGCACCCGCAACCCGCCATGCGACGCGATCGCATCGCGGTCAACGCGACGGTGCCCGCGGTCGATCCTGAGGCGGTGCCCGGGATCCTCGCGCGGTTCCCGGGCTGCCGCACCGCGAAGGTCAAGGTCGCCGAGCGCGGGCAGGATCTCGCCGCCGACGTGGCACGCGTCCGTGCGGTGCGCGAAGCGATGGACGACGAAGCGCGAGTGCGCATCGACGCGAACGGCGGCTGGACCGTGGAGCAGGCCGTCGACGCCCTGCGCGCGCTGGCGTCGTTCGATCTCGACTACGCCGAGCAGCCGTGCGCCACGGTGGCGGAGTTGGTCGCCGTGCGCGATGCTCTCGCAGGATCCGGCACGCGAGTGCGGATCGCCGCCGATGAGAGCGTGCGCAAGGCCGACGACCCGATCGCGGTCGCCCGCTCTGGCGCCGCCGACCTGCTGATCCTGAAGGCGCAACCGCTCGGCGGGATCCCGAACGCCCTCGGCATCGTGGCCGAAGCCGGTCTGCCCGTCGTCGTATCGAGTGCGCTCGACACCTCGGTCGGCATCGCCATGGGACTGCGGCTCGCCGCCGCACTGCCGGAGGAGCTCCTGGCCGGGGCCTGCGGGCTCGGCACCGTGGCGCTGCTCGACGGCGACGTGACGGCCGACTCGCTGCTCCCGGTCGACGGGGCGATCGCCGTGCGGCGACCGGCGCTCGACGCCGCACTCCTCGAGCGGCACCGGGCCACGCCGGAGCGAGAGGCCTGGTGGCGGGAACGGATCCGCCGCTGCTACGACGTGCTGGTGCAGCGGGCCGCGGCCGTCGGCTGAGCGAGCGTCAGGCTCCGCTCAGCCGGCGATCCAACAACGCTCAGACGCGAGCCGACGCGCGACGCGCGCCCTCGCCGAGCGACTCGAGCTTCGCCCACGCGATCTGCGGGTGCACGCGCCCGCCGAGTCCGCAGTCGGTCGCGGCGATGACCCGATCCGGGCCCACGACGCGTGCGAAGCGCTCGATGCGCTGCGCGACGAGATCCGGGTGCTCGACCAGGTTCGTCGAGTGGCCGATGACGCCGGGGACGAGGATCAGGTCGTCGGGGATGATCGCGGCGTTCTCCTCCCACACCGCCCACTCGTGCTCGTGGCGGGCGTTCGCCGCCTCGAAGGAGATCTGGCCGACCTTCGCACCGAGCACCGTCTTCAGGATGTGCTTCAGCTCGATGTCGGTGGTGTGCGGGCCGTGCCAGGAGCCCCAGCACAGGTGCAGACGGATCTGCTCCTTGGGCAGCCCCTCGATCGCCGCGTTGATCGCGTCGATGCGGATCTGCGTGAACGCGAGGTAGTCCTCGACGCTCGGCTCGGGGTTGATCTGGTCCCAGTTCTCGGCGAGCGACGGATCGTCGAGCTGCAGGATCAGCCCGGCGTCGGTGACGGCGCGGTACTCCTCGCGGAGGGCCGAGACCCACGCGTCGATGTGCTCCTGCTCGCTCGCGTAGTACTCGTTCTCGATGCGGGCGGCGGATCCCGGTGCGATCGCGGTCAGGAAGCCGCGCTCCCCCTCGCGCAGCGCGGCACTCAGGTTACGGGTGTCGGCGGCGATGGCGGCCTGACCGGTGTAGCTGATCGGACCGGTCGTCGCGGGGAACGCGGTCGCGTTCTTGCCGACGCTGATCCCGCTCTCCGGATCGCGGTAGGCGTCGGCGAAGATGCTCCAGTCGCGACGATCCGGGAACGAGGTGAGCTGCACGTCACCGGGGGCCGAGCGCACCGGGGTCTGGCTGAAGATGTCCTTGCCGGTGAGCGAGAGCCCGGCGGTGCGCTGGAAGGAGTAGGTCCACCAGGCGCCGTAGTCGACCGCGTTCGACATGGCCTTGCCGAACTCGCCGTCGCCGGGCTGGGTGATGCCGGCCTCGCGCTGACGCTCGACGATATCGCGCACGGCCTCGCCCACCAGCGCCTCGTACTCGGGCGTCGAGCGCAGCGTGAAGCCGTCGTCCTCGAACGTTCGGGCGGCGTTCGCCTCGATGAGGGCCTGCGTGCGCGGCAGGCTTCCGGCGGTGGTGGTCTCGATCTGCGTCATGCCGACCACGCTAGCGGGCCGTCGGGGCGGTCCCGAATTGCGTGACGTTCCGTGACCCCGCCCGCGACTACCCCTTCAGGCCGGGGAAGTCCTCCTCGCGCCACTCGCTCGCGATCCGCTCCCCGGCGGCGTGCGCGGCCTCCTCGCGCTGCCGCAGCTCGACCCGCCGGATCTTGCCCGACGTCGTCTTCGGCAGCTCGAAGAACTCGACGCGGCGCACCCGCATGTAGGGCGGCAGCGCGGTGCGCGCGTGCGCCAGAATCGCCCGCGCCGCGTCGGCATCGGCAGCCGTGCCCGCGGCGAGCGCGACGTAGGCCTTCGTCACGTTGAGGCGAGTGTCGTCGGGGGCGGCGACCACCGCGGCTTCGGCCACGAAGGCGTGCTCGAGGAGCGCGCTCTCGACCTCGAACGGCGACACCTTGAAGTCGCTCGACTTGAAGATGTCGTCGGTGCGCCCGACGAACGTCAGGACCCCGTGCGCGTCGCGCTGCGCGACGTCACCCGTGTGGAACAGCTCGCCCTCGGTCGCGCGGGCGGTCGCGGCCGGATCGCCGTAGTACCCCGGCATCAGGTTCACCGGCCGCTCGGGCGCGAGACGCAGGCAGATCTCCCCCTCATCGACCTCCGCACCGGACACGGGGTCGATGAGCACCGCGTCGACGCCCGGGAGCGGTCGCCCCATGGCACCCGGCACGAGCGGATCGCCCGGCATGTTGCCGATGAGCGCGGTCGTCTCCGTTTGCCCGTAGCCGTCGCGCAGCTCGAGGCCCCACCACTCGTGAATCCTGGCGATGACCTCGGGGTTCAGCGGCTCACCGGCCGACACGATCTCGCGCAGGGCGTGCGGCTTGCGGTCGAGCCGGTGCTGGATCAGCATGCGCCACACCGTCGGAGGCGCGCAGAACGTGCTCACCCCGGCGCGATCCAGCTCGGAGACGAGGAACTCGGCATCGAACCGCGCGTAGTTCGCCACGAAGATCGTTGCTCCGACGTGCCACGGCCCGAAGAAGCTCGACCAGGCGTGCTTCGCCCACCCGGGGGCGCTGATCACGAGGTGGGTGTCGCCCGGTCGCACCCCGAGCCACGACAGGGTCGTGAGGTGGCCGAGCGGGTAGCTCGTGTGGGAGTGGACGACGATCTTCGGCAGGCTCGTCGTGCCCGAGGTGAAGTAGAGCAGCGCGGGATCCTCGCTCGCCGTGGTCTTCGCGATCGGTGCGACCGACGCCGCGCTCGATTCCTCGTACCGCACCCAGTCGAACAGCGCCGCGCGCTCGTCTGCCGTCGCCGCGTCGAAGCCGACCCCGACACCGCGGTAGTCGCCGGGAACCGCTGCGAACTTCATGGCGTCCTCGGCCGCCGCGAACACCCACCGCACCGTGCCCCGTGACACCCGATCCTCGAGCTCATGCGGGCCGAGCACGACCGAGGTCGGCAGCAGCACGACCCCGATCTTCATCGCGGCGAGCATGATCTCCCACAGCTCCACGCGGTTGCCGAGCATCAGCATCGCCACGTCGCCGCGTCGCGCGCCGATGCGGAGCATCCAGTTGGCCACCTGATCGGAGCGGCGCTTGAGCTGCGCGAACGTGCGGGAGAGCTCGCTGCCGTCCTCCTCCGAAATGCGCAGGGCCGGAGAGTCGTTGCCGTCCGCAAGCACATCGAAGACATCGTGGGCCCAGTTGAAGTGGGCTCCGACATCGGGCCAGCGGAACTCCGCTCGGGCGCGATCGGGAGCACCCGCCAGCTCGAGCAACTGATCCCGGGCTGCGAGGAAGGCGGCGGTGGCGTCGGTGTGGCTCATGGGTCCTATTGTCTCTTGGATCGTGCCGCGCGTTGCGAGGTTCGGGATCGCGCCGCGGCCTGCGCACGCGCTTGCGCGCCCGTGGACGTGCGCGGCGGCGTCGGCCGCGCCTTCGCGACCAGGACCGCCTGCGCCGTCACCGCGACCAGCATGACACCGCCGAGCAGGAACGCGGCGATCCCCCGGGAGTCGCTGCCGGGCATGCTCATGACCGCCCAGCCGAAGGCCACGCACTGCGCGACGGTGGCGATAGGGATCGCGGCGAAGGCGATCGTCGCGAGCGACGCGCTGGCGCCCCGGCGCGAGCGCACGGCCATGACCATCGTGCCGACCGACGCGACCGTGATGAGCCCGGCGAGACCGAGCACCAGCCCGTAAGGCAGGTGATAGGCGGTCTGGTAGCGCTCGAACGCCTCGTCGTCGACGCCGCTGAAGGTGCCCTCGGCGAAGTCGATCCGCACCCCGAGATCGTTCGTGCGACCCAGGTCGTACTTCGTCAGCCAGGCGTTGACGTCGGGATCGATCGTGTACGGCGGTCCCTCGCCCTCGGCGTCGCCGGGTCGGGACTCCACCTCGTCGACGGCGAGGCGGACGACGAGCGCGCCGTCCTCGTCGACGCGCTCGCTGCCGATGCGCAGGTCGTAGGCCTGGCTGTCGTCGGAGTAGGTGCGGAACTCCATCTCCCACGGCTCGTACCAGTTACCGCTCTCGAACGGGATCCGGTCGCGATCCATATCGGAATCGATCCAGCCGCCGCCACGGATTGCGTCGACCAGGTCGGGCGCGACCGTGAGCTGCAGGCTGATCGGGCGCACCGGGGCATCGCCGTCGAAAGGGTTGCTCGGGTTCGTGTAGAACGTGTCGTCCCAGAAGGTGTAGAGCGCGGTCCACCGCAGCTGCTGGGTGGTCTCGGGATCCGTCACCGCATCGACCACCGGGGTCGACAGCGTGTACTCGATCTCCACGTCGTGCGAGCCGCTCAGCACCTCCTCGAGCTGCGTCACGACCGCGAGGCTCTGCGGCTGCGGGATCTCCCGGAACGGGACCTCCTCGCCGTCGATCCGCACCGCGTCGACGGCCGTTCCGAGGGGCTGCCCGAGTCGGGTGCTCGGCCACTCGCGCACGAACTGCGGCACGCGCCCGCCGTCGGCGAAGCCCACGGTGTGGTGCTCGACCACACGAAGCGACGCCCGCCGCTCGGCGTCGCGCTCGAGCGTCGCCTCGATCTCGAACCCCTCGATCTGGGTGAGCGACGTGCCCGGCAGGTCACTGAATCTCGAGATGTGGTCCAGCGAGTGCATGTACGGCGCCGGCTGGGTCGCGGCGGTCACGACCGCCCCCGCGAAGAGGGCGATCGATGCCGCGAGCGCAAGGAGTGCCGGGATCGACACGAAGTGCTCCGTGCGCCAGCCGCGGCCGAGATGCGGATCCCCGGCCTCCTGCCCGGCGAGCGCAGCCGCGGCGCGACCGGCTCGGCGCGGCCGCTCGAAGAGCAGCGCGTACGGCAGCAGTGGATCGTCGACGGGGCCGCGATCCCGCAGCCGGGTCGCCTGCGCGTACGCGTCGATCCCGCGCAACTGCTGCATCAGCAGGGCGCCGGATCGGGTGAGCGGACGCGGCCGCTGGACGACCCACAGGGTCGCGAACGCGAGGGCCGTCGAGATCACGACGAACGCGAACGGCCACCACACGACGGTGAGGATCACCTGCTCCGACAGCTGCCGCAGGATGCCCCACTGCAGCAGGGTGAGGGCGATCGGCGCGCAGCGGAACGTGTCGCGCACGTAGCTGTCGGGCACCCACCGCAGCTTCTCCTCGACGACGAGGTCGTCCTTCGACCAGCGCGACGAGCGGCGCCAGACGGATGGGAAGTTGCCCGCGCGACCGGCGCGACGGCCGGCGCGGGCGACGGCGCTCAACCAGCTCGTGCGCTTCTCGGTCAGGCGCGCATCGGGCTCGCCCCGGCGGGTCCGCGGCACCCGGGCCAGAGCATCGACGAGCTCGGCGTGCCGGGGCCGGTCGAGGAACTGCGCGACGAGCCCGGGCGAATCCTCCGGCGGCGTGCTCCGCGGCAGGTACCAGGGCTCCCCCGCGCTGTCGGCCCACACGATCCGGCGAGCCGCGAGCGCGAAGAGGAGCAGGATCCCGAGCAGCACCAGCGGGATCAACGGGCCGTAGGTCTGCACCCAGAACAGCGTGGTCTGCGGCGGCTGCTCGAAGGTTCCGGGCGCGAAGCTGGCGTCGATCCAGACGTCGGCGTTCGGCGGCAGCGTGTCGTCGTTGGTGAAGGCGTAGCGGACGCCCGCGGCGGTCTCGGCCTCGGGGGTGAGCCACACCGTCTCGCTGAGGAGCAGCCAGCCGACGTACGCCTTCGGCGCGCGCACCAGCGCGTCGTTCACCTCGGGCGCGAGCGTCAGGGAGACCTCGATGCCCTTCGTGGCCTGCGGCCACGTGGGCGCGAACAGCGGCCAGGAGAGCTCGTCGATCGGGCGGTCCGTGGCTTCGTCGACCTCGCTGGAGACGAGGTGGTGGAGGACGTACGAGACGCGGATCTCCGGTGTGCCCGAGAAGTCGGCGCCGTCGGCGCGCGCGAGCCGGATCGTGGTGGTGGTCGGCTGCGCGTCGATCGTCATCTCGGCGGCGACCCCGTCGATCGTGGCCTCCACCAGCTCGAACTCCACGTCGTGACCGCGGAACTCCGTGACGATCTCGCGTTCGACCCGCGATTCCGGACCGTTCACGAAGTCCGCGGTATACGTCTCGCTCACCTCGGCGACGAACGCGCCGTCGTCGTCGCGATCCACCACGTAGTCGATCGCCGCGTCGCGGGCGACCCAGTCCACTTCGCTGAGCTCCGCGGAGTCGATCACGTCGTCGAAGTCGAGGGGCTTGTTGATGATCGGCCCGAACAGCAGGAACACGCCGATGAGCGCGAGCGCGACCCAGCTCGCGATGATCCCGCCGCGCACCGTCCGATCGCCCCGGGCGCGAAGGCGTGTCTCGACCGCGGTGAGCACTCGTGCGAGCCAGCGGAAGAACGGGGTGTGCTCGGGCTGCGGATCGGGGATCCTGCCCGAGGTCAGCAGCTCCGGATCCGACCCCTCGAGGTCGAACGGATCCATCGGGGGCAGCTTGCCGCCCGTCTTGCGCCGCTTCGTGCTCATCGGGTCAGCTGTGGAAGACCGTGTGCAGCGCGGGATCGTCGATGGCCGCCCGGCCGCCGAGGCCGTCGATCTCGAAGAGCACGGCGGTACCCGCGACGGCGTAGCCGAGCTCGCGCATCAGCGCGTGCGCCGCGACGAGGGTGCCTCCGGTCGCGAGCACGTCGTCGATGAGCAGGACGCGGCTCCCCGGGGCGAAGTCGGCGTGCGCCTCGATCTCGGCAGTGCCGTACTCGAGGGCGTACCCGACCGTGCCCGCGGGTCGGGGCAGTCTGCCCGACTTCCGGATCGGCATGAGGCCGGTTCCGCTCGTGTACGCGGCGGCGCTCGCCAGCAGGAACCCGCGCGCCTCGAGGCCCGCGACCACGTCGAACCGGCCCGCGAAGGGTGCGATGAGCGCGTCGACGGTCGCGCGCAGCGCCGGGCCGTCGGCCAGCAGCGGGGTGATGTCGCGGAACAGGATCCCCTCGGACGGGTAGTCGGGGATCTCGAGGATCAGCGACTCCGCGCGTGCGAGCTCGGCGGACGGCGCGTCGAGATGAGCGCCGGAGCGAGCGCCGGTGCGAGCGTCGGAGTGAGCGGAGTCGAGCTTCGCGCTCGTCGGGTTCGTTGACACGCCCTCTAGGCTACCCGCAGCCCATGACATGCCACGGCCGGGAACGGCGCGACGCCACGCGCGGCGGGGTCGGCGTGATTTTCGTTTTGCCCGAGGGTCGTGTAATGTATCTCTGGTTGGCACGCCAACATGCGCCCCTAGCTCAGCTGGATAGAGCATCTGACTACGGATCAGAAGGTCAGGGGTTCGAATCCCTTGGGGCGCACAGCAAGACCCTCACCGTTCGCGGTGGGGGTCTTTGTGTGTGCGCGGTGCGGCTTCCGGGCATCACACCACCACTCGTCACGACCGGTGAAGGTACCCTCTACTCCCCGTCGTAGTTCTCCTCGCGGCGCCGACGCACGGGCGACGTGGTGGCCTTCACAAACAACCGCACGAGCGACTGCTTCTTCACGAGGTACGAGCGCGCGTCGATGTCACCCGCCGCGAACTGCTCCTCGAGCTCGCGCAGCGTGTCCTCCGCCGCGGCGGCGTCGAACCGGGACTGCCGCCCGTCGAACGCCGACGTCTCCCTGATCTTCACGTCGCCCCCATCCCGAGCGCCGCGATCGATGCTCGTGGCGACAGCCTCTCATGCGCCGCTGACACTCGCCCGCTGACACTCGCCCGCTGACACTCACCCGCCACGGCGAACGGCTCAGCGGGACGCGGCCATCGAGCGCTCGATGAGCGTGCGCAGCACGCCGCGATCGACCTTCGAGAGCCGAGTGAGGTACAGGCACGCCGTGCTCGCCCTGTGGGGCCCGAGCTGCTCCAGCAGGTCGGGCCAGCGCTCGGCGAAGTCGCTCACGAGGTACAACGTGTGCTTCGCGGCTCCCGGGGCGAACGCGAGCAGCGGTGCGATCCCCGTGCGTCCGCTGTCGGTGGCGTAGTCGACCTGACCGAACCCGAGGATCCGCCCGGCCCACACGACGGGTTCCTCTCCGCTGATCTCGCGGTGCATCTGCAGGAGCTCGTCGACCTCGGCGCGGCGCGGGCCGGTCGCCCGATCGAGCACCTCCGCGACGGGCAGGTCGGACGGCGACATTGCGGGTTCAGATGTCGGCATGGGACCCTCTCGATCGCTGCGGGAGCACCGCCCGGAGACGCATCGCTCCGCGGTTCTGCGACTCACCGTACGCCGCCCGGGGAATCCCCCGCAAGGTGTGACGTGAGTTCTGGTCGCCGCCCGCTCCGGCAGCCGGTAGGCTCACCTTAGAACGCGTCGGCACCCCGCTCGCGCGGACCGGGACGATCGAGAGGCGGCGGCGGTGGGAACTGGGCGCGCATGGCCCGTGATGGGATTCCTGCTGGCGCTGGGGTCGGCGGCCTGCTTCGCGCTTTCGGGCATCTTCGCCAGTGCGCTCATGTCGGCGGGCTGGAGCGCCGGAGCCGCCGTCACCGCGCGCATCGGATTCGCCGCGGTCGTGCTCGCCGTGCCGACCTGCATCATGCTGCGCGGCGAGTGGGATCGGGTGCGTCGCGCCTGGCGACCGATCCTGCTCTTCGGGCTGCTCGCGGTGGTCGGGTGCCAGCTGGCGTTTTTCCTCGCCGTGCAGTTCATCCCGCCGAGCCTTGCGCTGCTCATCGAGTTCCTCGGTCCGGTCATGCTCGTCTTCTGGTACTGGATCCGCACCCGGGTGCAGCCGTCGGGTCTGACCCTGATCGGCGCCGCCATCGCCGTGCTCGGCCTCGTCGCGGTATCGGGTGTGGCGACCGGCGGAGCCCTGCATCCGCTCGGGATCCTCTTCGCCCTGATCGCCGCAGTCGGCAACGCCTCCTACTTCGCGGCCGGCGCATCGAGCGACCACGGCATCCCGCCGCTGCCGTTCGTGGGGCTCGGCCTCGCGGTCGGGGCGGTCGCGCTCGTCGTCGTGTCGGCGACCGGCCTGCTCCCCTTCACCGCGACCGCAGCACCGGCCACGCTCGTCAGCGTCTCCGTGTCCCCTGTCGTGGTCGTGACCGGCATGGTGCTGATCTCGACCGTGATCTCGTACGTGCTCGGCGTCGCCGCCGCCCGCCGGCTCGGCGCGACCGTGGCGAGTTTCACCGGCTACTCCGAGCCGCTGTTCGGGATCCTGTGGACCATCGTGCTCCTGGCCATCGTGCCGACCGGCCTGCAGTGGGTCGGCGCGGCACTCGTGGTGCTCGGCGTGGTCACGGTGAAGCTCGGGGAGTTGCGGCCGAGAGTGCGGCCCCGAACCCCCGCGCTGTCGGACTCATAGCAATCCGCCCGCGATACGCAACCCCCTGGTGGCCCCGCGCGAGGGGCGCGTACCGTGACGGCATGGCTGAACAGAAAAAGGCGACCGCTCGCGGAGCCCGGACCACCCGTCGTCAGAATGCGGAAGGCGGGTTCACCGCCTCGAAGCAGCTCGTCGAGCACCTCCAGGCCGTGCTCGTCGACCTCATCGAACTCGCCGGCCAGGGCAAGCAGGCGCACTGGAACGTCGTGGGGCGCAACTTCCGCGACACGCACCGAGTGCTCGACGAGATCATCGAGGCCGCCCGCGGCTTCAGCGACGTGATCGCGGAGCGCATGCGCGCGCTGCACGGGATCCCCGACGGCCGCAGCAGCACGGTGTCGAGCACCACCTCGCTCCCGCAGTTCCCGAACGGCGAGGTCGACACGACGGAGACCGTGGATCTCGTGACCGCGCGCCTCGAGTCCGCGGTGGGGACGATCCGGGACGTGCACGACGACGTCGACGACGAGGATCCGACGAGCGCCGACATCCTGCACCAGATCATCGAGAGCCTGGAGCAGTTCGCCTGGATGGTGTCGGCCGAGAACCGCTCGCCGGCCGGGCGCTAGGCTCCCTCAGGATCGAGCGGCCCCCGCTCGGAGCCCACTTCTGCAGCGCGATCGGGGCATCGGGTGCGGAAGTGGGCCTCGACCGGGGGCCGCGCGTTCGACGGCGGACCGCGAGCGGCAGGTGCCTCGGTCTAGCGGACCGCGGAGATGACGCCGGTGGCGATCAGCGTCACGAGTGTGGTCCAGCCGATGATCGCGAGCGCCTGCCAGAACAGGATCCGGCCTCGGCCGATACCCGACGCGGCGAGCATGGTCGCGGTGAACTGGGTCGGCAGGAGCAGTGGACCGAGGAGACTCACGCCGGGAACGCCATACCGCTCGAACGCCCGCTGGAACTTTGCGCGGCGCTCCTCCGATCGCTGACCGGCCTCCGGTCGATCCGCGACCGCGACCGCGGTCGTCGATCCCGCGCCCTCGGCGCCGGCGCGCATCCCGCTCCGCGCCCGGCTGCGCGTCACGACGGCGGTGCGGGCCCGCGCGCTCAGCAAGACCAGCACGGCGACGCAGACGAAGTTGCCGATGATCGCCGACACCGCGGCGACCACGGGGTTGATCCCGCCGAGCACGCCGATCGTCGCGGCCCCCTCACCCTCGACGAAGGGGATCGCGCCGGCGGCGGCGAGGATCAACGGCTGCACGAACTCGTTGACCTGCCCGACGAGGTCCTGGAAGGTGTCGATGATGTTCATGTGCGGTCTCCTCCTGCTTCGGGGCCCGGGATCCGGCGGCGCCGGATCGGGCGGGATCGGAGCCGGCTGCCCCGAGGTCCTCTCCAGTTCATCGGCTCTCCGCCTCCCGCGGAAGTGAGGGGCGTCACGACGTTCCGTGCACCCGTCACGGTCGACCGCTGACAATTGTCATGCGTCTAGGGTGGTCACCATGCAGACCGACGGCAGGACCCGGACGGCGGCGGACGCCACCGCACCCGCGACGCGCCTGCGCCTCACCCGAGGCATCACCGCGACCTGGTGGTACACGGTTGCGGGGGTCCTCGCCTTCGAGATCCTGCTCATTCTGCTCTGGATCACCGCGATGCTCGAGGGCGGGGCGCCCGCCGTGGAGCTGCTCGCCGTGCTCGCCGCCGGATGCATCTGGATCGCCTCGACCGTGCCGCTCACGCTCCGGTACCGCGCCCAGGAGGAGGGGCTGCCCGACGTGCGCTGGCTCAGTGCGCTCGTGCCGCTCGTCGTCTCGGTGGGCACCGGCCTGCTGGCGTGGTGGTTCTCCGGGCTCTGGGTCGCTGCAGCATTTCCGCTGGCGCAATCGCTCGCACTCCTGAACTGGCCGCGCGGCGTACGGTTCCGCGTGGTCATCGCCGCGACCCTGCTGCTGATCGCCCTCACCGTCGTCGACGTCCGCGTCACGATTCTCGCCGAGGACGGCGCCGCCGCGCTCGGGCAGTGGATCCTGCCCTGCACGTACGCGATCATCCTGCCGTCTATGACGGCGGCCTCGCTCTGGTGGTGGGACGTCGTCATCAGCCTGGATCGCGCGCGGGGCGCTGAGGCGCGGCTCGGTGCAACCCAGGAGCGGCTGCGGGTCGCCACCGACGTGCACGACCTGCAGGGGCACCACCTGCAGGTGATCGCGTTGCAGCTCGAACTCACCGAGCGCCTCATCGGCCGCGACCTCGACGCCGCGCTGGATCAACTGCGGGCGGCACGGGCCAGCGTTGATGAGGCACGGCAGGGCACGCGGGATCTCGCGCTCCGCTTCCGCACCGTGCCGCTCGGCGACGAGATCGCGAACGCCGTGGACCTGCTCCGCGCCGCCGGCACCGTCGTCGAGTCGCGGGTGGTGGAGGGCGCGGAGCTTGCTCCCGGGAGTGTGCTCGGCCCCGTGATCCGGGAGACGACGACCAACGTCCTGCGTCACGGCGGCGGCCGCTGGGCGAAGCTCACGCTCGAGCACCAGGGCTCGCAGTGGCGCTACGAGGTGAGCAACGACGACGGATCCGATGCGGCGCCCACCGGCGGAGCGCTCGCCGGCGCGGCGCCCGAGGGCTCCGGGCTCGCGGGCATCGTCCGCCGCGTGGAGGAGGCCGGCGGCACCGTGGAGGTGCGCCGCGGTCGGCACGAGTTCGCCGTGGTGATCCTCCTGCCGGAGGAAGCCCGATGATCCGCGTGCTGCTGGCCGACGACGAGGCCATGATCCGGTCCGCCCTCGCGGCGCTGCTGGACCTCGAGGAGGACATCGAGATCATCGCGACCTGCGCGGACGGGGACGAGGCCGTCGCCGAGGCCCTGCGACTGCGGCCGGACGTCTGCCTGCTCGATCTCGAGATGCCCGGACGCGACGGGGTCGAGGTGGCGGAGCGGTTGCGCGATGCGGGCGGCGTGCGCTGCGTCGTCGTGACGCGGCACGCGCGACCCGGAGTGCTGCGTCGCGCACTGGCCTCGGGGGTCTCGGGCTTTCTGCCGAAGTCCCGCGACGCCTCCGAGGTGGCGGCCGTGATCCGCAGGGTCGCCGCGGGCGGCCGCTACGTCGACCCCGAGATCGCCGCCGACGCACTCAGCGCCGAACGGTGCCCGCTGACCGACCGCGAGCTCGACGTGCTGCGGGCGGGGCAGCGCGGGGAATCGACCGCGCACATCGCTCGGTCGCTCTTCCTCGCGCCGGGCACGGTGCGCAATCACCTGTCAGCGGCGCTCGGCAAGCTCGGCGTTTCGAGCCGGCAGCAGGCCGTGGTGCTCGCCTCCGAACGGGGCTGGCTGTAACGGGCGTGCGGCGGAGGGCTACTCGGACTCCGGGAGCGCGGGATCGGGATCGATCCGTTCCGCGATGACCCGGCGGAGCGACGCGAGCCCGCGCACCAGCGCGTCCAGATCGTCCACGGGCATGTGCTCCAGGTAGTGCTCCCAGGCGCCGTGCCCCTCGAGGATCTGATCGTGGATCCGGGTCGCCCGTTCGGTCGGGATCAGGTGCGTCACCCGCCGGTCGCCCGCGTCACTCGCACGGGACAGGTAGCCCATCGCGACGAGGCGGTCGACGCTCGTGGACACCGACGCCGGGGAGACATCGAGCACCTCGGCGAGATCCCGACCGGTCTGCGCGAGGTCCGACGTGATGAGCAGAATGATCTTCAGCTGATTCGCCGTGAGTCCGGAGGTGATGAGCGGACTCACGAGTCGAGACGCGAGCAGCGCCGTGACGGCGTGCCGTTCCTCGGCGTAGCGCTCGATCAAGCGCGCTCTCGACTCCGTCACACCACTCCGTCCCCCGAGCTTCTCAGCATTCTTCAAACAGTTTAGCTCTTTCTAACTATTAGGATGAATGCCAACCGAGGTCGACGCACGCTGTCCGCGCGCCGGCTCGGCGACGGACGACCGGAATCGGGAGCACACCATGAACATCGACAAGCACCTCGCAGCGTCGAACGACGAGGCCATCGCCCTCGCCACCGCGCTGCTCGCCGAGGGAAAATACGTCGCCGTCGTCAGCAAGCAGATCTCACCGTTCGCGATGCTCGTGAACGAGCACGGCGATCAGTTCACGACCATCGAGATCGACCCGATCGAGCTGATCCCGAGCCTCGAAGCGCTGCAGAACTACGATCTCTCGGGTCACACCCTCGACGCGGTCATCGTCGTGTCGTCGACTCAGGCCGCGTAGCCGCGCCGGTCGATTCGGCGCGCACGTCGCCGAGCGTGGCGATGCGCGCGATCTCCTCGCGCAGGATCCGCACCGCCCAGTCGCGGGGGTCCGGGGCCTCTGCATCGGCCGACTCCGTCTCCGTCTCGGCCAGGATGTGCAGTGCGAGCCCATCCAGCAGCGCGTGCAACCGACGCGACTCGAGGGCCGCCCGGGTCGCCGGGAGCCCCGGCGCAAGGGACTCCACGAGACGCCGGCAGAGGCCCAGGATCGCCCGCGCAGCCTGATCCCGGATCGGCACGAGCTCGGGGGTCGCGGGCGCTTCGGCAATGAGCGCGATGTTGACCTCGAGCTCGGCTCGACTGTCGGGCTCGAGCGGCAGCAGGTGCGACAGCAGGGCGACGGCGTCGCGCTCGGGATCCCCGCTCCGCGGCGCGGCCACGATCCGGTCGGTCGCCCGCTGCACCATCAATTCCGCGGAAAAGGACAGCAGCTCGGTGCGCGTCGGGAAGACGTGGCGCAGCGACCCCACGGCGATCCCCGCGGCGTCGGCGACGGTGCGGACGGAGACGGCGCCGATCCCGCGCTCGAGAATCGTGCGCCAGACGGCCTCGGCGAGCTGCGCCTTGCGCTGCTCGAGATCGATCCGACGGGGCATGGACTCAACGTAGCACGGTCGTGCTACTATGCGTTCTAGTACGAGTGTGCTACGAAAACACGGAGGTCGTCGCGTGATCCTTGCCATCATCCTGAGCTGTGAGATCGGCTTCTGGGTCCTGATCCTGCTCGG
The DNA here is from genome assembly GCF_022919175.1 of Leucobacter rhizosphaerae. Classification (NCBI taxonomy): domain Bacteria; kingdom Bacillati; phylum Actinomycetota; class Actinomycetes; order Micrococcales; family Microbacteriaceae; genus Leucobacter; species Leucobacter rhizosphaerae. The sequence goes on along the minus strand of NZ_CP095043.1, from coordinate 2,595,741 downwards.
CCTCATCGCGCGCTATGTGTTCCGTCGGCCGAAGCTCGGCGCCGCACTGCTGATCATGACCCCGGTCGTCGACCTGATCCTGCTGGCGGCGGTCGCGATCGATCTCAGCGGCGGCGGCACCGCGCACTTCGCGCACACGCTCGCCGCGATCTACCTCGGGTTCTCGATCGCGTACGGGCACCGCATGATCGCGTGGGCCGACGTGCGCTTCGCCCACCGATTCTCGGGCGGCCCCGCCCCCGTCAAGCGCTTCGGCGCCGCCTACACCCGCGCGTGCTGGGCCGATGTGCTCCGTACCGGGCTCGCCATCGTCATCGCGTCCGCGGTGCTGGGGCTGCTCATCGGGATCACGGGAGACGCGGAGCGGTCCCGGGCGCTCACCGAGACCTTCCGCTTCCTCGGCATCATCTTCACGATCGAGGTGATCTGGGCGGCGAGCTACACCGTGTGGCCGAAGAAGGCGCCGGCGGAGGCGGCCGACGCCGGAAACGCCACCGCCGCACCCGCACTGAGACCGTAGTCTGGAGCCATGCGCTGGACCGAACCCTGGTACGCCGCCTACGCGCTCGTGGGCATGATGGTGCTCGGTGTCGCGCCGATCCTCGTCCCCCTCACCGTCGAGCAAGGCGGAAGAAACGGCGCGACCCTAGTCGGACTCGTGGTCGCGGCGTTCTACGTCGGCGGGCTCTTCGCCCCCGTGCTCGGCTCGCTCGCGGATCGCACCGGACGCCAGCGCCTCGTCTTCCTCCTGTGCTTCCCTGTGATGGCGCTCGCCGTAGCCGGTTTCGCCTTCGCCCAGGACGTCTGGCTCTGGGCACTCCTCGCACTCGTGTTCGGCGGCGCCGGCTCCCTTGCGGGCACGGTCGCCGGCCTCTTCATCGTTGAGGCGCACCCGCAAGCCGAGTGGAATACTCGCATCAGCTGGTTCCGGCTGGCCTACGGCGCTGGGCAGGTCGTGGGCCTCATCATTGCCGCGGTGGCGGCGGCGCACCTCCAGCTCGGGTGGCTCCTCACGGCAGTGCTGCTCGCCGCGGGCGTCGCGCTCGGCCGGATCCGCCTGCCACGCCTGCGGCCCGTTCCGTCGGCGGCGAGCGCGAAGCCACACATGAGCGTCCTCGCAGCTCTGCGCGGGCGGTTCGGGATCTTCCTGCTGACGTGGCTCCTCACGATGACGGGAGTGCAGACGTTCTTCAACGTCGTGCCCCTCGTCATGCGCGACGGCTTCTCGGTGCCCCCGAACATGTCGTCCCTGCTCTTCCTCGTGGGTGCCGCGATCGGCACACTGCTCTACCCGCTCGCGGGGCGCTTCGCCAACCGGGTCGGTCCGGGCGTCGTGCTGTTCATCGGACTCGTCACCACGATCGTGGCGTTCGGCGCGATGGCATTGACCACCGCACTCCACCTCCCAGGGGCCACCGTCATCGGATCGGCGGCGTTGGTGCTCGCAGCGATCGCCTACTCGTTCGAGGTGGTCGCGGCCACGATGATGGTGGTGCAGGTGGCACCGGGGTCCGAGGGTTCGGCAATGGGGCTGCTCAACGGGATCATCGCAGCCGGTGCCGTGATCGGCGCGATAGCCCCCGCGTTCCTCGCCCAGGCCCTTGGCTACTCCGCCCTCCCGGCACTCGCGTGCGGGGTGCTGCTGCTCGCGCTCGTCGCCGGCCTGCCGCTCTACCGCCGCTCCGCCTGGGGGCCGCGCACCTTGTCCCCGGCACGATCGGCCGGTTAGCCTGGGCGCACCGTCCCGCATCACCCGCATCATCCCGCATGACCCCGAGAGCGGAGGGAGCACCGCATGTGCCGCTGGCTCGCCTACCTGGGGTCGCCGATCCCGCTCGAGGACGTGCTGGTCACCCCGAACCACTCCCTCATCGATCAGAGTCTGCTCGCCCGCGACCTCATCGTTCCGGGCGCGGGCATCGGCGCGCAGTTCCGCGGTCACGCCTTCCCGACGAACGGCGACGGCTTCGGCGTCGCCTGGTCCGGTCGCGGCGGCCGCATCGGCCGGTTCCGCCAGGTCGAGCCGGCCTGGGACAGCCAGAACCTTCGCGCACTGGCCGCTCAGATCGCATCCGGCTGCTTCCTCGCCCACGTCCGCGCCGCGCCGGGAGGCACCATCGCGGAGCAGAACTGCCACCCCTTCGTGCACGACGGCTGGATGTTTCAGCACAACGGCGAGATCAACGGCTTCTCGGCGCTCAAGCGCGACCTCACCTTCGACGTCGCCCCGGACCTCTACCCCGGCATCCTGGGCAACGGGGACACCGAGGTCTGCTTCTTCCTGGCGCTCACCTACGGCCTCGCCGACGATCCCGTCGCGGCGCTGCGTCGGATGGTGGCCCGGGTCGAACGGGCGCGGCACGAGCGCGACATTGCGGAGCCGTTCCGCGCGACCATGTGCGCGTCCGACGGGTCCCGTCTCGTGGTGCTGCGCTGGATCAGTCCGGATCAGGACCCCGCCGCGCCCGCGCAGGAGGCCCCGTCGCTCTTCCACTCGGCCGGACCGGTGTCGCTCCACACGGCGGAGGACGCGGGATCACCGCTACCGGACGACGCCCAACTCGTCGCCTCAGAGCCGCTCGAGCTGCACTGGAGCCGACGCACCTGGCACGAGGTGCCGACCGGAACCATCGGGGTGTTCCGGCCGGGCGCCGAGCCCGAGTTCACCCCCGTCACGTCTGACGCCTGACGCGTAACGGCTGACGCATCGCGGCGCCGACCTCGCGGAGACGACGTCGCGGGGTCGGGGCGGCGATGCGCCGACCCCGCGAGGCTCAGTTCGCGCGCGCCAGCGCCTGCGCCTTGAGCTGCTGGTACTCCGCCTCGGTGATGCTGCCCGCGTCGAGCAGATCCTTCGCCCGGGCGATCTCGTCGGTGGGCGTCGAGCCCGCAACCTGCTGAATGTAGGCGTCCTGCGCGTCCTGGAACTGCTTCGCCTGCGCCGCCGCGCGCTCGGACATGCCGCGACCGCGCGCGATCAGGTAGATCACCACGGTGATGAACGGCACGAAGATCAGGAAGATGACCCAGACGGCCTTCCACCAGCCGTTGAGCGTGTGGTCGCGGAAGAGATCCGAGATCACGGAGAACACCGCCATGATGTAGGCGAACAGCACGAACAGCGACAGGAACCACCAGATCAGGTCGCCGAACGACCCCCAGAATCCCTGATACTCGACAACAGACAGAACGTTCACGGTGCGGCCTTTCACGACAACATCCCCAGTGAGGACGCAAGTCGCGCTCCCCAAAAACTGACTGTACTGCGCCGCGACCCCGGGACACGAGATCCCCGTCCACGTATTTACCTAGCTTGTCTAGCAATATTCCGATAGTCTCGAACCGTGACCAGCAGCGATCCCAGACACCAGCCCGAGGCGACCTCGACGATCGCAGCGGCGTCCGGCGCTGCGGCGCCGCACGCGTCGACGCCGCAGACCGTCGACATCGAGCAGACGAGGAACGTCACCGAGCTCCTCATGCAGCGCGTCCGCACCGCGCCGCGGCACATCGCGTTCGAGACGCGTCCCGCGGGCAAACCGCTCGATGCCGAGTGGACGCAGATCACCACGCGCGAGTTCGCCGATCAGGTCAGCGCGTTCGCGAAGGGCCTGATCGCCAGCGGCGTGCGCGCCGGGGACACCGTGATGATCATGGCGCCCACCCAGTATCTCTGGGCGGTGGTGGATCACGCCGCCCTCTTCGCCGGGGCCGTCGTGGTGCCGGTCTACGATACGGCGTCCCCCGCGCAGCTCCAGGCCATCATCGCGGATGCCCGCCCGGTCCTCGCTTTCACCGGCACCGCCGTGCACGGCGAGCGCCTGGCGCAGGCGGCCACGGCCTCCGGTACCGAGGCCCCGCAGCTTCGGCTACTGGATCCCGATCCCGCGATCCCGAACGACGCCTCGCTCGCGGGGCTCGCCGAGCTGGGCACGACGGTGACCGACGCGCAGCTCGAGGAGCGGCGCCTGGCCGCGACCCTCGACGACGTCGCCACCATCGTCTACACCTCCGGCACGACGGGCGACCCGAAGGGTGCGCTCATCACGCACCGCAACCTGGTCGGCCAGGTGCTCAACACCGCCGCGGCCTACTCCGAGGTCGTGCAGGAGACGGGCAACACCGTGCTCTTCCTGCCCCTCACCCACGTGCTCGGCCGGGCCCTGCAGCTCATCTGCATCGCCAACGGCATGCGCGTCGCCCACCTCTCGGACCCGAAGGAGGTCGTGCAGTCGCTCGCGATCCTGCGACCGACGTTCCTCGTGGTGGTGCCGCGGGTGCTCGAGAAGATCGAGGACGCGGCCGCGAACTCCGCCCGGGAGAAGAAGGTGCTGCCGCTCTGGCGGGCCGCCCACCGCGCCGCCGTCGCCTGGGGCGTGCACCTCGAGGCAATGGATCGGGATCCCGGTGCGCGTGCACCGCTCGGGCTCCGACTGCGGCACGCACTCTTCGATCGGGTCTTCTACGGCAAGCTCCGCGCGGTCATGGGCGGCCGGATCGACTACCTCCTGTCGGGTGCCGCCACGCTGCGCCCGGAGCTCGCCCGCTTCTTCCGCGGGATCGGGGTGCCGGTCATCGAGGGCTACGGCCTCACCGAGACGACCGCACCGCTGACCGGCGGACGCCCGGGCTCGCTCGTCGCCGGCTCCGTCGGCACGCCGCTCCCCGGCAACGCCGTGCGGATCGCCGACTCCGGGGAGGTGCTGGCGAAAGGCGTCGGCGTCTTCGCGGGGTACCGCAACCCGGTGCACACGGAGCAGGCGTTCGTCGACGGCTACTTCCGCACCGGCGACCTCGGATCCCTCGCACCCGATGGCACCCTCACCCTGCGCGGCCGCCTGAAGCACGTGATCGTGACCTCGACCGGGCGCACCGTCTCCCCCGAGAGCTGGGAGCAGACCGTCGAGCAGCACCCGCTCGTCGCGCACGCGGCCCTCGTCGGCACGGATCGTCCGTACCTCACCGCCCTGGTGGTCATCGACACCGAGGCGGCGACGGCGTGGTTCCGCGACCGCGGCGACGCGCCCGCGCGAGCCCTCACCGAGGACGGGCTGGTCGTCTGCGCGGACGGCCGGCTGACCGAGGAGATCTCGGCGGCGATCCACCGCGCGAATGCCGCCGTCTCGCCCTCCGAACGCGTTCAGGCGTGGGAGGCGGTCGTGATCGGTGAGGACCGCGCGAGCGAGTTCGTCACGCCGACCATGAAGCTCAAACGGCAGGCGCTCCTCGACGAGGCCGCGTCGATCACCGACGGCCTCTACCGCTGAGCGCTCCCGCTCCGATCCCCCGCGGCATTGATCCCGCACCCCGCGTCACCCCGCTCCCACCGAAGTCGAGGAACCCACCATGTCCCAGCCGCGATCCCGCTCGCTCATCCTCATCGTCGTCGCGATCGTGCTCGGCGGGCTCCTCGCCTGGGCGGGCAGCCAGCACGGCTGGATCCTCGGCGGCGGCACCTCCGGGGTCCCCGGGTTCGCAGTCGCCGTGGTGATCGCCTTCGTCGTGCAGTGGCTCGTCTACATCCCGTCGGCGATCGCCCAATCCGACCGCTACTTCGATCTCACCGGCAGCGCCACCTACATCCTGGTGACGATCCTGCTCCTCGTGCTCTCCCCGGGGCTCGATCCGCGCAATGTGATCCTGACGGTGCTGATCGTGATCTGGGCCGCCCGCCTCGGCAGCTTCCTGTTCGCCCGCAATCGGCGATCCGGCACCGACGACCGCTTCGACGAGATCAAGACCTCGAAGCTGCGCTTCCTCTCCGTGTGGACCGTGCAGGGGCTGTGGGTCAGCCTGACCGCCGCAGCCGCCTGGATCTCGCTCGCGTCGTCGAACCACGCCCCGCTCGGCTGGTCGACGTGGATCGGGCTCGCGATCTGGATCCTCGGATTCTCCTTCGAGGTCATCGCCGACGCGCAGAAGAGCCGCTTCAAGGCCGACCCCGCGAACGACGGGAAGTTCATCCAGTCGGGGCTGTGGTCGGTCTCGCGACACCCGAACTACTTCGGCGAGATCCTGCTCTGGGTCGGCGTCCTCGTGATCGCGGCGCCCGCGCTGCAGGGCTGGCAGTGGATCGCGGTGCTCTCGCCGATCTTCGTGTTCGTGCTGCTCACCCGGGTGAGTGGGATCCCCCTGCTCGAGGCGAAGGCGAAGCGCAAGTGGGGCGATGATCCCGAGTACCAGGCGTACCGGGCGCGCACGCCGCGGCTCATCCCCCGGCTCGGTGCCGGTCGCCGCCCGCGCGGCACCGACCCCGACCTCGTGGGCTAAGCCCGGCGGGAGCGCAGCCTGGCGAGCAGCAGGTAGATCTCGCAGCCGAGGCAGAACCCGATCGCCGCGTTGAGGAACGCCGCGACGAAGGCCGCCGCCGCCGCGATCGGCAGCCCCCACGGCACGCCGGCGAGCTGGAGCACCAACCCGACACCCACGACCACGAGCCCGACACCCTGCGCGAAGCGCGGCGGCCTGGGGTCCTCGCGCTCCGCGGTGGGGGCCAGGCGCGGCTGGACGACCCTGCGGAAGAACACCGAGAGCGGCTGAGTCCGGGCCGACACGAGCGACCACGCGAAGAGCAGCGCGACCACCAAGAGCAGGAGGAACGCGGGATCCGCGATCCGCTCCCCGATCGAGAGGGTCGACAGCGCGCTGGACGTCGACGTGCCGGTCAGCGCGAGGAAGATCGTCACGACGAGCAACAGCGACGTGATCGCGGCGCTCACGCGGGGTCCGCGCGGGTCGATGCCCGCCTGGGAGGTCTCAGCCGCTGCGGGTGCGGGGGTGTCCGGGGTGGTGGGCGGGGTGGTGTGCTGGGTCATGCGGTGCCTCCGGTGAGTGCGTTGAGTTCGTGGACGAGGGCCGGTCTCGTGACGGTGCCGCTGATGCGGGTGCGCGGCCGACCGGCCGCATCGACGAAGAGCACGGTCGGGGTCTGGAGCAGGCGGTACTTCGTGGCGAGGCGGGGATCCTCGGTGACGTCCACGTGCAGGAACGTGATGCCGTCGCGGTCGCGCACGAGGTCGGTGAGCAGTCGCTGCGTGCCCGGGCACCGGGTGCAGTACGCGGTGCTGAACTGCACGACCGTGCCGACCTCGCCGAGGGAGAGTGCGCCGAGCTCGACGGGATCCACCCGTTCATCGCTTGCGACGGCCCGCACCCGCGGCCCACGACGTCGGAGTGCGAGGCCGAGGCCGAGGGCCGCGAGCACGAGGAACAGGATCGCGATGCCGGCGGCGACGGGGGTCATCTCAGCCCTCGTCCGACGGGGCGATCGTGGCGCGGCGGCGGGAGGGCCGGAGGGCGGGAGAGCGACGGGCGCTGCGGAGAGACAGCAGTGACATGCTCGTGAGCGTAAACAGTCGCACGAACGCGAACAACGTACGTCGTCACACTACGCAATATGAGACATAAGCTCCATTAATGAAAATCGGAGCGGAATCGGCGCAGGGTCGCATCACTCGGCGCGATCCGGACCCCGCTTCGCCTCAGCGATGTATGCGAGCCGGCGGAGCACCTCGGTGTTACGCCATCGGAGCAACGCGTTCGTGAGCGGTCTCGGCACCAGCGCGACGGGGCCGCGAATCGCGGCCTCCGTCATCGTCACCCAGCACCCGGAGGCTCGGGCCTCGACGTCGAATGCCACACGAGCCTCACCCATCGGCCAGCCTCGTGCTATGAACACGGCCCGCGTCGGCGGATCCCACTCCACGCACCGAGTCGTGTCATCGGTGAGGATCGGCCAGGCTCCGAAGGAGTGCCGCAACCGTGCACCCGGGCCCGGCCACCCCTCGTCGACATCGCGCATCCGCGCGGCCCCTACCACCCAGGTCGGGTACAGCCACCCGTCCGCGAGCACGTCGAACACCGCCTCGGGTGGGCACTGGAAGTGCCGGGTGTTGGTCGCCACGTCGCCTCCGATCGCGGGTCGCACTCAGACGCCCGAGGGATTCAGAACCCCATCATGGCACGCAGCGGCGCAAGGGGGTCAGCCCTTGACAGGGATCGGCACTCGGGCCAAGCTCGCACCCTTCGAAGCGCATGTACCCATTCAACGGATGATGGTTAGGGTCCCCTATAGCACATCAGATGAAGGGTTCGCCATCGGCGTTCTCACACCCAACGTCCTTAGATTTCTTTTCGGGAGCCCTCTCGTTGTCACCGCTACTGCGGGCTCCTTGACTCCATAGAAGTGTGGCCCCCGATCCGAGCGAGAGCCCGGGTGGGGGCCACTCCTCTGTCGGGGGGCTCCACGATCCCGATCCACGCGGCAAAAATGTCGACTCAGGCGTCGGGCGTTCTGGTCGCGGGTGTCCCGTCAGTACCGCGCGAGACTGCGCGCGAGCGACCGACGAGAGCCAGCATCGGGAAGAGCAGCACCGAGAGCAGCGCCCCGCCCGTCAGAGCGGCGGCGAGCGAGGCATCGAGCGCACCGGTGTCGACGCCGATCGTCGTGACCGCGATCACGATCGGCAGCGTGGTCGCGGTGAACAAGGCGACCGTGCGGCGGTCGCTCAGTGAGGTGCCCCGCGGCTGGGTCAGGAAGGCCGGCACACCTCGCACCACCAGGATGACGCCCGCGAAGAGCGGCACCAGCGCGAGCGCTGCACCGTTCGCGAGCAGATCCCGAAGCGGAAATCCCACGCCGGTCGTCACGAAGAAGAGCGGCACGAAGAAGCCGAACGCGACCGCCTCGAGTTTCATGTCCACGATCCGGTGCTCCTCGCGGGGCAGGGCGCGGAGCACCACCCGAGCGAGCAGCCCCGCAGTGAAGGCGCCGAGCAAGAAGTCGACATCCAGCACCAGCGCCATGGCGATGAGACCCGCGAGGAGCGCCATGACCATCCGCACCCCGAACTGCCCGCTCGTGTGCAGGGTCGAGACGACCATGCGATGCAGGCCCGGGCTCGGCGCGCGCAGGGAAACGACGAAGGCCACGGCCGCGAGCGAGACGAAGATGACGAGGGTGAGCAGCCCGGCGATCGGTTGCTGCCCGCTCAGGAACACGGTGATTGCGACGAGCGGCAGAAACTCCCCGACGGCGCCCGCACCCGAGATCGCGACGCCGATGCGTCCAGTATTGAGCCCGGAGTCCCGAAGAATCGGCGTGATCGTGCCGAGGGCCGTGCTGGTGAGGGCGATCGCGATGATCACCGCGGCGAGCAGGCTGCCCCCGAATACCAGACCCGCGGCCAGCGCGAGGATCGCCGAGAGCATCCAGCTCCCGAGTGCGCGCGCGCCGTTCGCCCCGTGCACGGACTGCAGGTCGATCTCGCTGCCCGCCATGAAGAAGAGCATGGCGAGTCCGACCCAGGAGAAGACCTCCAGCGTGCTGCTGTCCTGTACCCAGCCGAGACCCGACGGCCCCATCGCCATGCCGAGGCCGATCTCGAAGACGATGAGCGGCACGACGAGCACCCGCTTCACGAGTGCGGCGAGGAGCGGGGCGATGACCGCGGCGAGTGGCACGAGGAAGAAGGTCAGGTCGATGGTCATCCCCCGTCGGATCTCGGTCCCGTCACGGTCCCGCTTCGGTCCCGCAGCACGCGCTCACCGGATCGTAACACCCGCGCGCGCAACTCTGACGTTTGGTGGACCCCGGGGCGTCACATTCGGTGTGCGGAGTCCAAGTTTGCACTAGCCTGATTCCACCGAACACCACACCGTTTCTTGGGGGGAACATCATATGGAGAACGTGTCGGAGCTGGTCTCGACCAGCACCTATGTCTCGTCCGTCATCAGCAGCATCGTCTTCTACGTCTTCTACGGATTCGCGCTGACGTACATCTTCCGAAAGGCCGGGCTGAAGGCCTGGCCCGCCTGGGTGCCGTTCTTCAACACCTGGCGGATCCTGCAGTTGGGCGGCCAGAAGGGGTGGTGGATCCTGGTCGGACTGATCCCGATCGTCGGCACGATCATCTACCTGGTGTTCCTCATCATCGCCGGCATCAAGATCCAGACCGCTTTCGGCAAGCCCGGGATCTTCTACCTGCTCGCGATCCTCGTGACGCCGGTGTGGTACGGCATTCTCGCCTGGGACCGCTCGGAGTGGCGGCCCCAGCACCGCCCGATTGTGCCCGCGAGCGGGTACGCCTCCGGCGCGCTGCCGGCCGTTGCGGCGGCTGCGACGTAGACCGCGGCAGCGGGGTCAAGGTTGATCTCAGCCGCGACCGCGGCCTCGGAGATAGCGGATGAGCACCACGATCCCGAGCAGCACGAGGCCCAGTCCGAGGATCATGCGGCCACGGTAGCAGGCGGGGCCGGGAACAGCGGCAATACTGGCGTGCAGCGTGAACGCCTGTGTCGGGGCGGGGAATCGACAAAACCCCTCGGGTCTGGATCGCTCCGGACGCCGAGGGGTTCTGCGTGTTGTTCAAGTGGCGGAGACGGCGGGATTTGAATCCACATAGCACGAAGCCTCCGTCTGAGCGATGCTCGGGCGGGGGCTCCTTTGCGTTTGGGGGTCTACTCGACCACTGCGGGGGTGCCGTTCTGGTCAGTCGCGCATACTCGCATGTTGCTGTCACCCGCACATGCCTCGATGGGCTGGCCTATCGGCACGAAGGTGAGGAGGGCAGCAATAAGTGATACGGCGCTCACCACGAAACCCCAGAATTCGAATCCGTTCCAAACGATCGGGACGCCATTTCGCACCTCCACACCCGGAGGAACGGCGACTTGCGACTCATGGTTCTGGTGCTGGCCATCCGCGGGGTCAGGCTTCCGGCATGATTCCATCCGCCTGAGCTTGGAAAGTCGCCATGAAAGCTGGAACTTCGGTATCACCGGGATCACTACGCCCACGATTGCAACAATCAGGCTAATAACAAGCCAGTGCTCAGGGAACTGCACCTGCATCGCTCTGACTAGAAGAATGATCCCAACGAGAACCAAGATGACCACCAGAACCACCGTGACCAGGACCCACTTCCGGATCATCCTGACGGGTGCATTCAGAGTGACCATAGCGTCATATTCTTTTTCGTTCTTGCCCACGCTCTCGAGGATAGACAGCCTTGCCAATCCCGCTCTACCAGAAGCGCACCCCGTAGCTGGGCATCCGATGGCCGATATTCGAGAAGTGAATGCTCGGCTCCGACGCCCGCCCACACTACGTTGCATGCTACGGCTCGTGATATTGAACCGAACGGGGTGACCTCGGCGAGGAACTGGTATTCATCCAGCGGGCGCCCGCGGACCTCATCCTTTAGTGACCCCGGTGTGGGGGTCATCTCTACTCTCAGAGGAGATCTGCCCGTACTCTGAACGCAGTGCGATGACCGCACCCACCTTTTCGCACCGTCAGGAGATAGTCCTATGGCTCGACGAATAACCCCAGTCCGTGTACTCGTGATCGGGGCACTCCTCGCCGCGCCACTGACGATCGCGGGCGCTTCCACCATCGCGACCGCAGCGGAACCGACGCTCAACTGCACCGCCCCGCTCGCCCCGACCGGGGACACCGGCGAGACCGGTGAAACCGGCGCCACGGGCGCTGCAGGTGCTGACGGCATCGACGGTGTCGATGGCGTGCCCGGCACCGACGGGGCACCTGGGCCCACTGGCTTTCCTGGACAGGACGGACCGCAGGGCTTCCCGGGAGACACCGGCGAGACTGGTCCCGAAGGACCAGAAGGAGCCCAAGGACCGCAAGGACCCACGGGCCCGCCGGGCGATCCAGGCCCCTCTGGTGGACCTGAGCGTGCGGTCCACTTTGCCGAGAGCGTGGTGACGTGTGCGGAGGTCCCGACTGTTTGTGTGACGGTCACGAAGGGTGCGACCGGCACGCAGGGTGCCATCGGTGCGACTGGTGAGACCGGCCTTCCCGGTGAGCCCGGGGCCGATGGCATCGACGGTAACGATGGGGCCGACGGGAGTCGAGGGCCAGATGGAGCGCCGGGAGATCGCGGACCTCGAGGCCTTCCGGGCGAGACCGGTGACCCCGGGAATCCCGGCCCTGCGGGCCCCGCGGGACCGCAGGGGCCGCAGGGTGAACCCGGACCCCCCGGTGGCACCGCGAGAGCGGTGCATCAGGCGGTCGTGCAGACGAACTGTGACGGATTCCCAGAGGCCTGCGTGGCAGAGGTTGTTGGCGCCACGGGCGAGACCGGCATCATGGGTGCGACTGGCGCCCAGGGCCCCCAAGGTTCCCCCGGGCAGAGTGGTGTTGACGGCGTGGACGGGGCAGACGGTCCCACGGGACCGGCCGGACAACAAGGAGAGGATGGCCCCCCGGGAGTTCAGGGCGACAAGGGCGAGCAGGGCCCGGATGGGCCCACGGGACCCCAAGGGCCCATGGGCCCGCCGGGACCGCAGGGACCTCCCGGAGATCCTGCAGGTCCTGAACGTGCGGTACACCTCGCCGCGGTGACCGTTGAGTCCGGCGCCACGATCACCTTCCCGGCAACGTGTGCACCGACCACCCCTGCCACTCCGACGACCGGCACGAGTGCGCCCGTGGTGGCCGGCACGGCAGGCGGGCATGGAGTGGGCCTGGCGGTCACCGGTGGCCCCGCCTCGGTCTTGCCGCTCGCGGCAGGCGTCCTGCTCGTCGGAGCCGGCGGCGCGGGCATCCTCTACGCCATTGAGCGGAGGCGCGTCAACGCGTAGTTTGCAGCGCTAAACCATCGGGCGCGGGTGGCTTCGACTATTCGCGCCCGCACTACATCCGAGCCGTTGAATGACGGTGAGGCAGCATGCACTCACTTGCTGAAACCACCGTAAAGTCCCTGAAGGGCGCTACAGCATCCACCAACCCTACGTACCCCGCTCACGCGACAGAATCCCCTCACTCAGCCTCCGGGCCGAGTGGGGGGCTTTTCTGAGTTCCCGGGCGCGGAGGAAGCCCCAGGGTCACTCCGGTCCTGGGCGGCCAAGGCAGGGCCTGCTCGGCGGCGTGCAGCCCCTCGTAGATCCGACCATGCGTCGCGCCGACGGCTCGGCCGCCCACGTCATAAGCATGTAGCGGTCGTCCCCGGTGGTGTCGGTGATCTTGTGGATCACGGCCTTCGGGTGCTGCGAGACCTCGCGCATGACGACCCACACGTTGGTCTCGATCTGGATCAGGCCTCCCGGATGCATGCGCGCGCTCCCCTCTGCGACGGTTCGTGGTCAGGCTACGTCGAGCCACTGACATCGCACCGCGTGTGGGCAAAAAGTGGGCAGACGCCTCGATCGGGTCGACCCCGAGAGACAGAGAACCCCCGGACTCCGTTGATATTTCAACGATGTTCGGGGGTTCTGCGTGTTGTTCAAGTGGCGGAGACGGGGGGATTTGAACCCCCGGTCGAGTTAACCCCGACCCTTCATTAGCAGTGAAGTCCATTCGGCCGCTCTGGCACGTCTCCATACGCGAACAACGTCCTCCATACTAGCCCGAGGAGTGGGCGCGCGGGAAATCCACCAGCAAGACCCGGGAACCCCCGCTCCCGACTCCGCCCTGCACCCGGCTCAAGGTGTGTCACTATAGACCGCATGGGGACTTTTGCGTATGGGAACTCCGGCGAATACGAGTTCGAGGATCGCACGCTCGCGCACCTGAAGGTGGCGATCAGTCTGAAGCTGCGCCGGCAGGAGTGCTTCTTTCTGAGCTGGTCGAATCCTGCGGAACGCGGCAGTGGTCGGGTGTCCCTGTGGATGTCCCCGAACATCCCGATCACGATTCGTTTCGCGGGCAGCAAGGCTCCGGAGCTCAACGAGGTGTGGCTCCGTGTGCTCAACGAGCTCTCCCACACCCCCCGCGGGCTCGTCGTCATCACGGAACGCGAGGCCGAGGCCTACGCCCTCAGCCAGTCCGCCGAGTAATCCCCCACTTCTGTCGTCCGCACAATCACCACTTCCCCTTCACTCCCCTCATCTCCCCCGAGAAAGCGTTACATCATGGGTTGCCTGCACACCGGACCGCAACAGGTCTTCATCTTCGACGATCGTGTCCTCGCCCACCTCCGCGCCGTGATCTTCGGCAAGCTGAGCCTGCAGGAGAGCTTCGTCTTCACGTGGAACGACTCCGGGGCGCAGCGAAGCATCTGGATGCACCCGGGAATGTCGGTGCAGTTCGAGTTCGACTCCACCGAGGCCCACGAGATCAACCGCGAGTGGATCGAGGCCCTGACCGCGCTCGCGAACAGTGCGGGCGGGCTGCGACTTGTTCCCGAGTCCTCCCTGGAGGCGGGCGCCGCCTCGTAGTCGTCGCCGCATCGTCGCCGGCGCCATCCGCGGCGCGATCCCCGTAGCTCAGTCCGCCTCGTACCTCCGCTCTCGCCCGACCCATCGCCGGAGGTCGTCGCGGTTGTCGAGCCCGAGCTTGGCGAACACGTTTGAGAGGTGCGTCTCCACCGTGCGCACCGAGATGTGCAGCCGCTCGGCGATGAACCGACTGCTGTGGCCGAGCGCCGCGAGGAGCACGACCTCCCGCTCGCGCGCGGTGAGTTCCGCCGCCGGGGGCATCGGAAGCCAGATCCCGAACTCCGCGAGCAGTCGGATCTCGGGTTCCTCGCTGTCGGTCGCATCCTCGCCGGTGCCGGCCGCGAGCCGCTCGATGTGCGCGACGAACGCTTCGCCGAGCGGCGGATCGACCTGGGCAGCGAGCTCGCGGGCCCGGTCGATCAGATCCCCCGTCGCGCTCTGCGATTCGTAGGCGATCGCGTGCAGCGCCTGCAGTTCGATGAGCGGAAGTCGCTCGTCCGCGGCCCACTCCGCGAGCGCTGCTGCCTCGCCGATGAGATCCCCCGTGCGCAACCACTGCCGAGCGCGAAGCAGCAGAAGTCGCCGATACCCCGACAGCGCGAGTCCGATGCCCCGGCGCGGGACCTCGGCCGCGTGAATCGCGCGAATCGCGTCATCGCGATCCCCGAGCACCGCCAGGGCGAGCGCGCTGGCGGCCTGGATGAGCGATTCGAGGCCGTATCCGTCGTGGCGGCTCAGTCGGTCGAGCAGCAGCTCGGCGCACTGCGCCGACTCGCGCCACCGCCCGTCCTGCACCCCCAGCAGCACCGTGCCCGCCTCCACAAGCCCTGAATAATACGTCTCCGCGTGCGTCGTCGCGGATGCCCCCTGCGCGAGCTCGTCGAGCACCTGGTGCGCGGCGTCAGTACTCCCGCCCACCCAGTAGCCGAGCAGCCAGCAGAAGCCCTGGAAGTCGACGAACTCGGCGCGGGCCCGCGCGCCCAACTGGCTCAGCTTGCGCGCGTTCTCGGCGCTCCGGATCGCCATCGCGATCCGCCCCTGCTGCTCGAGAATCAACGACCCCACCGCACGCGCGGGCGATCGCACCCACTCGATCTTCAAGTCGGTCGAGGGTTCGGGATCCGGTCCCGCCTCGGCCGCCTCCCGAATCCGGCCGGTGTAGGCCAGGGTCAGCACCACGGAACTCCGCACGAGCTCCACCAGCGCTCCGTCCTCGTCCGGGATACCGTCGAGCACCTCCTCGTGCGCAGCGAGCAGGCGGTCCACCTCCTCCTCGTCCCACATGCGCTGCCGCAACGCGGCGAGCTGCAGACTGACGTGCACGGTCGGAGAGATCTCCGCCGTTCGGGCGGAGTCCGCGAGGATGCTCTGGATGATGGCGTAGGCGCTCCGCAGACTCCCCTCGTCACCGATCGAGCGGGCGACTCGGCCGCCCAGCAGAATCGCCACTCCGGCCTGCGTCGCGTCGGCCTCCGGGTGCACCGCGACGGCGAGCGCGAGCCGGAGCACCAGCCGCGGATCACCGCCCCTCGCCATCAGCTCGAAGGCCGACCACGCCCACGCGATCGGGAGGGAGTGCCCGCCCTCAAGCCCGAACACGACGAGGCGCACGAGCAGATCCGGGGTGTAGACGGGGTCGACGGCGCCGCGTTCGTCGTCGAGGAGTCGAAAGATCTGGTCGTTGAGCTGGATCCGGCGCACCGGGGAGAGTCGCGCCCGCAGCGACGCCCCCAGCATCGGGTGCGCCGTGACGAGCGAGACCCCACCGCCCGGCCGAGGTCGCGAAAGCACCAGCTCGCGCTCGAACAAGACCGAGAGCACGACGGCCTCGAGGCTGCGCAGGATCGCCGTCTCGTGGATGGGCTCGGCGAGCGCGATCAGCTCCAGCATGCGCCACTCGGCCTCAGTGCAGGCGCCCGCGATCGCGTCCGCGAATCCCGGCGGCGCGGTGTCGTCGTCGGCGGCGACCCAGGCCATGCCGCGGCTCCGCTTGAGTACCCCGGTCTGGTCGCTCGCGAGTGCGAGCATTTCGAGGGCGTACGTGTTGCCCTCCGAGACGGCGTACCAGCGCCGGAGTGTTTCGTCCTCGACCAGGTCGACGCCGAGGATCCCCGCGACATACTGCTCGCTCTCCGACAGGCTCAACGGTCCGATCGGGAGGTTCTTCGCCCGCGGGCCTCGACTGACGCGCTCGACCGCGCGGTTCATGTGCCGCGCGGTCGCAATGAGTCGGAGCCGTCGGTCGTGGACGAGGTGCTCCAGGATGGAAACGTCGCTGGGTGAATACTCGTCGATCCCGGGGGCGACCAAGATGAGATCCTGGGCGGCCTGATCCTCGGCGAGGCGATCCCAGATCAGTTCCGCCAAGTGCCCGGCATCCTGCCGGTCGTCGGTGTCTCCGGGTGAATGTCTGGGTGGACCACCCGACGGGTCACCGCGGGGGTCTCCGCGCGCGACTCCCACGGCGCCGGAGAACACCGCGGGGAACCCCGTTGCGAAGACGGACACGACGCCATTCGTGAGTCTGGGCGGCTCCGGCAGCACCACGATATTCGCCTCGCCCGGCGGCCGCTCCGCCAGCGCCATCGCCGCCTGCTCGGCGAGATAGGCCTTGCCGTTTCCGGCGTCGCCCACGAGCACGGTGATCGAGTCCGCTGCGGCATCGACGGTGGCGACGACTCGCTCGAGGCGCTCCGGCGTGCTGCCCGCCGTGCGTGCCCCATTGCGTCCGCGCCCGGGAAGGGACGGTACGGTCTCCCCGGTGACTTGCCACATTGCTTTCCCCAGTCTGCTGATTGAGATTATTCGTCGCTCGCCCGCAATCCGCAAGTAGACCTGGGTCCCGTGGCGGCGATCCCGCGCGCGCTCCCGTCGATCCGGAGGGTCCGACACGGCCTGACGACCCGCCCTCCGGCTAGGCTGGGCAGCATGCGCATCGCCACCTGGAACGTCAACTCGATCCGGACTCGCTACGGACGGGTCATCGACTGGCTCGTTCGCAATGACATCGACGTGCTCGCGATGCAGGAGATCAAGTGCCGGCCGGATCAGTTCCCGGTCGAAGCCTTCGCGCAGGCGGGGTACCAGCTCGAGATCAACGGCCTCAACCAGTGGAACGGCGTCGCATTCGCGAGCCGCCACGAGATGACCGACGTCGCGCGCACGTTCGACGGCATGCCCGGGTTCGGCGCGCCCATCAAGGGCCAGGAGGCAGTGCAGGGCGAGGGCGCGAACGGGCTGCCCATCGAGGCCCGGGCACTCGGTGTGACGGTCGGTGATCTCCGACTCTGGAGCCTGTACGTGCCGAACGGCCGATCCCTCGACGACCCCCACTTCACCTACAAGCTCGCCTGGCTGGAGGCGCTCCGCGCGAACACCGAGGCGTGGCTGGCCGAGGATCCTGATCTGCCGCTCGCCCTGATGGGTGACTGGAACATCGCACCGCTCGACGGCGATATGGGCGATCCCAGCTTCACGGTTGGGCGTTCCACCCACGTGTCCCCCGATGAGCGCTCGATGTTCGCGTCGTTCGCCCCGCTCGTCGAGGACGTGGTGCGGCCGATCGTGCCGGAGGGCTACACCTTCTGGGATTACAAGGCCGGACGGTTCCCCAAGGACGAGGGCATGCGGATCGACTTCATCATGGGATCGCGGGCCTTCGCCGACGCGGTGACGGGAGCCTCGATCGAGCGGGATGAGCGCAAGGGAGATGCGCCGAGCGACCACGTGCCGGTCGTCAGCGACGTCGACCCCTCGCTGTTCAGCGGCAGCTTCGAGGACGAGTACGACCGCCCGATGGTCTTTTAGCCCCGGGCGCGCTCCGGCCGTAGACTGGAGCGCATGGCTGAAACTCTTCGCGTTGCTTCCGTGAACGTCAACGGCATTCGCGCCGCCTACCGGAAGGGGATGGGCGACTGGGTCGATTCCAGCGGGGTCGACGTGCTCGCCATGCAGGAGGTGCGGGCCGACGACTCCCACATCCTCGAACTGCTGGGCGACGAGTGGCACGTGCTGCACGACCCGTGCGAGATCAAGGGTCGCGCGGGTGTCGCGATCGCCAGCCGCGTGCCCTCCACGGCGCACCGGATCGGGCTCGGGGCCGTCGAGGTGCAGGAGCAGATCCAGTCCTCCGGCCGCTGGCTCGAGGCCGACTTCGATTTCGGGGGCGGATCGCTCACCGTGATCAGCAACTACACCCATTCGGGCGAGGTCGACACGCCTCGCCAGGAGGCGAAGTGGGCCTTCCTCGACGCCATGGGCGCCCGGATGTCCGAGCTCTCGGCGGAGCGGGAACTCGCCGCGATCGTCGGCGACTTCAATGTGGGGCACCGCGAGTTCGACATCAAGAACTGGCGCGGCAATGTCAAGCGGAGCGGATTCCTGCCCCGCGAGCGCGCCTACTTCGACCGGTTCTTCGGCCCGCTGGGCGAGACGATCACGGGCGTCGACGGCACCGAGGGGCCCGGTTTCGGCTGGGTCGATGTGGGTCGCCGCTTCGCGGGTGAGGTCGACGGCCCGTATACCTGGTGGTCGAACCGAGGCCAGGCCTTCGACAACGATACGGGCTGGCGGATCGACTACCAGGTCGTCACCCCGGCGCTCGCGGAGCGGGTCGTCGACTACCGGGTCGCACGGTACCCCTCGTACGACACCCGCTGGTCCGACCACGCGCCGGTCGTCGTCGACTACCGCATTTAGCCCCACCTCGCTCCGCCACTCCTGACACCAGAAATTCCACCACCCATGAGCACTTCCGCCAAGCCCGTCATCTTCTCGGGCATGCAGCCTTCGAGCGATTCCCTGCACCTCGGCAACTACATCGGCGCCCTGTCGCAGTGGACCCGCATGCAGGAGGACTACGACGCCTTCTTCTGCGTCGTGAACCTCCATGCGATCACGGTGCCGCAGGATCCGAAGGACCTCGCCGAGCGCACCCGCGCGACGGCGGCCCAGTACATCGCAGCGGGCATCGACCCCGCGAAGTCGACCCTCTTCGTGCAGTCCCAGGTGCCCGCGCACGCCGAACTCGCCTGGGTGCTGAACACGCTCACCGGGTTCGGTGAGGCGAGCCGCATGACGCAGTTCAAGGACAAGTCGCAGCGGTACGGTTCCGACACCGCATCCGTGGGCCTCTTCACGTACCCGATCCTCATGGCCGCCGATATTCTCCTGTACCAGGCGAACGCCGTCCCGGTCGGTGAGGACCAGCGCCAGCACGTCGAGCTGACCCGCGACCTCGCGACGCGGTTCAACTCCCGGTTCGGGGACACCTTCGTGGTGCCCGAGGCGCAGATCCAGCAGGGCACCGCGAAGATCTACGACCTGCAGGATCCCACCTCCAAGATGTCGAAGTCGGCGGAGACCGAGGCCGGCCTGATCAAGGTGCTGGATCCCGCCAACGTGACGAAGAAGAAGATCATGCGCGCCGTGACCGACGACGACGCGACCATCCGGTTCGATCGCGCGGAGAAGCCCGGCGTCTCGAACCTGCTCACGATCTTCTCCGTGCTGACCGGGCGTCCGGTGGCGTCGATCGAGGACGAATTCGCGGGTCGGGGCTACGGCGACCTCAAGAAGGGCCTCGTCGAGGTCGTCGAGGAGACCTTCGCACCGGTGCGTACGCGCACCGAGGAGTTGCTCGCGGATCGCGCCGAGCTCGACCGGCTCCTCGCGTCCGCTGCCGAGCGCGCGAACGAGGTCGCCGGGCGCACACTGTCGCGCGTGTACGACGCGATCGGCCTGATCCGCTAGGTTCACGAGCCGCCCCCGCTCCAGTCGCGGGACCTCAGGGTGGCTTCGGCGATACCGCGCAAGCGCTCGGGTGTCGCGTACAGCAGGCGAGCGGTGACGCGCACCGTGATCCAGCGGGCCGCGGTGTACTCCCGCGCCTTCTCGATGTCGCGATCCCACTGCGCGCGTGAGACCCGGTGATGGTCGCCCTCGTACTCGAACGCGACCCGAAACTCGGGGTACGCGATCTCGGTGCAGCCGAGGAGGCGCCCCGACGCGTCGCGCACATCGACGTCGAGCGCGGGATACGGCAGGCCCCACTCCCGCAGCCGGAGACGCAGGTGCGACTCCGGTGCGGAGGCGCTGTGCGGAGACAACACCGGGAGTGCGCGCCGGGCGGCGGCGAGTCCCGGTCTTCGGCCGCGGTCGATCTCCGCGTGGAGATCCTCCAGGGTCGCGAACGGCTGCCGTTCGAGGCGAGAAGTGCCCGCAATCCTGGGGCGCCGTATGACCGCGTCTCCGAGCGCCACCAAATCCGGAAGCGCGAGGTCAGCTGCGAGCATCACCCAGGTCGACGGCGGCGACGTGACGCGGAAACCCCGGTGGGTCGTCGTGGAGACGAGGTGTTCACGTACGCGCGCCGAGAGCACCCCGCGCACCCGAGGCGCCTGACCGGGGACCACGCACGCGACTTCGATGTCATCCGTCGGACGCGGCGGCACCGGCAGATCACAGATCGCCGCCGCCGTGCGGCCAGAGAAGAACACGTGCGAGAGCATGATCCGACGGTACGCATCCGCGCGGTGCAGCTGTCGGCGCCGCCAGCGTTCGCGCGGGTGCAGCACACCGCCTCCCTCGTCCTCCTCCGACGGCACCGACCCGGCACGGGCATAGGCACCGCGAAACATCGACTCCACGTCCCCTGCGCGAAGACGCCCCCGATCAACACCGCAGGCCCGCGCCTCTGAAACGCTGAAGGTGTCAGAGAGTGTGGCGGGAAGAGCGAGGCGTGGACCGGTCATGCAGCGAGTGTGCCAGCCACGATCGTGATCTCCGGGTCGGGATGAAGAGTGGGGACGATCCGCACCCCATTCGCCGAAATACCGATATGTGAGCGGAGAACAAATGCCAGTCGCGGGCCGCACCGATCCTCCTTTTTCGAGCTTCAGTGTGCAGTTGCGCACGCGAATCCCCGGGAATCGGTACACAACTGCACACTGAAGGCACCCGGGCACAGCCCCGGCAACTCTAGACTGAGTCCATGACTGACGCCGCCGCCAGCCCCGACGCCGACACCACGCAGCAGACCCCGCCGCGCACCCCGAACCGCGCGCTCACGATCCTGCGACGCACGCCCTTCACCATCACGTTCGTGCTGCTCATGCTCGTCATCGCGGCAGCGACCGGCACACTCCTCTCCCCGGCCGCCGACAAGCCGTGGTTCACGGACGTCGCCACGGGCCTCCCGGCCTTCGCCGAGGGCCGCTGGTGGACCCTCTTCACCTCCCCGTTCTTCGTCGACCACCCCATCGTCTTCCTGACCCTCGCCCCGCTCGTCATCGGCGGCGTGGGCTGGGCGGAGTGGCGCTTCGGCTCCCTCCGCACCATGGGTCTGTTCATCGCGGGCCACATCGTGGGAGTGCTCGGCGCCGCCGGTATCCTCGCGATCGTCGTTCAGACGAACTGGGCCTGGGCCGTCCGCCTCTCCGAAACCACCGACGTCGGCCCATCGTGCGGCGCGTTCACGGCCCTCGTCTTCGCCATCGCCACCCTGCCCGCACCGTGGCGCCTCCGCGGCCGCATCATCATCGTGATCTGGATCAGCATCTCGGTGCTCTACCTCGGCCGTCTCTACGACCTCGAGCACGCCGTCGCGATGGTCGCCGCCCTGATCGCGAGCGGCTGGCTGCCCGCGTTCCGGCACCCCGCGGGCCGCCCGAGCGAGCGCGAGTGGCGCCTCATCGGTTTCGCGGGCCTCATCGCCATCGGCGTCATCCAGGTCATCGACCTGATCGTGCCGTTCAACGGGCCGCTCGGCGAGAACCACCCCGTCGCCTCGTTCGTCGACGTCGCGATCGACGTCGTGGTGATCACCCTCGTCGCGAACGGGGTGCGCCAGGGCTACCGGATCGCGTGGATCGGCGCCCTGATCGTCGGCGCCTACAACCTCGTCACCGCGGCGCTCGCACTCGCGGTACTCCCGGTGCTCGTCGACGTCGGGGCGCTCGACTCCCCCCGTGATCTGCTCGGGATCGTGATCGCGCCGACCGTGTTCTGGTTCGCGATCATGGTGTTCCTCATCGTCGGCCGCGGCGCCTTCCGCGTCACCCTGCGCCGCGCGCACCGCAAACTCCCCGCGGAATCTCTCTCCCAGCCCGAGACGGTCGAACGGATCAAGCGATTCGGCGGCGGCACCATCTCCTGGATGGTCACCTGGCCGGCGAACCGGTACATGGCGGTCGACGAGGGGGTTGTCGGTTATCAGGCTCACGCCGGCGTCGCGATCATGCTCGGCGATCCGATCATGCCGAGCGGCGCCCACAGCACCGCCTTCGAGCGTTTCACCCGGGCGACGCAGCAGGCCGGCCTGATCCCCTGCGCCTTCTCCGCGAACCGCATCAGCGACGACGCGAAGCCCGAGGGCTGGCGCTCCGTCATCGTCGCTGAGGACACGATCGTCGACCTCCCCGGTCTCAAGTTCACGGGCAAGGCCTGGAACGCCGTGCGCACCTCGATCAACAAGGCCGGCCGCGAGGGCATCGAGTTCCGCATGGTGCGTCTCGCCGAGGAGCCCTGGAACGTGCTCGCGCAGGTGCGAGCGATCTCCGAGCAGTGGACCGGCGACAAGGGGTTGCCGGAGATGCGCTTCACGCTCGGCACGGTCGAGGAGGCGCTGGATCCCGAGGCCTATGTGGGCCTCGCCGTCGATGCGGACGGCAGCCTCCACGGCGTCACGTCCTGGCTCCCCGTCTACGGCGGCGACGGACGGATCACCGGCTGGACCCTCGACCTCATGCGTCGGCGCGACGGCGGGTTCGGCCCGGTGATGGAGTTCCTGATCGCCTCCTCCGCGCAGTACTTCGCCGAGCAGGGGTACGACTTCGTCTCCCTCTCCGGAGCCCCGCTCGTGCGCCCTGAGGACGCCGAGGCCGGCCCCGTGGATCAGGTGCTCGAGCAGCTCGGCGGCATGATCGAGCCGCTCTACGGGTTCAAGTCCCTGCATCGCTTCAAGCAGAAGTTCAACCCGCGCTCCGAGCCGCTCTACCTGCTCTACCGCGACGAGGGTGACCTCCCCCGCATCGGCATCGCGCTCACCCGCGCGTACCTGCCCGACGCGTCGCTGCGCGACCTGGTGGCCTCGGCCGCTTCGGTCGCCAAGCCCGCGTCCTAACCCCTATCATTTTCCTCATGACCACACAGTCGTCGGTGCGATCCCGGCTCGGGATCGTGCTCTCGACGGGCAGCGAGATCATCGGCCTCATCGCGCAGCTGGTCCTGGTCTACGTGGGCGGCTCGCTGCTCCTCGGCGACGACGATCCCGACGACGTCTACCGCCTGCTGTTCTGGTGCATCATCGCGTCGCTGTACCTCGGCGCGACGATCCTGTCGCTCAACATCCTGGTGAGGCTCGATCAGCCGGATCCCGCCGCCACCCGCGTGCTCGTGGGGCACCCGCTCACCCGCGCCCTCTCCACGATCGTCAGCTTCGGCGCGAGCCTCGTCGGGCTGAGCGTCGCCCTCGACCTCATCACGAGCCTCGGTCTCGAACAGCACGACACCATTCAGGAGGCCAGTGCGATCTGGGCGATGATGCTGTCGTGGGCGATGTTCAACTGGGGGTTCGCGCGCATCTATTTCTCCCGGTACCACAAGGCCGGGACCCCGCCGCTCCTCTTCCCCGGGACCCCTGAACCGCGACTCGTCGACTTCGTCTACCTCTCGTTCACGAACGCGACGACGTTCTCGGTCTCCGACGTGCAGGTCGTCGACTCCCGCATGCGCTGGACCATCGTGTGGCACACGACGCTCGCCTTCTTCTTCAACGCCCTCATCATCGTGCTGACGATGAACGTGATCGCGAATGGCCGCCTCTTCGCCGATCTCTTCAGCTGAGCGGCCCACTCATTCGCTGAGCGAATGTTACGCATTGAGCGAACACCCCCATCTCGCCGCGCGCACCCGCTACAGTAGGAAGCGTGTTCCGGGGTCGGTGAGAATCCGAACCGGCGGTGACAGTCCGCGAACCTCGCTCCCGCGAGGCCGAACCGGTGGAATTCCGGTACCGACGGTGATGGGCACGCGGTCCGCCGCGTGACCGAGTCCGGATGTGAGGAACGCAGGGCCACCCGACGTGTGGACCCCTGTGCACCCGGCGCGCGAGAACAGCGAGACCGGATGCCCCAGCGAGACACCATCACCGACGCCATGCGTCGTGCGCTCGCGCTCGCCCGCCGGGGCCCGGCCGACAACCCGAACCCGCAGGTCGGCTGCGTGATCCTCGACCCCGAGGGACGTATCGTCTCCGAGGGCTGGCACCGCGGTGCCGGCACCCCGCACGCGGAGGTCGACGCGCTCGAGCGAGTCCCCGCCGAGTGTCGGGCACGGGCGCGGGATCTCACCGCCGTCGTCACCCTCGAGCCCTGCAACCACACCGGCCGCACCGGTCCCTGCGCCGTTGCGCTCACCGAGTTCGGATCGGGCGAGGCGCGCGGCATCGGCACCGTGGTCTACGCGCTCGGGGACCCGGGCGACGCGTCGTCCGGCGGAGCCGACACGCTGCGGGCCGCCGGGATCGACGTGACCGCAGGGGTGCTCGCGGGCGAGGCCCGGGCGCTGCTGGCCCCGTGGCTGGCGCGGCAGGCGCGGGATCGCGCAACGGCGTCGGCACCGGATCCCGGCCAGGCACCGGATTCCGCATCTGCACCGGAACCCGCGGCCCAGTCCGCGCGGCCCCACGTCACCGTCAAGTGGGCGCAGACCCTCGATGGGCGCGCCGCCGCGGCGGACGGATCGAGCCAGTGGATCACGGGTGCCGACGCCCGCGACGACGTGCACCGCCGTCGCGCCGAAGCGGACGCGATTCTCGTCGGCACCGGGACGCTACTGGCGGACAACCCCGCCCTCACCGCTCGCGCCACCGCCGGCGGCCTGCTCGTGCCCGCTGATCAGCAGCCGGTGCCCGTCGTGCTCGGCCGCCGCGAGATCCCCGCCGCGGCCCGGATCCGCGAACACCCCGCACTCGCGGCCCACGCCCTCGCCGCTCCGATCCAGTACTCGGGGGACGACCTCGCGGGTGCGCTCGCCGACCTCCACGGGCGCGGATTCCGTCGGCTGTTCGTCGAGGGAGGGCCGTCGGTGGCGAGTGCGCTGATCGCCGAGGATCTCGTCGACGAGGTACTCGTCTACGTGGCACCCTCCCTCCTCGGCGGGCCGCGCACGGCGCTCGGCGACATCGGCGCGGCGTCGATGTCCGGGATCCGGCACCTCCGCATCGTGCACACCGCGCAACTCGGCCCCGACCTCCTCATCAAGGCGACAGTCGATCCGCTCGCACCGGCACCGGCACTGACATCGCCCACGACTCCACCCCAGCCCCAGCCCCCGACCCAGGAAGGCTCCGCATGTTCACCGGACTCATCGAAGAAGTAGGGGAGATCGTCGCGGTCGATCCCGTCGGCGACTCCCTGCGCCTCACCATCGCGGGCCCGCTCGTCACGAGCGACGCAACTCACGGTGCATCGATCTGCGTCTCCGGCGTGTGTCTCACAGTCATCGAGCAAGGACAGACCCCGGACGGCCGGGGCACCTTCACGGCCGACGTGATGGCGCAGTCGATCCGTATGTCGACCGTCGGCGACCTCGCGCCCGGCAGCCCGGTCAACCTCGAGCGCGCGGTGCGCGTCGACACCCGGCTCGGCGGTCACATCGTGCAGGGGCACGTCGACGGCACCGCCACCCTGACGTCGATCACCCCCGGCGAGTCGTGGCAGGTGCTGCGGTTCGCCCTCTCCCCGGAGCTCGCGCCCCTGCTCGTCGACAAGGGCTCCGTGACGCTCTCCGGCGTCTCGCTCACCGTCTCGGCGATCGCCGACGAGCGCGATCCGGAGCAGTGGTTCGAGGTCTCGCTGATCCCCGAGACGCTCACCGCGACGATCCTCGGCACGCTGCAACCCGGCGACCGGGTCAACGTCGAGACCGATATTCTCGCCCGGCACGTCGCGCGGATGCTCCGCGTGCAAGCGGCCGGCCTCCCCCTCTCTCCCCTCACCACCGAAGGAACACAGGCATGAGCACCATCAGCGCGGGCATCTCCCCGATCGAAGACGCCATCGCGGCGATCAAGGCCGGTCGACCCGTCATCGTCGCCGACAACGAGAATCGTGAGAACGAGGGCGACGTCATCATCTCCGCCGAACTCGCGACCGCCGAGTGGATCGCGTGGACCGTGCGCTGGTCCTCCGGGCTGCTCTGCGCACCGATGACCAACGAGATCGCGGATCAGCTGGACCTCCCCATGATGGTCGAGCGCAACGAGGACGTCCGAGCGACGGCGTACACGGTCACCGTGGACGCGGCGCACGGCATCACCACCGGCATCAGCGCCAGCGACCGCACCGCGACGGCCCGGGCCCTCGCGAACCCTAACGCCGTGCCCACCGATGTGCGTCGCCCGGGTCACGTGCTCCCACTGCGCGCCGTCGACGGCGGCGTCCGCGCACGCGATGGGCACACCGAGGCGAGCATCGAGCTGATGCGCCTCGCGGGCCTCCGCGAGGTCGCCGTCATCGCCGAGATCGTCGCCGAGGACGGCGAGATGATGCGCCTGCCCGAGCTGATCACGCTCGGCGCACGCGAGGACATTCCGGTGATCACCATCGAGCAGCTCGTCGCATACCTCAACGAGCATGATCCCGAGGGTGCCCCCGCGGAGACACAGCATCGCAGCGTGAGCCTGCGCGCCGACACCCTCCTGCCGACCGTGCACGGCGACTTCCGCGCCCTCGCGTTCCGCGACCGCCGGGCCGGGGTCGACCACATCGCGCTCGTCGCCGCGGGCCCCGACGGTGCGCAGCCCGGCGACGGTGCACTCGTGCGCGTCCACTCCGAGTGCATCACCGGCGAGGCCTTCGGGTCGCTGAAGTGCGAGTGCGGGCCGCAGCTCGACGCCGCACTCGACCTGATCCACGAGCGCGGCGGCGTCGTCGTATACCTGCGCGGGCATGAAGGGCGCGGCATCGGCCTCGCCAACAAGCTGCGCGCCTACCAGCTGCAGGAGCAGGGCCTCGACACGCTCGACGCCAACCTCGAGCTGGGGCTCCCCGCCGACGCCCGCGACTACACCGCAGCGGCCGAGATCCTCAGCGAACTCGGCATCTCCAGCGTGCGCCTGCTCACGAACAACCCCGACAAGGTCGCGCAGCTCGAGGCGCACGGGATCACGATCTCCGATCGGGTGCCGCTCCTCGTCGGCGTCACCGAGCAGAACCTGGGGTACCTCTCCGCGAAGCGGGACCGCATGGGGCACCAGCTGCCCGACGAGGTCGCGTAGCCCCGCGCCCGACGCGCACCCGAATCACCACTGCACACGGACCAGAGGAGCACACCATGAGCGGAGCCGGAGCACCGGATCTCACCGTCGACGCCAGCGGACTGCGGATCGCGGTCATCGCGGGGAGCTGGCATGAGGAGATCATGTCGTCCCTCATCGCGGGCGCGCACGAGACGATCGTCGCCTCGGGCGCGGACCACACGCTCTTCCGGGTCGCGGGTGCGTTCGAGCTGCCCGCGGCCGCGCAGGCGGCACTGCAGAGCGGGTTCGACGCCGCGGTCTGCCTCGGGGTGATCATTCGCGGCGGCACCCCGCACTTCGAGTATGTGTGCAGTGCCGTGACCGACGGGCTCACCCGCGTGCAGCTCGACACCGGCCGCCCGGTCGGCTTCGGGGTGCTGACGACCGACACCGAGCAGCAGGCCCTGGACCGCTCCGGCCGGCCCGGCGCCCCCGAGTCGAAGGGCAAGGAGGCCTCCGAGGCCGCCCTGCACCTCGCAGTGCAGCTCAGGCGGATCCAGGAGCAGGGCACGACCGGTCTCGTCCCGGGGGCGCGCCGGGCCTGACGGGCGCCGGGCGGCGGGAATTACCAGGCGCACTGGCCTAGAGTGGGGCCGTGTCAGTGCAGGCAGACGATCCCGGATCCTCCCCCACCGAACCGCGGCGACCCGAGAGCAGGGGACCCGCCCCGCGAGGTCCACGGGCGACGATCCGGCAGCTGATCCCCTACCTCTTCGAGCAGCGCAAGCTCCTCGTCATCGCAATCGCGCTCGGTCTCGTGGCCGCCGTCGCATCGCTCGTGCAACCGCCGCTGCTCGGGCAGATCATCAGCCGCGTCGAGACCGGGCTGCCGCTCGCCGGGCTGCTCACGATCCTCACCGTGATCGTCGTGGTCGGCGCCGTGCTGAGCGGGCTGCAGCATTACGTCCTGCAGCGCATGGGCGAGGGCGTCGTGCTCATGAGCCGGAAGCGGCTCATCGCCAAGATCCTGCACCTTCCGATCTCGCAGTTCGATCGCCGCCGCACCGGTGACCTCGTCTCCCGCGTCGGCAGCGACACGACGCTGCTGCGCGCGGTCCTCACCCAGGGTCTCGTCGAGGCCATCAGCGGCATGCTCGTCTTCGTCGGCGCGCTCATCGGCATGCTCGTCATCGATCCTGCGCTGTTCGGGATCACCTTCGGGGTCATCGCCGTCGCGCTCGTCGTGGTCGTCGTCGTTTCGGGCAAGATCCGCCCCGCGGTGGCCCGCGCGCAGGAGAAGGTCGGCGATCTCGCCGCTCAGGTCGACCGCTCCATCACCTCGATCCGCACGATTCGCGCCGCCGGGGCCGCGGACCGCGAGCAGCGCACGACGGAGGACCACGCAACCGAGGCCTACGTGCTCGGGGTGAAGGTCGCCAAGATCTCGGCGTTCATCGTGCCCGTGTCCTTCCTCGCGATGCAGCTCTCGTTCCTCGTGGTGCTCGGCCTCGGCGGCTTCCGCGTTGCGACGGGGGCGATCACGATCGCGCAGCTCGTCACCTTCATCATCTTCCTGTTCCTCATGATCATGCCGCTCGGCCAGGCCTTCGGGGCGATCACGGCGATCAACCAGGCGCTCGGAGCGCTCGGCCGGATCCAGGAGATCTCGGCGCTGCCCTCCGAGACCGACGACGACGCGGCGCTCTCGCCGCTCGGCCGCATCGTGCCCCTCGCCGAGGCCGAGCGGGAGACGGCCCCGGCCATCGGTTTCCACGACGTCCACTTCACCTACCGCTCCGCCGCGCCGGATCGGGCGGACGCCCGCGAGCTCGTGCGCCGCGGGGCGCGACGCGACGCCGAAGCGGCCCCGGCCCGGATCGTGGAGACACCCGTGCTGCACGGTGTCAGCTTTGACGTGCCCCGCGGTTCGCGGGTGGCGCTCGTCGGCCCCTCCGGCGCCGGCAAGTCGACGATCCTCGGGCTGGTCGAGCGATTCTACGATCCCGATGCCGGCGCCGTCTCACTGCGCGGTGCCGACCTGCGGACCCTGGATCGCGCCGAGCTCCGTGCGCAGATGGGGTACGTCGAACAGGACGCGCCCGTGCTGGCCGGCAGCCTGCGGGAGAATCTTCGGCTCGCAGCGCCGGACGCCACGGACGCGGCGTGCGAGCGGGTGCTGCGCGCGGTGAACCTCGGGGGTCTGCTCGACCGGACCACCGCCCGGCTCGCCGCGGAGTCGGCGGCTGCGTCGGCCGCGAGCCCGCTGTCGGACACGGCCGCGACCTCCACCCCGGCGATCGCTCCAGCAACCGCACTCGACCTGCAGGTCGGCGAGAGCGGGATCATGCTCTCGGGCGGCGAGAAGCAGCGGCTGGCCATCGCGCGTGCGCTGCTGACCGCCCCGCCGATCCTGCTGCTCGACGAGTCGACCGCGAGCCTTGATGGCGTCAACGAGCGCCTCATGCGGGAGGCCCTCGACTCGGTCGCGACCGGGCGCACTCTCATCGTGATCGCGCACCGGCTCTCCACCGTCGTCGACTCAGACAAGATCATCGTGCTCGACGAGGGTCGGGTCGTCGGCGAGGGCACGCATGAGGAACTCATCGGATCGACTCCGCTGTACCGGGAGCTCGCGAAGCACCAGCTGCTCGTCGCCGACGACGCGTAGGCGCGAGCTATCGCCCGTGGATCAGGACGCGGGTGACGGGCCCGTCTCGGGTGACGGCGCAGTCTGGGCGTCCGATGCCGTCGCGGCCGCCGAGGCCGGGCGGATGCTTTCGAGCAGTTGCGAGATGGCGGGGCGGTAGGCGTCGAGCGACGCCTCCCCCTCGACGGTTGCGCGCACGCCGACGGACCCCGCTCCCGTGTCGACCACAGCGGTGAGGATTCCGCCCTCCTCGACGTGTGTCACGGTGTACCCCGACGCGAGCGTCTCGACGCGCGCTCCCGCGGCGACGTCGCTTCCCGCGACCGAGCTCACCTCGACCTGCAGCACCCGATCCGGCGACCGCACGAGCCACCCCGGTTCCTGCCCGATCACGACCGACCAGTCCTTCAGCGGCGGCAGGGGCGGCCACACGATGAGGTCGCGCACGAGCGGCTCCGACACCCACTCGGGCGGCGGGGTGATCTGCGCGTCCGCGCCGATGGGCAGCGCGCGCTCCCCGTCGCTCGCCTCCGCGCGCAACTGGGCGATGTGCACGGGGCCGAGCGTGACCGCGTAGCCGACGACGAGGATCACGACCGCGAGGAGGGAGAACAGCACGATGCGGAACCGTCGGAAGTTGCGCGGCGCATCGGTGAGCCGCGGCGATTCGGTCATCGTTTGGTCACCTTCCCACCGGGCACGGCACCACCGAAGAGCTGGGTCACGGTCACCGGGGTGAAGCCGCGGTCTTTGAGCCCGCGCATGACCACCGCAGCGGCGTCGACCGACTCCGCATGCGTATCGTGGAATAGGATGATGTCGCCTGGGACCGCCGCTCCGACCGAGCGCTCGACGAGCGCTTCCGTCCCCGGCTTCCGCCAATCGTTCGTGTCGATCGACCACAGGATCGCGGGCATCGGCTCCGCGGCGAGCACCGCCGCGTTCAGCGCACCGTAGGGCGGTCGGTACATGGTCACCGGGATCCCGGTGAGATCGGACAGGATCTTCGCCGCCCCCTCGACCTCGCTGCGCACCTGAGCCGGCTTCAGTGTCGTCAGGTCGGGGTGGCTCATCGTGTGGCTCGCGATCTCGTGCCCCTCCGATGCCGCGCGCTGGACGAGCTCCGGGTTGCCCGCGGCGGCGGACCCCAGCATGAAGAGCGTTGTCGGCGCGCGCTCCGCCTGCATCGCGTCGAGGAGCGCCCCCGTGTACTGGGTCGGGCCGTCGTCATAGGTCACCGCGACGCAAGCCTGCTGCGCGCAGTTCACGGGCTGCCGCGCGTCCCAGGGGGCGAGCCCGACGAACGGCTGCCCGGCCTGCTGCTGCAGTGCCTGCGCCACCTCGCCCTGCCAGCCCGCGAGGGTCTCGGCCGCCACCCGCAGCACCGTCGGCTCGGGGGTCGCCTCGACGCCGAGGCCCGCGAGCTCGGGGGACGCGAGGCCCGCGGGCAGCGTCAGCACCGCGCTCCCGTCCGACTCGAACCGCGCCGACGCCAGCGCCTGCGCCGCGAGCGCGACCTGGGCCTCGGCGGGAGCCGCGAGCGGCGCCGCGCTCAGACCGCCGGCCTCGCGCCGCACCTGCTCGACGGCGGCCGTCCAGAGGGCCGGAGCCGCATCGGCGCTCCAGAGTTCGCCGCCGTCGAACACCGAGTCTGTCGCGAGATCCGCGTACAGCGTGAGCCGGGTGTCGCTCGACACCTCCGCGGCGGTGCCGAGCACCGTCCGCATCGTCACCCCGACCACACTGCCCGTGGCCGCCGTCACCTCGCAGGTCAGCGCGAGGCCGCTGCCTCCGGCAGGGCCGGTCCGCGGATCCGACAGCACCTCCGCGGCCGGCCAGGTCGTCGATCCCGCGACGCACCCGCGGTCGCTGAGGCCCGCCGCAACCGGATAGACCTCGGGCACGAAGGTGCCGCCGACCGAGGCGATGGTCGCGGTGACGACCTCCGCGACGCGGGCGTTGAAGGCGTGGATCCCCGGCAGCTCGACGCTGCGCAGGTTGAGGGCGAGCGCATCGTTTCGGATCCGGTTCTCGATGAACCCGAGCTCGTTGAGGTCGGGTGCCGGGGCCGGCGCGTCAGATCCGGCCCCACTGCCGCTCGCCGCGTCGTCACCCGCGCCGCTGCTGCCGCTCTCGCCGTTGCCGGCGCTGCCGCTCTCCGCATCGGAGGCCGCGTTCACGACGAGCTGCACCCCCGAGGTCTCGGGCCACGCCGGCGGCGTCCATCCCTCGACCGCCTCGATGCGGGCGCACCCGCCGAGCAGCAGCGCCGCGGTGAGCACCGCGGCCAGCGCGCGTGATCCTCCGCGTGCGCTCGTCGACCCCCTGCGCCGATGCATGCCCGCTCCCTTGCCAAGCCGGACACGATCCAGCTTCCTGGTCTGAAGATACCGGGGGGATCCGACATTGCGCAGCAGATTCGCGTCTGCGTCAGGTCACGATTTACCGTGAAATGCGCGCCAGTGCCCAGTCGATCGGGGGCTCGATGATCGGCTTGAACACTCGCGTCACCCACGTCATCGAGAGGAGCGCCGCGAGCAGGATCCCGATCGCGACCAGCAGGGCCAGTCCGCCCTGGCCGAGCGACGAGATGCCGCCGACGACGCCGGTCTCGCGCAGCACCCAGACGATCGGGCCGTGCAGCAGGTAGACGAAGAGGGTGCGGGATCCCCACACGGTGATGACGCTGTGGCCGCGAGGCACGACGAGAAGGATCGCGAAGGTCATCATCGCCGCGACCGCCAGCAGCCCGGCGGCGACCGCGATCCCGCCGGCCGAGATCGCGGCCCACGTGGTCGGCTCCCAGTCCCCGATCGGAGCGTGGGCGAAGAGCCAGTCGTAGCCGTCGCGCCAGGTGAGCCAGCGATCGATGCGCCACGTCTCACGCAGCTGCGGCAGCAGCACGAAGGCGGCGGCGACCGCGGCGAGGATGCCCCACCCCGCGACCCGAGCCGCCGGGGCCGGCGTCATGAACCAGGCGCCGTCGAGCCAGCCGCGATCCCGGATCAACCACCCCGCGACGAAGAACGGCAGGAAGCACAGGGTGCGGGACGCCGAGAAGTCCGTGCCGATCGCGGGGCTCAGGCCTGCGATCAGCGCGACGGCGATGGAGAACAGGAGCGGGTGCCGCAGACGCGCGATGTACGGCAGGGCGATGCGCATCGTGACCAGGGTGACGAGGAACCACAGGGTCCATGCCGGAGCGACGAGGAAACCCGGGCCCGGCCCGCGGCCCTCGACGAACAGGTGGATCAGCGCCCAGATGCCCTCCCAGATGAGCCACACGGCGAGGAGCTGCACGGTCGAGCGCACCGCCTTCGGCGACACCTCCGGCTTGGAGAACAGGCCCGAGAGCAGGATCATCGCGGGCATGTGGAAGAGGTAGATGTACGCGTAGAGGGCGAAGCCGAACTCCGAGTCCGTGCGCACCGTCGAGATGGTGTGCCCGACGACCACGAGCACGATCAGCACGAAGCGGGCGTTGTCCCACAGGGCGATGCGGGCCTTCGGCGGCGCGGGGGAACCGGTGGTCGCTTCGGCGCCGGCGGCTCCGGGGGCTCCGCCCGATCCGGTTGCCGCCGGGGCTCCGGTCGATGCGGGGGTCGGCTCTGCACTCACAAGGACTAGCCTATGCGTCCTCCGAGCGGCGCGCGCACGCTCGCGCGGACCCGGCATAGGCTGAGCGAGTGACATCTGCAACCGGCTCGGGATCCGCACCACGGCGTCGGGTGTCGCGGCGCATGCGCCTGTCGATCACGATCGGCGTCACGCTGGCGCTGATCGCGGGAGGCTACACCGCCGCCGTCGCCCTGGCTCCGCTTCCCGCGCCCGAGGTCGCGCTCGACGTTCCGGAGACCGAAGAGTTCACGGTCGGGGGCGAGGCCGTACAGGCGATCGTGGCGGCGGAACTCCAGCCGTCCGCGGTCGGCTGGCAGCACGGCGGCGACGAGGTGTGGGCGAATGACGAGGTGCCCCGTCCCATTGCAAGCATCTCGAAGCTCGCGACCGTGCTCGTCACGTTGGAGCAGCAGCCGCTCGAGCCGGGCGCCGATGGTGCGATCCACGTCTGGAGCGCCGCAGACGCAGCACTGCAAGCCGAGTTCATCGCCCGCGACGGGGTCGCGTTTCCGATCCCCATCGGTACCGAGGTGACGCAGCGGCAGATGCTCACGCTCGCGCTCCTGCCCTCGGCCAACGACTTCGCCGCGGCCTACGCGAACTCGGTCTTCGGAGACAACGCCACCTTCGTCGCCGCGGTGGACGACTGGGCGAGCCGCAACGGGCTCGAGTCCCTCAGCCTCGTCGAGCCGACCGGCATGGACGAGGGCAACGTCGCAACCGCCGCCGACGTGCTGCGCCTCGGCCGCCTGGCCCTCGCGAACCCGACGGTCGCCGAGCTCACCCGTACGCCCGTGGCTGAACTGCCGTGGGGCATCGGGACCGTCGAGAACACGAACGCGCTCCTCACCAGGCTGCCGGGGATGCTCGGACTGAAGACCGGACGCTCGAGCGTCGCGGGGTACAACCTCGTCGCGGCGCAGGAGAGCGACGTCCTCGGGCGTCCGATCGTGAAGCTCGCGGTGACGCTCGGGCGGGATTCTCCGGAGGCGCGGATCGAGTCGACCGCCGGGCTCCTCGCGGGCCTGGACGGGCTGCCGCAGGAGACGCTGCTCGTGGAGACCGACACGCAGGTCGGCACCGCGACCACCGTCGACGGGCACGAGGTGCCCCTGCGCACCACGGGTGCGGCGAGCACGGTGCTGACCCCGGGCGAGACCGCGACTCGCACGGTACAGCTGGGCGATATCGGCGTCGGCGACGCCTGGCAGGTCGCGGGTCGCGTCACCGTCGACGCCCCGACAGGCGCCGCCGAGATCCCCGTCGTGACCGCCGCCGAGATCGTCGAGCCCGACCTGTGGTGGCGGCTCACGCACCCGGCGCGGGTGTTCGGCTGGGCCTGATCCGGCACCTGCACCGCGCACCCCCGTGTGAGCGCAAGAGGTAGGAACCAGGCACCAGCACCCGCGCCGAGCCCGCACTCAGGCGACGAGCGCCCCCTCGGCGAGCCGCCGCACCACCCCCGTGAGCTGGCGCACGCCGTCCAGCAGATCCTCGTCGCGCGTGTACTCCTTGAGGTTGTGCGAGACGCCGTCGACGCTCGGCACGAAGAGCATGACCGTCGGCGCGGTGTCCTTCATATTGGTGGAGTCGTGCCCGGCCACCGTGAGCACCCGGTCGTGCGTGAGCCCGAGCTCCTCCGCGACCTCGCGCGCCAGGGCGACCCCGTCCTCGGGGTACGGATTCTGCCCCCAGCTGTACTCGGCGACGATCTCGATCTCGACGCGATCCTCGCGCCGCACGCGTTCGACGACCTGCATCAGCGCCGCGTGCGCCGCACCCAGCACCTCCGCACTCGGCGACCGCAGATCCAGCAGCAGCTGGACCTCGCTCGCCACCACGACGGGCGAGTTCGGGTACACGTTCAACTCGCCGCACGCGGTGTGCAGCGCGCCGGGCTCGAACGCGTCGACGAGCTCCCGCGCCGCCACGACGAGGCGCGCGGCTCCGAGCAGCGCGTCGCGCCGATCCGCCATCAGCGTCGACCCGCTGTGCGCCTGCTCACCGGTGATCCGGAACTCGAACTTGTGCGCCGCCCAGGTCGCGTTCACGAGGCCGATCGTCACGCCGTCCTCCTCCATGCTGCGCCCCTGCTGCACGTGGATCTCCGCGTAGGAGGCGACGTCGAGCCCGGTGAGCTCGCCCCGCTCGCCGAGCCCGTCGAGCGCCTCCCGCACCGTCACCCCGTGGGGATCGGTGGTGGCGAGCGCCGTCTCCAGGTCGAGTTTGCCGGTGAAGACCGAGCTGCCCATCATGGAGGGCTTGAAGCGGGATCCCTCCTCGTTGAACCAGTTCACCACCGCGAGGTTGCAGCGTGCCGGCGCCGGATCAGCCCGCAGCGCCTCGGCGACGCGGATGCAGGCGTGGGCTGCGGCCATGACCCCGTATGCGCCGTCGAATCGTCCGGCGGTCGGCTGCGAGTCCATGTGGGATCCCGTCACGACGTAGGGCGCCCCGGGAACCAGTTCGAGCAGGCCGAACTGGTTGCCGATCGCGTCGCGGTGCACGGTGAACCCGCGGGACTCGAGCAGTGCCGCGAACCAGCGCCGCTGCGCGCCGTCGGCCGCGGTGGCGGCCTGCCGATCGACGCCGAGGGTGCCCGGCACGGCACCGAAGCCGGAGTGGATCTCCCAATCCTCGAGGAATGCCGCGTCCTGCTGCGTCATGATTCGTCCTTTCCGCGGGTGTCGGTCACGGGGCGCCGTGACCGGTGCGCCGTGAGCGCCGGTCGTCGATCCTGCCGCACATGCTACGTCGTGGGCGCCGCGGCGGCGGGTTTCGCGGTCTTCTCCGGCGCACCGAGGTTGCTCCACGTGCGCTTGAGCAGGCGCTGGATCGAGCCGTCGAGCAGCACGGCCACGACGAGCGTGGCGCCGATGAGGATGGTCTGCAGGAACTGCGAGACGCCCATGATGACGAGGCCGTTGCGCAGCACGCCCACGAAGAGCAGACCGGCGATGACGCCGCTGATCCGACCCGCGCCGCCCTCGAGGGCGACGCCGCCGAGCAGCACGACCGTGAGCGCCTGGATCTCCATGCCGGTACCCACCGTGGGCGGCGCCGAGTGCAGCTTCGCGGAGAGGAGGACACCCGCGATCGCCGCGCAGACGCTCGTGAGGATGAAGAGCAGGAACTGGGTCCGCTGCACGTTGATGCCCATGAGGTGGGCCGCGCGGCTGTTGCCGCCGATCGCGAGCACGTTGCGGCCGATCGGGAGCCGGTTCAGGAGGTACCAGGCGCCGACGGTGAAGAGGATCAGGATGATCACCTGCAGGGAGATCGGGCCGAACGACATCGTACCGAGGGCGGTGAAGCTCTCAGGGAAGCCCGTGAGGGTCGCACCGTCCGTCAGGAACAGCGCCAGGCCGCCCCAGACGCTCAGGAATCCGAGGGTGATGACGAGCGCGTTGAGCTTGAGGTAGGCGACGAGAAGGCCGTTCAGCGCCCCCGCCACGAGCCCGACGCCGATCGCGGCCGCGAAGCCGAGCAGGGCGTTGCCGGTCGATACCATCACCGATGCCGAGACGACCGCGGAGAGGCTCGCCACCGAGCCGACCGAGAGGTCGAGCGTGCCGGCCATGACGAGGAACGCGAGCGGCAGGGCGATGAGCCCGAGCTCGGCGATCTGGAGCAGGATCGTCTGCCCGTTGTTGAAGGTGAGGAACCGCGGGTTCATCACCGCGAAGAAGGCGATGAGAACGACGAGCGCGAGGAACGTGCCGTTCTGCGCGATGAAAATCTTCAGACGATTCATGAGTGGAGGTCTCCAGCGGGGGTGAGGTCGAGCAGGGTGGCGAGGAGGTCGGCTTCGTACGCGCCGCTCCGGAAGATCTCACGGTGCTGACCGTGAGCGAGGACGTAGCTGCGATCGCACATTGACGCGATCTCATCGGTCTCGGCCGAGGCCACGAGAATGCAGACGCCGGTGTCGGCGAGGGTGCGCAGGGCCACGCGGATGTCCTGCTTGGCGCCGACGTCGACGCCCTGCGTAGGCTGCGCGAGCAGGAGCACCTTCGGGGCCACCGGGATCATCCAGCGGGCGAGCAGGTGCTTCTGACGGTTGCCGCCCGAGTAGCTCATGATCGGCGCGTCACCGTCGGGGCCGTGCACGTTCAGCGTCTCGCGGATGCTCTCGTAAGCGGTGCTGATCTTCTGCCGCGAGCGCCAGCCGCGGGCGAACCACGGGAGGAAGGTGTTGTCCTTCGCGCTGAGCCCGCCGATGAGCCCGTCGGTCTCGCGGTCGGCCGGCACGAGGTGCACCCCCTGCCGAACGGCGTGGGTGGGGCGCGCGACCCGGTACGGCCGCCCGCTCAGGCGCGCAGTGACGTCGCCCGACAGGCCGAACAGGGTGTCGAGCAGCCGGAACTGCTCGCCGGCCGCCATCCCGTACAGCCCGACGATCTCGCCGTCGCTGAACTCGAGCGTGCCTCCGGCGTGGTCGACGCTGAGGCGGGACTCGCCCACGGTGGGCGTCCAGTCGGATTCGAGCTGCACCTCGGGCGCGAGCGCGCGGGAGAGTTCGGCGGCGCTCATGCCGACGGTCGAGGCGTCCATCACGCTCCGTCCGCCGCGGAGCACGACGATGCGCTCGCACACGTCGACGATGTCGGGAAGCCGGTGCGACACGTAGACCACCGTGGTGCCCTTGGCCGCGAGATCGCGGATCAGCTGATGCAGGGCCCGCGTCTCGGCCTCGCCGAGCGCCGCGGTCGGCTCGTCGAGCAGCAGCACGCGCATGTCGCCGATGAGCAGACCGCGAGCGAGGTCCACGAGCTGCCGCTCACCGAGCGAGAGCGCGTTCACCGGGGCGTCGAGCGGCAGGTGGCCGCCGCCGACGGTGTCGAGCGCCTCGCGGCCGCGTGCGACCCGCTCGGGCCGGGACACCCCGGCTCCCCGTGCGAGAAAGAGGTTGTCGAGGATGCTCAGGTTCCCGGCGAGTGCGGGTTCCTGGTGGATCACCGTCACACCCAGCTCGGCGATGTCCTTCGGGGTCGCCCGGGGCGGGGTCGGCACGCCGTCGAGCGCCATCGTGCCCGACGTCGCGGAGACGGCCCCGGTGGCGACGTTCAAGAGCGTCGACTTGCCGGCGCCGTTGTGCCCGAGCAGCCCGACGATCTGGCCCGCCGGGATCTCGAGGTCGATGCCGTCGAGGGCGAGCGTGGAACCGAAACGGACACTGACACCGTCGAACGACAGTCGCGGCATCGCGTGGGAAGCGCCTGGGAGATCGGCGGTCACTGGATACTCCTTCCCCGGGAATCGGGCCCGCCCGAGGGGCGGGCCCGAACTCGGACTAGTTGACGTAGAACTCGTCGGCGTTTTCTGCGGTCACCCGGGTCGAGGTGATCACGTTGTCCTCGACCTCTTCCCCGGCGGCGGCGCGCAGGAGCAGATCGGCGTTGCTCTCGGCGAGCTCCTTGGCCGGGAGGATGAACCCGCCGCGCCAGATGCTGTTCGGGATCTTGATGACGTCGAGCGTCTCGTTTGTCGCGTCGGTCGCGCCGACGTAGTAGCTCTCGTCGTCCTTCGCGACGCCGCTGTCGAGCAGCGCCTGGTACGCGCCCGCGGTGTTGTCGTTGCTGGTGCCGACCCAGATCTTCGTGTCGGGCACGGCGACGAGGTGGCTCTTCGCCACGCTATTGCCCTCTTCGCGCGAGATGCCGGGGAGCTCGTAGATTTTCGCGTTCGGTGCGAGCTCGGTGATGGCCGCGGCGATGCCCTCGGTGCGGCCCTTGCCCAGGTCGGAGGTCTTGTCCGCGACGAGCGCCACGGGAACCTCGTCCTCATCAGCCAGATTCTCGGTGATCCACTCGGCAGCTACGGTGCCGACCAGGTAGCCGTCCTCGTAGCTGTCGATGATCGTGCCCGCGACGGTGCCGTCCCAGCGCGTGGCGTAGCCGAGCACGGGGATGCCCTCGGCCGTCGCCTTCGCGGTCACGGGCACCATGGCGTCGCTCTGCACGGGGAAGCCCATGATCGCCTTGACGTCGCCGCGCTGGATCCACGCCTCCCAGTCGGAGACCTGCTTCTGCACGTCCCACTGCGGGTCACTGGTGAGGAACTCGTAGCCCGCTTCCTCGATGATCGGCTCCATGAACGTGAGCTGATCGTTCCAGATGGTGATGTCCATGCCGGCGAAGCCCATTGCGATGGCGCCCTTGCCGCCGTCGGCGGACTCGGAGCCGCCGGCATCGGCCGACGCGCCGCAGCCCGAGAGCAGCAGTGCCGTTGCGGCCGTGAGTGCGAGGGCGGCCGTGCCCCGTGTGAACAACTTCTTCATTGTTTCTCCTTCAGTGGCGATGTGGTGGTGAGGTGGTGCGAGGGTTCGATGGTGATGGCTGGTGTCTGGCGGTCGGTGGCCAGTGTCAGTGGAACTCGACGATCTTGCGCTTGCCGGTGGGGTTCGTGAGCGCCTGGACCGCCTCGACGGCGCGATCCTGCGAGATGCGCTCGCCGACCATGAGGTCGAGCGGCAGCTGCCCCGCGAGGTAGAGGTTCGCAATCCGCACGAAGTCGACCTGCGGGCGCGAGGAGCCGTAGTTGCAGCCGAGCAGACGCTGCCCGAACACGATGAGGCGCCAGGGGGTGATGGTCGCTTCGGCGTCGCGCGCCGGCATGCCCACCAGCACCACGGCGCCACCGGGCTTCAGGTAGTCGGGCATCCCGCTCGTGACCCGCGGCACCCCGATCGCGTCGAAGGCGAAGTCGACGCCCGAGCCGCCCGCGGCCGCGCGCACCTGCTCGACGACGTCCGGGTCGCTGCCCAGGAAGACGTCGGTGGCCCCGAGCTCCTGCGCGATCGCGAGCCGGTCCTCGGAGAGGTCCACCGCGATGATCTTGCTGGCGCCCGCGAGCTTCAGCCCGAGGATGATCGCCTGGCCGACGCCTCCGGCGCCGACGACGACGGCGGTCTGTCCGGCGCGCACGTCGGCGGTGTTGAGCACTGCGCCGATCCCGGTGGTGATCGAGCAGCCGATGAGCGCGGCGACCGCGGGCGGCACCGCGGCGGGGATCTTCACGACCGCCGAGCGGGGCACCACCGTGACCTCGGAGAAGGTGCCGACTCCCAGGTACGGGCGCGCCTCCTCGCCGTCCGCGACGGTGATGGGCGTGCTGCCGTCGGGGAGCCCGTTGGTCACGGCGCCGCTGGCGCTGCACAGCCAGCTCTGCCCGGCGACGCACGCGTCGCACCGGCCGCACGGGGCGTACCACGAGAGCACGACCTGGTCGCCGGGGGCGAGGTCACTGCCCTCACCCACCGCCTCGACGATGCCGGCGCCCTCGTGGCCCAGCGCGACGCGGTGGTCGAAAGGCCAGTCGCCGTTGAGCACGTGCAGGTCGGAGTGGCAGACGCCGGCCGCGGTCATGCGCACGAGCACCTCGCCCGCTCGCGGCGCGCGGTACTCGACCTCGGTGATCACGGGGGTGCTGTCGCCGCCGGCGAAGAGCACGGCGTTTGCTGTGACTGACATGGGATCTCCTCGTTGAAACTTCGACTGTGGGTTCGGACGGTAGTGGGTCGGTGGGTGGCGAGTCTGCCGAGTGGCGGTCTGCCGAGTGCCGGGATCAGCGCGCGTGCGCGCTCATCACGTGTTTGATGCGGGTGTAGTCCTCGTAGCCGTAGAGCGAGAGGTCCTTGCCCAGCCCGGAAGCCTTGTAGCCGCCGTGCGGCATCTCCGCGGGAATCACCTGGTGGCAGTTGATCCACACGGTGCCGAAGTCGAGCAGCCCGGCGAGTTCGGTGGCACGACCGTGATTCGTCGTCCACAGGCTCGAGGCGAGCGCCAGGTCGACGCCGTTGGCGAGCTCGATCGCCTCCGCCTCGGTCGTGAAGCTCTGCACGGTCAGGATCGGCGCGAACAGCTCGGCCTGCACGACCTCGTCGTCCTGCCGAACGCCGGAGAGCACGGTCGGCTTCAAGAAGTAGCCCGGCTCGAGGCGGTACCCGCCGGCCTCGACCGCGACGTGATCCGGCAGCCGGCCCAGCACGGCCTGCACGCGCTCGAGCTGCGCGAGGCTGTTGAGCGGCCCGTGGAACGCGCCAGGTTGATCCGGCCCACCGGTCGTGATCGTGGCGGTGTGCGCTTTGAGACGATCGAGGAACTCGTCGAGGATGCTCTCGTGCACGATCGCGCGGGTCGCCGCGGTGCAGTCCTGCCCTGCGTTGAAGAACGCCGCCGAGGCGATCCCCGGCACCGCGAGGTCGAGGTTCGCGTCGGCGAAGACGACCGCCGGCGCCTTGCCGCCGAGCTCCAAGTGCACGCGGGTAATGTTGCGGGACGCCGCGGACATCACCTCCGAGCCCGCTCGCACGCTGCCGGTGATCGCGACCATGTCGGCCGCGCGGTGCTCCGAGAGCAGCCTGCCGGTCTCGCGCCCGCCCACCACGACGTTGAGCACGCCCGCGGGGAGGACCTCCGCGGCGAGCTGAGCGAGGAGCACCGAGCTGCCCGGGGTGGTCTCGGCCGGTTTCAGCACAATCGTGTTGCCGGCGGCGAGCGCGGGGGCGATCTTCCAGATCGCCATCATGAACGGGTAGTTCCAGGGTGTGACCTGCGCCACGACGCCAATGGGCTCGCGCCGGATCGACGAGCTGAACCCCGCGGCGAACTCGCCCTGCGCGATCCCCTGCGGCGCCCGCCCGAGCCCGGCGAAGAACCGCAGCTGGTCGATGGCGCGCAGCAGCTCCATCTCGCGGGTGGTCTCTCGCGGCTTGCCGGTCTCGGCGATCTCGACGTCCAGGATCCGATCGAGGTTCGCCTCGATCGCGTCGGCGAGCCGCAGGATCCGCGCGTGCCGCTCGGCCGGGGTCGTCCGGCGCCAGGACGTCGCGGCCGCGGTGGCGGCGGCGAAGGCCAGGTCCACCTCGGCCGGTGCCGCGCCGCGGTACTCGATGAGGTGCTGCCCGGTCGCGGGATCGACGAGGTCGTACCGGTCGCCGGATCCCGCGACGGGGAGGCCGTCGATGATGTTGGTGACCGCGCTGTGCCGCATGGCTCCCTCTCGACGCCGATGAATGGTGTGGCTCGCTCCCGGACGGGGTCGCAGGGGCGAATGCACTCAACGCTAGGTCGGCGGCACGCGGAAGGCCCGGGGCGAAGTCACTGGGAACTCGGCCACCGGCTGTGCATTTGCATATTCCGGTACTAGTCGCCCGCAGCCGGTGCCAGCGCCACCAGGATCCAGGCCGCCTCGCGGGGCACGGTGGGGTCGAACCCCGTCCGTTCCGCGAAGGCGCGCAGTCGGTTGATGACGGTGTTGCGGTGGCAGTACAGCTGCTCGGCGGTCTCCTTGATCGATCCGCTCGTCAGGTACGTCTGCACGGCCTCGACCACGCGCTCCCGCTCGTGCTCGGCGAGCCCGTCGAGCGATTCGAGCAGTGCGGTCGTCCGAGCCGGGAACACCTGCAGCAGATGCGACCGCGCCACGGTCGCCCACACCTCGTCCTCGGTCGCG
Organism: Leucobacter rhizosphaerae; assembly: GCF_022919175.1. Taxonomy (NCBI): domain Bacteria; kingdom Bacillati; phylum Actinomycetota; class Actinomycetes; order Micrococcales; family Microbacteriaceae; genus Leucobacter; species Leucobacter rhizosphaerae. Next base: position 2,552,602 of record NZ_CP095043.1, on the reverse strand, counting down.
AGGATCTTGGGGGTGGGGGGAGCATTCGCCGCGATCTCCAGTGCGAGCCGCCCGGCCGCGTACACCCCGGCCAGCCCGGCCACCCCGCCGACGTACCCGCCGCGCTCGTGCGCGTCGCGCCGCCACTGCTCCGGACCCTGCTGCTCGCGGAAGAGGATCATCGCGCTCGCACTCTCGAAGATCCCGACCCGCGGATCCGAGCCGTAGCGCGCGATCATGGCGGTGATCCCCTCGCCCATCACCGCGACGACCTCGTAGTCCGCGAGCGCCCGCATGCGGAGTCGGCCGGCGATGAGCTCGAGCTCGCTGGCCGAGATCGGCTTGCCGTCGAACAACCGCATGACCATCCGGTGCCGGTGCGCGGCGGCGGTGCGGTCGATGCGATCGACCTCCGCCCGGTAGGCCTCGCGCAGGGAATCCACGTACGCGTCGACCGTGTCGAGCAAGTGCATGACGTTCTGCGCCAGCACCGCGTTGCCGTCCACGCCCGCGATGCGCTGCAGGCGGAGCCACATCACCCGGAAATCGATGCGGACCGCGCGCAGGAAGGTGGAGAGGGGCACGCCCTGCTGGGCACGACGCGCGGCGAGCCGCTCCATGACTCCCGCGGCGCCCGGCGGGTCGGGCTCGTCGCGGAGTCGCCGGATGAGCAGGTCGAATGTCTGCCGGGCCGTGTCCGCGATGTCCTGATCCGGCACCTGGTCGTCGGGGTACGGTTCCTTCGCGCGGAACTCCTGCAGGAAGTCGTCGACGAGATCGGGCAGTTCGTCGCGGAGCCGCGCGAGCATCCAGTCCCACGTCAGGTCCTCCGGGCGGCCCTCCGGCAGGGCGGGAGCGAGGACGGAGTGCATACGCACAAGCCTATTCCAGCAACCGGGGACGAATGCCCACTGTGCACAGTGGCCGGAGCCGTGACGATAGGAGAACATCCCGCTTCGCTCGCACCGGTCGCGAGGGAGGAGCGAGGCCCCCGATCGCCAAGGAGTCGAGCGTGCAGCACCCACCGTCGGAGCACACCCCCCGCGAGGACACGGTCTTCCGCAACGCGGTCGTCCACACCCAGGATCCCGGGATGCCCGCTGCACGGTCGGTACGGGTGAGCGGCGGCAGGATCACCGAGGTCTCGACGGGCGAGGTTCGGACCGGGGGCGCGCGAGTGATCGACCTCGAGGGCGCCACGCTCGTCCCCGGATTCAACGACGTGCACGCCCACAGCATCTGGTTCGGCCTCAGCAAACTCGAGCTCGACCTCAGCACCGCCGCGACCCTGGCCGAGCTCTACGATGCCGTCGCCGATCGGGCCGGCCGCGCCGCGCCCGGGGAGTGGATCGTCGCGAGCGGCTTCAGCCATATCCGTCTCGGCGGGCAGTATCCGGATCGTGATGCGCTCGACCGCGCTGCCGGCGGCCGCCCCGTCTGGCTGAAGCACAACTCCGGTCACTTCGCGTTCGTCAACGGCGCCGCGCTCCAGCTGATCGAGGCGCGCGCCGACCTGTCCGCGCCCATCGAGGGCGGCGTCGTAACCGTCGACTCCGCTGGTCGACCCACGGGTCTGCTCGAGGAGAACGCGATGTCGCTCGTGCAGGACCTCGTGCTCCCCTACCCCACCGCGACGATCGCCGACGCGCTCGACCTCGCCACCCAGCACTACTTGCGCGAGGGCATCACGAGCGTCACCGACGCCGGCATCGCCGGGGGCTGGATCGGCAACTCGCCCCGGGAGTTCGCCGCGTACCAGATCGCCCGCGCCGAGGGCCGGCTGCACACCCGGATGCAGCCCATGTTCATCATCGACGCCCTGCACGCGATCCCGGGCCACGAGACCGACCACGACATCTTGACGCTCGACGGCGGAATCCACACCGGCTTCGGCGACGACTGGCTGCAGCTCGGCCCCGTCAAGATCTTCAGCGACGGCTCGCTGCTCGGCTCGACGGCCTCGCTCTCCGAGCACTACTTCGGGTGCCCCGACAATCACGGCTACCTGCAGGAGTCGCCGGAGACGCTGCGCTCCCGCGCCCTGCGCGCCTACGCCGGAGGCTGGTCGATCGCCATGCACGCGATCGGCGACCACGCCGTGGACCAGGCGATCTCGATCATCGGCGAGGCGCAGCGGCGATTCGGGCGGCGGGCGATCCCGAACCGGATCGAGCACGCCGGGATCGTGCGCGACGACCAGCTCCCGCTGCTCGCCGAGCTCGGGATCGCCGTCACCCCGCAGCCGTTCTTCCTAAGGGAGTTCGGCGACGCGATGGTCGAGAAGATCGGCGCGGAGCGGGTCGGGCAGCTCTATCGAGGTCGCTCGTTCCTCGACGCGGGAATCATGCTGCCGGGTTCGTCGGATCGCCCGGTTGCCGACGGCAATGTACTCGCCGGGATCCAGTCCTTCGTGGAGCGGCGCACCGGATCGGGCGCGATCGTGGCCGCGGACGAGCGACTCTCGGCCGCGCAGGCGCTCGCCGCCTACACGGTCGGGTCGGCCAGCGCGACGGGTCAGGCCCACAACCGCGGCACGATCCGCCCCGGCATGCTCGCGGACCTTGTGGTGCTCGGCGATGATCCGCTCACAGTGCCGAGCGCTCGCATCGCCGACATCGATCTGCTCGCGACCGTGATCGACGGGCGGATCGCCGTCGGCGCCGAGCGCCTCGGCGGCTGACGCGGGGTCGAGTGTGCAGTTGTGCACACGAATCGGCTCGTGAAGGTGCGCAACTGCACACTGATTCTCGGCCGTGGCCCCGGTTCCGCCCTCGAGAGAGCGCAATCGCACCGCGTGGGTCCCGGCACGGTGCGATTGCGTTCACTCGGCCAATTTCGAGCGAAGGTCCCCTACTCTGAGGATCATGAACTGCCCGAGTGATGGAACCACCCTGCTCATGAGCGAGCGCCAGGGGATCGAGATCGACTACTGCCCGCAGTGCCGCGGCGTCTGGCTCGACCGCGGGGAGCTCGACAAGATCTTGGAGAAAGCCCAGGCCGAAGCCGAGCAGTTCGCGGCGCAGGCCGCATCGCAGGCCCCGGTTGCTCCGCCCGCCGTGCCTGGTCCGCACCAGCCGCCCGTCGCACCGGCGCAGTACGACGCGCCCCGGTACGACGACCGGCGCGACGACCGGCGAGATGATCGCCGGGACGACCGTCGCTATGATGACCGGCGCGACGACCGGAGGTACGACGACCGCCGCTACGACGATCAGCGCTACGGCTCGAAGTCGGGCAACTACCGCAAGAAGAAGAGCCCGTTCGAGTTCCTCGGCGACATCTTCGAGGGGTAGGCGCTCGACGACCCCGTGCGCGGCACACGTCACGCACGGCGGAGATGTCAATCATGGCGGATCCATTCCGGGGATTCGCTCCGTCACCCGTGAGATCTCCGTCGGGATCGGTCGCCAGCTCGTCCCGCGTGACGCCGGGATCCCCGCGGGCAGCATCGCCCGCGCCCCCTAGCCGATGCGGTCAGCGACGATGAGCCGCAGCGCCTCGAGCGAGAGCGCCACCGATTCCACGTCGATCCGCTCGTCGTGCCCGTGCACTCCCTCGCGATACCGTTCGTACGACCAGCTCGGCCCGAGCAGTCCGAAGCCGTAGGCCGGCACGCCCAGCTCGCGGAAGAGCCGCGCATCGGAGCCGCCCGCCGCCATGATGGGCACCACCGGCGATCCCGCGACGGACTCGACCGCCCGCTCGATCGCGGCGAAGAGCGGGGTGTCGGTGCCCGACGCCGTCGCGTCCCAGCCGCGGAGGTGCTGGATCTCGACGAGCTCCGAAAGCGGGCCGAGCACCGCGCGCAAGAGGTCGTCGACGTCATCGTCGGTGGTACCTGGCAGGGTACGGATATCCAGCTCGATGGACCCCGAGCCCGGGATCACGTTGTGCGTCGATCCCGCGCGCAGCACGGTCGGGGAGATCGTGACCCGGGAGACCGCGTACGCGTACCCCGCGATGCCCCCGAGCTGCGGCAGCGCCGCGTCGAGGCGCACCGGGTCGCGCAACCGATCCGCGAGATCCTCGTCGGGGATCCGGGCCGTCACGAACGCGTCCCACAGCTCCCCGAGCTGCGCCGCGGGCACGACCGCACCGAGCTGCTGCAGCACATCGCCGATGCGGTACGCGGCACTCCGCGCGCCGTAGGGAATCGACGCGTGCCCGGGGGTGCCCTGCACGACGAGCAGCCGCCCCGCCGATCCCTTCTCGGCCGCGCCGATGGCGACGTGCTCGCCCATGCGCATGCCACCCGACTCGCTCAGCACCTCGCTCACGGCCACCGCGTCGGGGTGGGTGTTGAGGAGCCAGCGCAGCCCGTAGTCGCCGCCCGCCTCCTCGTCGGCGACGGCCAGCAGCACGAGGTCCCCACGCGGCTTCTCGGGCGCGAGCGCCACGTCGCGCAGCACCGTCGCGAAGGCGGCCGTGAGGTACAGCATGTCGACGGCGCCGCGCCCCCAGACCTCGCCGTCGCTGAGCTCACCGCCGAAGGGATTGCGGGTCCAGCCGTCGGGATCGACCGGCACGACATCGAGGTGTCCGAGGAGGCCGAGCACGGGGGCTGCGGGATCTGTGCCGCGCACGCGAGCGATCAAGGACGAGCGCCCGGGTGCCGGTTCGAGGACCTGCATCTCGACGGGGGCGTCCGCGAAGAACCGCTGCAGCACGCGGACGTTCCGGATCTCCTGCCCCGATCCGGGGTGCCCCTCGTTGACGCAGGCCTCGCGGATCATCGCGCGCAGCAGCTCGATCGTGTCGCTCGCCGCACCCACCAACGCGTCGGGGGATCCCGCGGCCGGCACTGCTCCGCTCTCACCTGACACCGGGTCCACCTCCGCTCGCGACCGGGCGTCGCCGGTCATTCGTCCCAGCCTACTCGCCCGCTGAGATCGCGCCCGCGGCAGGATCTCCCGCGGCAGGATCGCCTGCGGCCGCCCGCGCCACGGAATCGAGGATCGCGGCGATCCCGGCCCGATAGACCGTGATGCCGTTGATGGCCAGCAGCTCGTCGCGGTGCGCGCGAACGAGCGGGTAGTCGGCGAGATCCACCGCCCCGAACGTGCTGATCCACGGCGTCGAGCCGTCCCGCGCCGCGTCGCCGTTGCGCATCACCTCGTGCGCGAGCGCCGCGCCCTGGGACACCGCGAAGCCGGAGACCGCGGCGTAGGCGGTGATGAGCGGACGGCCCGTGAGCCCGCCCTCGGTGAGCAGGGCGAGAATGAGCTCGTCGGCGGAGACGTCACCCGGACCCGCCGGGTCGAGCACCGCTCCCTCGATCGCCACGGATGGGTATTCGAGGCTCAGCTCGGCCGAGCGCAGCAGATAGGCCTCGAGCCGACCCCGCCAGTCCCCCGGCGCCGCGCGCGCGTGCTCCACAGCGGTGGCGGCGAGCCGATCGAGGGCGGCGCGCGTCAGCTCGTCCTTGTTGCGGAAGTGCCGGTACATCGCCGTCGCGTCGACGCCGAGGGCCGAGCCGAGGCGCTTGAAGGTCGGGCGCAGGGCCGGTTCGCTGCGTGCGAGTTCCAGCAGGGCGTCGACGATGACGCGCTGATCCAGCCGCGTGCGGCGCGGGATCGCCGGAGACTCCGATGCCACCGACTCTGCCGCTGGTGATTCCACCGCTGCCGACCCCGCCATGCCGCCTCCGATCTCGTGGGTGCGCCCCAGTCTAACCGCGGTGGGGATCCGGGATCATTCCGACTGACAATGCACGTGTCACCGCCATTGATCTGACCCGTCCGATCTTCTAGGCTGGCGATCACGGTTCGACGACGATGAACGCCCAGGAGGCCCCGGTGAGCAGTGCCGCGCACGCAGATGTAGTGTTCGAGAACGGCTGGATCTACACGGGCACTGCGAGTGCCCCGGTGTTTGGCGGCCTCGCGATCGCCGACGGCAGGATCCTGAGCGCCGACCCCGCAGAGGTGGCGGTCCTGGCCGCGACGGCCGACCAGCGGGTCGACCTCGGCGGGCGACTGGTGATCCCGGGGTTCCAGGACGCGCACGTGCACCCCGTGATGGCGGGAGTCGAGCTGCTGAGCTGCGACCTCTCGGCGTGCAACACGGCGGAGGAGACGCTCGACGCGATCCGGAACTACGCGACCTCCCACCCCGAGCTCGAATGGATCCTCGGTGCCGGCTGGTCGATGGACGCGTTCCCCGGCGGCACCCCGACCCGCCAGGCGCTCGACGCCATCGTGCCCGACCGCCCCGTCTTTCTTGAGAACCGCGACCACCACGGCGCCTGGGCGAACTCGCGCGCGCTGGAGCTCGCCGGGCTCGAGGCCGGCACCGCCGATCCCGCAGACGGACGCATCGAGCGGGAGCCCGATGGCACCCCCTCCGGCACGCTGCACGAGGGGGCCATGTCGCTCTTCGACGGCGTGCGGCCGCGCGCGACCGGGGAGCAGGCCTACGCCGGGCTGCTCGCCGCGCAGGAGCACCTGCTGTCGCTCGGGATCACGGCGTGGCAGGATGCCGCCGTCGGCGAGTTCATGGGCAGCCCCGACACCGTGCCGACGTATCGCCGCGCGCTCGACGAGGGCGCGCTGCGGGTGCGGGTGCGCGGAGCGCAGTGGTGGAACCGCGAGGCCGGGGAGGCGCAGCTCGAGACGATTCTCGCCCGCCGAGATGAGGCGGCGGCCACCGCGGATCCGGAGCGCTTCTCGCTGAACTCGGTGAAGGTGATGGTGGACGGCGTGGCCGAGAACTTCACCGCGGCGATGCACGAGTGCTACCGGGATCACGGCGGCCACCTGACCGACAACCGCGGTATCTCGTTCTTCGATCCCGAGGAGATGGCGGAGTTTGTGACTGCGCTCGACGGCGCGGGGGTGCAGGTGCACTTCCACGCGCTCGGCGATCGCGCCGTGACCGAGGCGCTCGACGCCGTCGAGCGGGCGCTGGAGACGAACGGTGAGCGCGGCAACCGGCACCATCTCGCGCACCTGCAGGTCGTGCGGCCGGCCGATGTGCCCCGCTTCGCCGCGCTCGGGGCGACCGCGAACATCCAGGCGCTGTGGGCCTGCCACGAGGAGCAGCTCGACACCCTGACCCTGCCGTTCCTCCCGGACGACGCGGATCAGCACCACTACCCGTTCGGCGATCTTGTCGCGGACGGCGCGCATCTCGCCGCCGGCAGCGACTGGCCGGTGTCGAGCGCGGATCCCCTGCAGGCGATCCACGTCGCCGTCAACCGGGTTTCGCCGGGCAGCGGGCGCCCGCCGCTCGGGGATCCGCGGCAGCGACTCACGCTGGCCCAGGCGCTCGACGCCTACACGCAGGGGACGGCGCGCATCAACCATCTGGACGCGGTGACCGGCCGCCTGATCCCCGGGTACTTCGCCGACCTCGCGATCCTCGACCGCAACCTGTTCGAGCAGGATCCCGAGCGGCTGCACGAGGCGCGCGTCGACGAGACGTGGGTTGCGGGCGAGCGGGTGTACCAGCGCGCGTAGGGGCGTCGCCTTTTCGTGTGAGCGATTTCTGGTCTCCCAGCGGAACATCACCACGGAAGTCGCTCACACCGCGGAGGCGGCACCGCTGGAGCCACGCCCCAACGCCCCAACGCCCTAACGCCCCAACGCGCGCCTACTCCTCCTCGGCTGCGGCCGCCCGCACCGCACTGCGATCCGCAAGCAGGGTGTCGCGCACCCGGCGGCGCAGCACCTTGCCGATCAGTGACTTCGGCAGTTCCTCCCACACGAGGTAGGTGCTGGGGCGCTTGTACTCCGCGAGGTGCTCCCGCGCGGCCTCACGCGCGGCGTCCTCATCGAACGTCGCCCCCGGCTCCAAGATCACGGCGACCGTCACGACCTCCGCGCCACCCCCGCGCGGGATCCCCACGACCGCCGACTCGGCGACCCCGGGCACCCCGTTCACCACGCGCTCGACCTCACTCGGCGACACGTTGAATCCGCCGGTGATGATGAGCTCCTTCTTGCGGTCCACGACCGTGACGAAGCCGCCCTCGTCCTGCACCACCAGATCCCCGGTGCGCAGCCAGCCGCCCTCGAGCAGGGTCGCGGCGGTCTCCTCGGGGCGGTTCCAGTACCCCTGGAACACCTGCGGGCCGCTGATCAACAGCTCTCCCGCCTCTCCCTGGGCGACCTCGCGCGTGGGCTCGCTGGGATCCACCACTCGAATGTCCGTCGACGGGAACGGGATCCCGATCGCCCCGATCTTACGGGTGTCGGTGAACGGGTTCGCCAGCGCGACCGGGCTCGTCTCCGTGAGCCCGTACCCCTCGTTGAGCATGCTGCCCGCGAGATCCTCCCAGCGCTTCACCACCGCCGGCGTGAGCGTCATCGCCCCCGAGATCGCGTAGACCACCCCGCTCAGGTCGAGTTGCCCGTCGCGGGCGACCCGCGCGAGGCGATCGAACATCGGCGGCACGGCGGGCACGAAGGTCGGCGGAAAGCGCTTGGCGGCCCGCGAGACCAGCTCGGGATCGAACGTCGGGAACAGCACCGCGCGGGATCCGGTCTCGACCGAGTAGATCACCGACAGCAGCAGGCCGAACGAGTGGAACATCGGCAGCAGTCCATAGATGCTGCCCTCGCCGCGGGTGAAGTCGGGCATCCACGCCGCGCCCTGCCGGGCGTTCGCCCACAGGTTCTCGTGCGAGATCATCGCGCCTTTGGGTGTGCCGGTCGTGCCCGAGGTGTACTGCAGGCAGGCGATGTCGCTCTGGGTCGGCCGCGGGTGGGTGCTCGGGATCGGGGCCGATCGCTCGAGTCGCGTGAACGGGATCGTGCCGGTGGTGCGGGTCGTCAGCTTGTCCCGCGACTCGCGCGCCTTCTGCACCGGCAGGCGGAGCGCGATCCGGGTGCCGAGCGGCATCGCGCGAGTGATATCGACCGCAACGATCGTGCGGAGGCCGACGTCGGCGGGCAGACTCTGCAGGGTCGCCACGACCTTGTCCCAGGCGATGACCACCGTGGCACCGTGATCCCGGAACTGCACCTCGAGCTCATCGCGGGTGTACAGCGGATTGTGCTCGACCACCGTCGCGCCGAGGCGGAGCACCGCGTAGAACGCGATGACGTGCTGGGGCGCATTCGGCATGATGAGCGCGACGCGATCCCCCGCCTGCACCCCCAGCTCGCGCAGCCCGTTCGCGACCCGAGCGACCCGCTCGCCCAGGCTGCGGTAGGTCACCGTCGCCCCGAAGAAGCTCACGGCGTCGCGATCGGCCCACTGCGCGCAGCGCTCGTCGAGCAGGTCCACGAGGGATCCGGTGACCGGTTCGATGTCGACCGGGGTACCGGGTGCGTAGAAGCGGTTCCAGGCGCGAGTGGCGTTGAGCTGCATGGTTCGAGATTAGTCGCGCGGCACCGGGGGCCCCAACCACAGCAGCACGGTGAACGCGACACTGACGCCGACCACGAGCATCAGCACCGACAGGATCGGGTGCCGCAGCACCCAGGCCTGCAGTCGCTCGATGAGATTGCGCGGGGTGTCGCCGCCCCGCCCGAGGCGCCACGTCGAGCCCAGGAGCCCGCGCCGATCGACGACGAGCTCGAACGGCAGCGTAGCGAACGGGACGATCGCAGACGCGAGCCCGAGGAGCCCGGTGACCGGCCGCCAGCGCTGATTCACCCACACGAACACCGTGATCACGCAGTAGCCGAGGAAGACGAAGCCGTGCACGCCCCCTGCCGGGCCGACCATCGCGTCGGTGACCCCGGTGCCGCGCAGGATCATCGCGGTGATGAGCCCTGCCCACGTCACGATCTCGGCGAAGGCGAACGTGCGGAACAGGATGCGCGGCGTCATGGCTCCCACCATATCGAGGACAGGCTGGGAAAGTACGGGTCCCGAATTGCCGGCGCGGGGCGGCGAGGACCCTCGCCGCGCACGTCCCTCCTGAGCTCGCGGCGGGCCTGCACGCGGCTCCGCCGAGCGGTGAATCGCCGGCGCTGCGCCGCCGCCCAGATCTCCCCCTCGCGACGGAGGTCGCCTGTCCGAGCCGGAGCTAGCCTGGAGGCATGAGCGAGAACGAGCGGAAGAGTCCACTGTTGAGCGCTTCAATGACCTGGGTCATTGCGGGCATCCTGGTCGGCGGCCTCGTCGGCGGCCTGGTCGGGTCGATCGGCAACATGATCGGAGCGGGTATCGGGGTCGGGATCGCCATCGGTGCGATCGTCGGCTTCATCATGGGCATGCCTCGTGAGAGGCGCGGGAGTGGCGGTGTGGATTCCGGCACCGCGCCGGGGTCCGCGCCCCCCGCGTCCCCCACGTCCCCCGCTTCGCCCAGCGGCACCGCATCTCCGGGGTCCCCCAGCACCGAGTGAACACCCCACGCGGTGCACACAGCTCAGGCGGTGGGATTCACGTGAATCCCACCGCCTGACGTGTCACACCCGCGTGAGCGGCCGGCCTAGAAGTCCCAGTCCTCGTCTTCGGTGGCGACGGCCTTGCCGATGACGTACGAGGATCCAGAACCGCTGAAGAAGTCATGGTTCTCGTCGGCGTTCGGCGACAGCGAGGAGAGGATCGCCGGGTTGACGTCCGTCATCTCCTTCGGGAACATCGGCTCGTAGCCGAGATTCATCAGCGCCTTGTTCGCGTTGTAGTGCAGGAACTTCTTGACGTCCTCGGACAGGCCGACGCCGTCGTACAGATCCTGCGTGTACTGCACCTCGTTCTCGTACAGTTCGTACATGAGCGAGAACGTGTAGTCCTTGAGCTCCTCGCGGCGCGCCTCGGTCTCCTTCTCGAGCCCCTTCTGGAACTTGTACCCGATGTAGTAGCCGTGCACGGCCTCATCGCGGATGATGAGGCGGATCAGGTCGGCCGTGTTCGTGAGCTTGGCGTGGCTCGACCAGTACATCGGCAGGTAGAAGCCCGAGTAGAACAGGAACGACTCGAGCAGCGTCGACGCGATCTTGCGCTTCAGCGGGTCATCACCCTCGTAGTAGTCGGTGATGATCTGCGCCTTCTTTTGCAGATTCGGGTTCTCGGCCGACCACCGGAAGGCGTCGTCGATCTCCTGCGTCGAGCACAGGGTCGAGAAGATCGACGAGTAGCTCTTCGCGTGCACCGACTCCATGAACGCGATGTTCGTGTAGACCGCCTCTTCGTGCGGGGTGATCGCGTCCGGGATCAGCGACACGGCACCGACCGTGCCCTGGATCGTGTCGAGCAGCGTCAGACCGGTGAACACGCGCATGGTGAGCAGCTGCTCCTCGGGCGTGAGCGTCGCCCACGACTGCACATCGTTCGACAGCGGCACCTTTTCGGGCAGCCAGAAGTTGTTCACCAAGCGGTTCCAGACCTCGAGGTCCTTGTCGTCCTGGATCCGGTTCCAGTTGATCGCTTGAACTGCGTGTCCCAGCTTGAAGTTCATCGGTTCCTTTTTCGGTATCGGTGCTGACTCGGGCGGGGTGCTACAGCATGCAGCTGACGCACTCCGTCATGTCGGTGCCTTCGAGCGCGAGCTGACGCAGGCGGATGTAGTAGATCGTCTTGATCCCCTTGCGCCACGCGTAGATCTGCGCCCGGTTGATGTCGCGCGTGGTGGCGGTGTCCTTGAAGAACAGCGTCAGCGACAGCCCCTGGTCGACGTGCTGCGTCGCGGCCGCGTAGGTGTCGATGATCTTCTCGGGCCCGATCTCGTACGCGTCCTCGTAGTACTCGAGGTTGTCGTTCGTGAGGAACGGCGCCGGGTAGTACACGCGCCCGAGCTTGCCCTCCTTGCGGATCTCGATCTTCGAGGCGATCGGGTGGATCGACGAGGTCGAGTTGTTGATGTACGAGATGGAGCCGGTGGGCGGCACCGCCTGCAGGTTCTGGTTGTAGATCCCGTGCTCCATAACGCTGGCCTTGAGCGCGCGCCAGTCCTCCTGGGTCGGGATCTCGACGCCGGACTCGGCGAACATCTCGCGCACCCGCGCCGTCGCCGGCTCCCACACCTGATCGGTGTACTTGTCGAAGAACTCGCCCGAGGCGTACTTCGAATCCTCGAAGCCGCCGAAGGTGACCTTCCGCTCGATCGCGATGTGGTTGGAAGCCCGGATCGCGTGGAACAGCACCGTGTAGAAGTAGATGTTCGTGAAGTCGATGCCCTCTTCGCTGCCGTAGTGCACCCGCTCACGAGCGAGGTAGCCGTGCAGGTTCATCTGGCCGAGACCGATGGCGTGCGACTGGTCGTTGCCGTCCTCGATCGAGCGCACCGACGTGATGTGGCTCATGTCGCTGACCGCGCTGAGGGCGCGGATCGCGAGGTCGACGCTGCCGCCGAAGTTGCCGCCGTCCATCATCATGGCGATGTTCATCGAGCCGAGGTTGCACGAGATGTCCTTGCCGATCTCGTTGTAGCTCAGGTCCTCGTTGTAGGTGGTCGGGGTGTTGACCTGCAGGATCTCCGAGCAGAGATTCGACATGTTGATCCGGCCCTTGATCGGGTTCTCCCGGTTCACCGTGTCCTCGAACACGATGTACGGGTAGCCCGACTCGAACTGCAGCTCGGCGATCGTCTGGAAGAAGTGCCGCGCGTTGATCTTGGTCTTCTTGATGCGCGCATCGTCGACCATCTCGTGGTACTTCTCCGAGATGGAGAGATCTCCGAAGGGCACCCCGTACACGCGCTCCACGTCGTAGGGGGAGAACAGGTACATGTCCTCGCCCTTCTTCGCGAGCTCGAAGGTGATGTCCGGGATCACGACGCCGAGCGAGAGGGTCTTGATCCGGATCTTCTCGTCCGCGTTCTCACGCTTCGTGTCGAGGAACCGCATGATGTCGGGGTGGTGGGCCGAGAGGTACACCGCTCCGGCGCCCTGGCGCGCACCGAGCTGGTTCGCGTAGCTGAAGCTGTCCTCGAGCAGCTTCATCACGGGGATGATGCCGGAGGACTGGTTCTCGATCTTCTTGATCGGGGCCCCGGTCTCGCGGATGTTGGAGAGGGAGAGCGCCACGCCGCCGCCGCGCTTCGAGAGCTGGAGCGAGGAGTTGATGCCGCGCGAGATCGACTCCATGTTGTCCTCGATGCGCAGCAGGAAGCACGAGACGAGCTCGCCGCGCTGCGCCTTGCCGAGGTTGAGGAACGTCGGGGTCGCCGGCTGGAAACGGCCCGAGATGATCTCGCGGACGAGACCGCGCGCGAGCTCCTGATCGCCCTGTGCGAGGCCGAGCGCGACCATCACCACACGATCCTCGAAGCGCTCGAGGTAGCGCTTGCCGTCGAAGGTCTTCAGCGCGTAGGAGGTGAAGAACTTGAACGCGCCGAGGAACGTCGGGAAGCGGAACTTCATCGCGTACGCCTCGTCGCGGAGGTGCTCGATGAACGACATCGGGTACTGGTCGATGAGCTCGCGCTCGTAGTAGTCGTTGTCGATGAGGTAGCGCATGCGCTCCTCGAAGTTATGGAAGAACACCATGTTCTGATTCACGTGCTGCAGGAAGTACTGCCGCGCCGCCTCACGATCCTTGTCGAACTGGATCTTGCCATCGGCGTCGTACAGATTGAGCATCGCGTTCAGCGCGTGGTAATCCATGTCGCTGACCTTCGAAGAGTCGAGACCCGGCTCCATCACTGCTGCTTCCAAAACTGTTCCAATCCTTCTTGGACGGCGGTGACGTCGTCCGGGGTTCCAAAGAGTTCAAATCGGTAGAGGTGGGGCACCTGGCACTTGCGCGCAATGATGTCGCCCGCAATGCCGTAGGCGTCACCGAAATTGGTGTTGCCCGCCGCGATGACGCCCCGCAGCTGGGTTCGATTGCGCTCGTCGTTGAGGAATCGGATGACCTGCTTCGGGACCGCGCGCGTTTCCGGACCTCCGCCATAGGTGGGAACGAGGAGCACAAACGGCTCGTCCACGACCAGCGGATCGTCGCTCGCGCGGATCGGGATCCGCAGGGCAGGACGATCGAGCTTCTGCACGAAGCGATGGGTGTTCTCAGACACACTGGAGAAGTACACCAGGTCCGTCATCACGATCGCTCCTCCTTCCCCTATCAACTCGGGGTACAGAACGCCCGCATCCGTTTTCGAGGGCGAAGCGCCTCGAAATCGACTGCGGGACGTGCGTTGCTCCGGGGCGGGGCCGCGAACCGCGGCCCCGGGTGTCGCAGCACACGGCACTGCGACACGGTTCGGACTAGTCGGCCAGGCGGCTCGCGAGCTCCGAGATCTTGTCCGGGCGGAAGCCCGACCAGTGCTCGTCCTCAGTCACCACGACGGGAGCCTGGAGGTACCCGAGCCCCTTCACCGTCTGCAGCGCCGTGGCGTCCTCAGACAGGTCGAGCACGTTGTACTCGATGCCCTTGCTGTCGAGCGCCCGGTACGTCGCCGTGCACTGCACGCAAGACGGTTTGGTGTACACCGTGATGGCCATTTCACGCCCTTCTCTCAAAACTGCCGCACCTCGCCCGAGGCACTACATATAGTGAATCATACCCGGGGCGACCACAACATGCAGTAGTTACATGAATGTAGTTTTCCACTCGAATTCCACCGTCACGGCGGCCGACCTGGGGACAACTTTCGGCGGAGTTCCGCCCTCCTGAGGGGGTTATCCACAGGCTGTTGGGTGGGGAAGAATTTTCCTCCACAGCCCCTCCCCGGCGTGTCGCGTGAGGGGGTGCTCAGACGGCGATCGGCCACAGCATCTCCGTTCCGTCGGGCTGGAACCAGCGCATCATCAGCATCGTGTCAGCGGCGCGCATCGTCTGCTCCGCGTGACCACCGCGGAGCACCACCCGCACTCGCTCGCCCGGGTACACCGTGCGCGGAAGCGAGAGCCCCAGCATGCCGCTGCCCGCGAGCGCGAATCGCACGGAGTGCAGCGGCGAGGCTCCTTGGTGCTCCACCTCGATGACCCCGGAGGCCGAGCGGGTCACGATCCGCCACGGCACCGCGATAGCGACGCCGGGCTCACGCTCGTCCATGCGGCGCACCGAGCGCGCCGGTGCCTGCAGGCGGGTCGTGAGTCGAAAGGGGTTCATGTCGGAAGGGTAACGGGGACCTCGGACATTGATGGGGTGTCGACGAGGCGCACCCGCACCCCTCTACACGTGGTGGTACGGCCGGTTGCCCGCGATCTCCTGCGCCCGGTAGAGCTGCTCGGCGAGGATCAGGCGGACGAGCTGATGCGGAAACACGAGCTGCGACAAACTCCACACGAAGTCGGCGCGATCCCGCACCCGGTCATCGACCCCATACGCACCGCCGATCACGACGGTCACGGTGCGGCCGGCATCGAACGCGCCCTGCAGCCGCTGCGCGAGCGTCGGCGAATCGACGTTGCGCCCGCGCTCATCGAGCAGCACCAGGAACTGGTCGCGATCCACCCGCGAGAGAATCCGCTCCGACTCCTCGGCCCGCGCCGCCTCACCCTCCCGCGAGGAGTGCGGCAGCAACTGCCAGGACACCTCGAAGGGCTTTCGCAGGCGCTTCTCGTACCGCTGGATCCCGTCGCTGACCCACGATTCATGCTTCTTTCCGACCGCAAGCACCCGAACGCTCATGCGCGCCTCACCGCACCCGCACGGTGTCGAGGTACTCGGCGATCCGGCCGATCGCCTCGGTCAGCACCGGGACGGACGGCAGCGTCACGAACCGGAGGTGATCCGGCGTCGCGAGATTGAACCCGCGCCCGTTCGTCACCAGCACGTGCGTCGCGCGCAGCAGATCGATTACGAAGGCCTGGTCGTCGATGATCGGGAACTGTTCCGGATCGAGCCGCGGGAAGAGGTACATCGCGCCTCCCGGCAGCTCGCAGGTCACACCCGGGATCGACGTCAGCAGCGCGTGCGCCACGTCGCGCTGCTCTCGCAAGCGTCCGCCCGGCGCGCACAGTTCACCGATCCCCGAGCCGCGAGACTCCGGCGCAAGGGCCACGGGGATCGCGTGCTGGGCGGGGACGTTCGCGCACATGCGCATGTTGGCGAGCAGCGTGAGTCCCTCGAGAAAGTCCGTCGCGCGCTCACGGTTGCCCGAGATCGCCACCCATCCCGCGCGGTAGCCCGCCACCCGCTGCGCCTTCGACAGGCCGCTGAACGTGAGGCAGAGCGTGTCGGCGACGTGCCGCGCCGCGTGCTCGTGCGCCGCGCCGTCATAGAGAATCTTCTCGTAGATCTCGTCCGACATGAGCACGAGTCCGTGGCGCTCGGCGAGGGACGCGAACCCGCGCACCAGCTCCGCGGACGAGACGGCGCCCGTCGGGTTGTTGGGGTTGATGAGCACGATGCCCTTGGTGCGAGGGGTCACGAGCGCCTCGATCGCCTCGAGATCGGGCATCCACCCGTTCGACTCGTCGCACGGGTAGTGCACGGCGCGGCCGCCCGACAGGGTGACCTGCGCGGTCCACAGCGGGTAGTCGGGCGAGGGGACGAGGATCTCGTCGCCATCGTCCACGAGCGCCTGGAGCACGAGCGAGATCATCTCGCTCACCCCGTTGCCGATGATGACGTCGTCGGGGTGGATCCCGGGCACGCCCTCATCCGCGTAGAACCGGGAGACGGCCTCGCGCGCCGGGAGGATGCCGCGGGAGTCGCTGTAGCCCTGCGCCGCGGGGAGCGCGAGGCGCAGCGCCTCGACGATCTCCGGGGGTGCCTCGAAGCCGAACGGGGCGGGATTGCCGATATTGAGCTTGAGGATCGCGTGGCCCTCACGCTCGAGGCGCTCGGCCTCCTGCAGGATCGGGCCGCGGACGTCGTAGCGCACCCCGCTCAGTTTCCGGGACTGGGTGATTGAACGCACATCGCGATTATTCCACGTTCGGGGTGCCTCGATTTCCGCAGAACCTGCGCTCCGCAGCCCCTCCCCCACCCCCGTGTGAGCGATTTCTGTTGAGAATCGCGTGTTCCACAACAGAAATCGCTCACACTCCGAGGGGCAGGGGTGCGGGATCGCTCGGGCGCGGGTTCGGGATCGCGGCCGCTACGCGCCCGGCACCCCTGTGCGCAAGGAGCCCTAGTGCTGCTGGGCGTAGAGCTCCGCGTACGGGCCCTCGAGCGCGAGCAGCTCCGCGTGAGTCCCCTGCTCGAGGATGCGCCCCGCGCCCACCACGTAGATGCGGTCGGCCTCGATTACCGTCGACAGGCGGTGCGCGATCGCGATCGTCGTGCGGCCGCTCCGCGCCCCGTCGAGCGCGCGCTGCACGATGCGCTCGTTCACGGTGTCGAGCGCGCTGGTCGCCTCGTCGAGCACGAGCACCCGCGGGTTCTTGAGCAGCACCCGCGCGATCGCGATGCGCTGCTTCTCGCCGCCCGACAGGCGGTACCCGCGCTCCCCGACGACCGTGTCGTAGCCCTCTGCGAAGGAGACGATCGTGTCGTGGATGTTCGCGAGCCGCGCCGCCGCCTCGAGCTCTGCGTCGCTCGCGTCGGGCTTCGCGTAGCGCAGATTCGCGGCGATCGAGGCGTGGAAGAGGTACGGCTCCTGCGTCACGACGCCGATGCGGTCCATGAGCGCGTCCTGCCGCAGCTCCCGGACGTCGTCATCGCCGTACCGTACGCTCCCCGCGGTCGCGTCGTACAGGCGCGGGATCAGCGAGCCGATCGTCGTCTTGCCCGATCCCGAGGCGCCCACGAACGCGACGAACTCCCCCGGCTCGACGACAAACGAGACGCCGTCGATGGTCGGCCGGTCTTCGGGGCCGCTGTCAGGGTAGGCGAAACGGACGTCGCGGAACTCGACGCGCCCCTCCGCACCTGGGGCCGTCGAGGGATCGCGGGCGTCGGCGGCGTCGACGATGAGCGGCTGCAGGTCGAGGTATTCGAAGATGCGGGCGAAGAGCGCCTTCGAGGTCTGGAGATCGAGGGCGACGCGCATGAGCGCCATCAGCGGGAACAGCAGACGGGCCTGCACCGTGGTGAAGGCGACGATGGTGCCGGCCGTGATGCCGGGATCGAAGCCCTGCCCCTGACCCTGCGCGATCAGCCAGCCCGACACGAGGTAGACGATGGCCGGGATCGCCGACATGAAGATGTTGACGAGGCCGAAGAACACCTGCCCGCTCATGGTCTGCCGCACCTGCAGCTCGACCTGCGTGCGGTTCTCGCTCGCGTAGCGCGCGGTCTCGTCGTGCTGCCGGGAGAAGGTCTTCGCGAGGAGCACCCCCGAGACCGAGAGGGCCTCCTGGGTGATCGCCGTCATCTCCGAGAGCGACTCCTGGGTGCGACCGGCGATCTTGGCGCGCACCTGCCCCACCCGGCGCTGCGCGAACACGATGACCGGCATGAGCACGAGGGCGATCAGCGTGAGCTGCCAGCTGAGCAGCAGCATCGCGACGCCGGCCGCGATCACCGTGACGGTGTTGCCGATCACGTTCGATACCGTGTTCGTGAGCACATTGGCGACGCCGCCCACGTCGTTCTGCAGGCGCGACTGGATCACGCCGGTCTTGGTGCGCGTGAAGAACCCGAGCTCCATGGACTGCAGGTGCGCGAAGAGTCGCACCCGCAGGTCGCCCATCACCCGGTTGCCGACGCGCGCGGTGAAGAGCGTCTGCACGATCCCGAGCGCCGAGGAGAGGACGTACGCCCCGACCATGCCCGCGACGAGCCAGGCGAGCACCGGGAGGTTCGGCCCGCCGCTCGGCGGGAAGAGCCCGTCGTCGAAGACGCGCTCGGTGAGGAGCGGGGGCAGGATCCCGAGCGCGGCCGAGACCAGCACCAGCGAGACGATCACGACGAGCGGCTTGCGGTAGGGCCGGAAGAGCGCCGCGATCCTGCGACCGAGCCCCGGGATGTCGGGCGCCTGGGCATTGATCTCGCGCTGCAGGTCGGAGTCGCCGGCGGACACGCGGGAGCCGCGCGCCTGGGGTCCGCCGGTCATAGTCATACTCGGAGGATAGACCGGGCCGCCGACGTTGGGGCGGATCGTCCGCTGCGGGCGTAGGGGCGCGCGTCGAAACGAACGCTCCGCAAGCGGATCAGCGCAACCGCGACGGCAGCGTGAGGATCTCGGGCCCGTCGGCCGTGATCGCGACGGTGTGCTCGCTGTGTGCCGTGCGGCACCCGGTCGCACTGCGGAGTGTCCAGCCGTCGGCGTCGGTGATGAGCTCGTCCGTGTCGGCCATCACCCACGGTTCGATGGCGAGCAGCAGCCCCGGCCGCAGCTTGTAGCCGCGGCCCGGTCGTCCGGCGTTTGCCACATGCGGATCCTGGTGCATGGTGGTGCCGATCCCGTGCCCGCCGAACTGCATGTTGATGGGGTAGCCGTCACCCGACAGCACGGTGCCGATGGCGCGGGAGATGTCGCCGATCCTATGGTCGACCTGCGCCGCGGCGATGGCGGCGGCGAGCGCGCGCTCCGTGGTGTCGATCATGGCGAGATCGGCGGCGGATCCCGAACCCACGACGAAGCTGATGGCGGAGTCGGCGGCGATCCCGTCCACGATGACCGCGAGGTCGAGGGTGAGCAGGTCGCCGTCGGCGAGCCGGTAATCGTGGGGCAGACCGTGCAGCACGGCATCGTTCACGGCGGTGCAGATGTAATGGCCGAAGGGTCCGCGGCCGAAGGACGGCGCGTAGTCGACGTAGCAGGAGGTGGCGCCGGCGCCGAGGATCATCTCCTGCGCCCACCGGTCGATGTCGAGCAGGTTCGTGCCCACCTCGCACCGGTCGCGCAGCGTATCGAGGATGTCGCCGACGAGCCGCCCGGTGACGCGCGCGCGATCGACTTGGCTCGGGCTCAGAATCTCGATCATGCTGCGGTCCCCCATCGTTCGGTCGTCATGCCCCTACGACTCTAGCGAGGAGGCGGGGGGCGGCTCCGGGTCGTCGACGCGGCAATAGCGGTCGAGGTACTCCACCACCGCGTCGATGATGGCCGACGTCAGCCGCTCGCTCACCGCGCCGACGAATGTTGCGTACTGGAGGAGCGGCCCGATCAGCAGCGCGAGCACGTCGGTCACCTGCTCCGCGTCGGCGAGCCGGTACTCCGGTTCGAGCAACCGCCGCAGGCTCTCGACCCGATCGATGTTGATCACACGGAGACGCTCCTTGACCGCGGGCAAGTCGGCGACACTCTGCGCGGTGAGGTAGACGGCGCGATAGTGCGGATCGAGCAGCGCATCGAGCTGCACCCCGATGTTGCGCTGCAGCTTCTGTCGGGCGGTGCCGGAGGAGGGCAAGAAGTGGGGCATGCTGAAGCTCTCCAGCAGCACCACGACCAGGTCTTCGCGCGTCGGCCAGTGCCGATAGATGGTCGCCCTCGAGACCCCCGAGCGCCGCGCGATGTTCTGGTGGGTGAGGCCGATCAGCCCCTCGGTCGCGAGCACCTCGGCGGTCGCCTCGATCACGCTGCGACGCGAGCGAACGATGCGCGGGTCAGTCTCCAGAGTGATCTCGGCCACCCGCCCATCTTGGCACACGGCGAGGGGCGGGATCCTGCGCCGCAGGGGCTCGGATTCCGGACCGCGAAGCCGATCCGGTGGCGCACGAACCGCTGTGTTGCGCTGTGTGACTCGCGGACTACGAACTGATTTGGTGGTTATGGATCAAATAAGGTTTCATAATCTCTGAGACATTATGTTGCATAACTCGCGCCGCCGTCTCCCCGGTCGGCGGCGCACAGGAAGGATCGTCATGCGTATCGCCGTTCTCGGAGCCACCGGCGCGACCGGTCAGGAGATCGTGCGCCAGGCGCTCTTCCAGGGCCACCAGGTGACAGCGCTCGTGCGTCGCCCGGAAGCGCTGGACGTCACCCACGACGCCCTCTCCGTCGTCGTCGGCGACGCGACCGAAGAGGCCGTGATCGCCGGGCTCGTCCCCGGACATGACGCGGTCATCTGCAGCCTGGGCCGACCCGAGTCCGGGCACAGCAAGGCAGCGATCGACGATTCGCTCGACGTCGACGTCTGCTTCGTCTCCACGCAGCACCTGTACCGCCACCTGCCGAAGCACGGTATCCGTCGACTCGTCGTCATGAGCACCCACGGCTCGGGCAGCAGCAACGACGGATCACCCTACGTCGTGCAGCTGCGGGACTGGGTGGGCAAGCGCGTGAAGGACAAGGACGATATGGAGGCCTTCATCGAGGATCACCGCGCCGATCCGATCGACTTCACGGTGATCCGCAATCCCCTGATCTACCCGGGGCAGGGAGGTCGCCCGTTCGGGGTCTTCGAGCAGGTGGAGTTCGACGACACCTCGCGCATCCCCGTGTCGGATCTCGCGAGGTTCGCGATCGCGGAGGCGGTCGACGGACGGTTCGTCAACCGCTTCGTCTCGATCTCCGAACCGCTCACCGGCCCGTCCGCCGCGAAGTGGCACCTGGCGCGCTGACCCGCACCACACCACTCGGCACCCGCACCTCACGAAACGGACCACCATGAGCACCCCCTCCCCGACGACCGACGCGGATCGCACCCGCGCCCTCGTCGACCGGGCCGCGATCCACCGCAGCCTGCGCCGTTACGCGCAGGGCGTGGATCAGCGGCAGTGGGACGTCTTTCGCAGCGCCTTCGCGCCCGGTGCCACCGTGGCGGTCCCGGGCTGGATCGAGGGATCCGTGAGCGTCGACCGCTTCGTCGAGCTGCTCTCGGGGGCGTTCGACGACATCCGGCTCTCCGGCCAGCACCACCTCGCCAATACCCGCATCGTCTTCGCGGCGGCCGATCCCGCCGCGGAAGCGGCCGATCCCGCCGCGGCACCTGCCACCCTCACCCCACGGCCCCTCGCCGCGAGAGTCGTCACCGAGTTCCTCGCCGTCAACGCCGAGCGCGCGAGCGCAGACGCCGATGACCGTCGCGTGCGCACGCAGGTCTCCGGGGGCCTGCAGGTCGACGACTTCGAGCGGCACGGCGACGACTGGCTGATCCGCCACCGCGTGCTCGTGCGCAAGAACGACGACCTGACCGAGGCCGAACTGACCCCCGACCGCATCGCACTCCTCGCCGGCGCCGCGCGCAATCCGGTGAGCGCCGGCCTCTGACCCGAAAGCACCCCATGACCTTCACCCTGACCGACCTCGTCGATCGCGCCGAGATCGACGACGCCCTCCACGCCTACGCGCAAGCGCAGGACCAAAACGCGTGGCACCTCTTCGACGGGGTCTTCGCCCCCGACGCCGTGATCGAGCTGCGCGGCCTGCCGATACCGCCGCTCGGGCCCGCCGAGCTGCGCGGCTTCCTGCAGCAGTACAACCGCACCCGGGTGTCGGGCCAGCATCTCATCACGAACACGCTCATTACCGTCGACGGCGACACCGCTCGGAGTGTGTCCGAGGTGCTCCACCTCACCCTGCAGACGACGGACCAGGAGGGCACGCTGCACCGCTCGCACGGCGGTTCGCTCTACGCCGACGACTGGACTCGGGGGGCGGACGGCTGGCGGATCCGGCACCGCGTGGTCACGCAGAAGCACCTCGACGAGCGCGACATCGAAGTACCCGCGGACCTGCTCGCCACGATCTCGGCGGGATCCTGCGTCGACTGGTTCACCGCGGACCTCCACACGATCGGAGCGAGCGCATGAGCCGCGTCCTCATCATCGGCGTCACCGGTACGGTCGGATCCGCGGTCCGCGAGGTGCTCGCGGAGGCGGGCCACGAGCTCGTCACCGCCGACTACTCGACCACCCCCGGCACCGCGGATCACCGCATCGACATCACCGACCCCGCCTCGGTCGCAGCGGTGCTCGCGGCAACCGGTCCGGTCGATGCGGTCGCCGTCACCGTCGGTGACCTCGCCCTCGCGGCGCTACCGGATCTGGAACTCGCGCACGTCCACACGTCGATCGCCGGCAAGCTCACCTCCCAGATCGACATCGCACTCCAGTCGCTCGCCACGCTGCGACCGGGCGGATCGATCACCCTCGTGTCGGGCATCATGTCTCGCATCCCGTGGCGCGGCGGCATCACCGCCGCAGTGGTGAACGGCGGCCTCGACGCGTTCGTCGTCGCCCTCGCTGCGGAGCTCGACCAGGACCGCCGCATCAACTCGATCAGCCCCAGCATCTTGCTGGAATCGATCGACAAGATCGGCGGCCCGAACCCGCTCCCCGGGCACACTCCGATACCCGCGCGCCTCGTCGCCGAGACCTACCTCCGCTCCGTCGCCGGCATCGAGACCGGCAAGACCTTCACCGTCGGCTTCTAGCCGATCCCCCGCCGACCACCCACTCCCAGAGGAACCACCATGACCACCAGAACCACGATCACCGCGGCCACCGGCGCCGCTGCGCTGGCCGCCACGCTCCTGCTCAGTGCCTGCGCGCCCGGGGGATCCTCGGCCGCCGGTGCCGGCGATCCCGTCGAGGGCGGCACCCTGACCTGGGCCATTGCCGCCGAGCCGTCGTGCTTCGCCCCCGCCTTCCACCAGCTGCTCTCCGACCGCGCGGTGATCCGCAACTACGTCGACTCGCTCGTCTATCAGGAGGAGGACGGCAGCTTCACCCCGTGGCTCGCCGAGTCGTGGGAGGTCTCCGAGGACGGTACCGAGTACACCTTCACCCTCGCCTCCGACGTCACCTTCACCGACGGCGCCGCCCTCGACGCCGCGGCCGTGAAGACCAACCTCGACTTCACCCGCGACGCAGCCAACGGCTCGACCTACGCCGGCCTGCTCGGCTCCGTCGCCGACATCGCAGCCGACGGCCAGGTCCTCACCATCACCCTCTCCGCCCCCGACTCATCGCTGCTCGATTCGCTGTCGAGCGTCGCACTCGGCATCGTCTCGCCCGAGGGCGTGGCCCTCGGCGACGAGCTCTGCGCGATCGACTCCGGACTCGCCGGCACGGGCCCATTCGTGCTGGGCGACTACACCCGCGGCGACCAGCTCGCGCTGACCCGCAACGACGACTACACCTCCGCTCCGGAGTCGCTCGATCACGGCGGCCCCGCGTACCTGGAGTCCGTAACCTACAAGTTCATGCCCGAGGACTCGGTGCGGATCGGCGCGCTCGAATCGGGCCAGGTCGACGCCATCTCCGGCATCCCCGCGCTCGACGTGGCGGGCATCGAAGGGAACGCCGAGCTGCAGTACCTCAACGGACCGAGCACGTCCATGCCGTTCGGGTTCACCATCAATGCCGACGCCGCCAACGCCCCGTGGGACGATCCGGCGCTGCGCCAAGCATTCCGCGACAGCTTCGACGTCGACGCGATCGTCGAGTCCGTGTATCGGGGTGAAGTCGCGCGCGCCTACAGCTACGTCGGCAGCGACAGCCCCGAGTTCGACGAGTCGCTCGTCGACGCCTGGGGTAACAATCCCGACGGCGCGAACGCCCAGCTCGACGCCGCCGGCTGGGATGAGCGCGACGACGAGGGCTTCCGCACCAAGGACGGCGAGCGCCTCACCCTGTCCGTCACGTACGACTCGGACTCGGTGCGCGACTCGCGCGACACCGTGATCGAGGCGGTGCAGGATCAGGCCGCGAAGAACGTCGGCATCGAGGTCGACTTCACCACCCCGACCTGGGCCGAGGTCTCCGCCGACATCGCGGACGGCACCTGGTCGGTCTACCCGGGATCGTTCGGCAAGGTCGACTACGCGAACAACGTGATCGGCGTGTGGGGCGGGTTCTTCTTCGCGGCGACCGACTACCAGCCGACCGGTGCGATCGACGCCGCCACGGCAGCCGCGACCGCACTCACCCCCGAGGATCGCTCCGCCGCGCTCCGCACGGTGCAGCAGGAGCTCGTGATCGACGAGGCGATCTTCGTGCCCGTGGCCGAGTCGACCTTCCAGATCGCAGCGCGCACCTCCGTCGGCGGGCTCGGCTTCGACTACTCGAGCGCCAACCCCGACGGCAACTACGGCGTCTGGGTGGCCGCCTCCGAATGAGCGGTTCCTCGACCGGCAGCGTGCTCCTGCGCGGCGTCCTCCGACGCTGCGCAGGGGCCGTCGTCGTGCTGTGGGCGGCCATCACCGTGACGTTCGTCGGCATTCGCGCGATGCCGGGATCGGTGGAGGACGTCGTGCTCGGGATCCACGCGAACGAGCCGGGGCTGCGCGAGCAGGTCCGGGCGAGCCTCGGTCTCGACGAGCCCGTGATCCTGCAGTACTTCGCGTATCTCGGGCGCGTGATCACGGGCGACTTCGGTCGCTCGTACGTGCTGCGGGCCGATGTCTCTGACGTGGTCTTCTCCCAGCTCGGACCGACGCTGCAGCTGGCCGGAGCGGCGCTGTTGAGCGCCCTGCTCGTCGTGTGGATCGTCGCCGTGACGACCTCGGGCGGGTCGGCGCGGTCGGAGCGGGCGCTCTCGCTCGCCGAACTGCTCGCGATCTGCCTGCCGACCTTCTGGGTCGGATCGCTGCTGATCATGTGGTTCTCATTCGGGATCAAGCTCTTCCCGGCATCCGGCGCCGACGGCCTCAGCGCGCTCGTGCTGCCGACCATCACGCTGCTCCTGCCGCTCGCGGGGGTGCTCTCGCAGTTCATGCGGGAGGAGATCGGTCGGCAGCTGCGCATGCCGTACATCGTGAGTGCTCGCAGTCGGGGCATCAGCGAGTTCCGGCTGCGCAACGTCCACCTCGTGCCGCACGCCGCGGTCACGACCCTCACCGTCGCCGGCACCCTCTTCGGTTCCCTAATCGGCGGGGCCGTCATCGTCGAGACCGTGTTCGGACGGCCGGGTCTCGGCCGCGTCGCCCTGAGCGCGGTCGGTGCGCAGGACACCCCGGTGATCCTCGCGGTCGTCGTGCTCATCACCACGGCGTACGTGGTGATCTCGACCGTCGTCGATCTGATCGCCCTCGCGATCGATCCGCGGCTGCGGAAGGAGTCCGCATGACCATCCATCTCGGCGCCTCCGGAGGCGACGCGTTGTCCCCGGGGCTCCCCCAACCCTCTGGCACCCGGCGCCCCCGCCGCATGCTCGGCGCCCTGCCGGCTGCCGTGTGGGCGTCCCTCGCCGTGGTGCTCGTGCTCGTGCTCGCCATCACCCTTCCCGCGGCGCTCGGTGCCGGTGATCCGAACGCGACAGACCCGCTCCTGTCGCTCCTGCCCCCGAGTGCGGAGCACTGGTTCGGCACGGACGAGCTGGGGCGCGACCTGTACGCACGCGTCGTGCACGGCGCGCGCTACTCGGTCGTGATCGGCGTGCTCGCCGTCGTCTTCGCCGTGATCGTGGGCGGAGCGCTCGGGCTCCTCGCCGCGCTCGGCGGCACGGTCGTCGACGAGGTGCTGAGCCGGATCTTCGACCTGCTCTCGGCGTTCCCCTCGATCCTGATGGCGCTCCTCTTTGCCACCTTCTTCGGGCGGGGCACGCTGAATCTCACGCTCGCCGTCGGTATCGCGATCATCCCGGCGTTCGGCAGGATCATCCGGCGTCAGGCGCTCGCCATTCGCGGTTCCGACTTCGTCACAGCCGCGGTCACCTTCGGTGAGAGCCGGGTGCGCATCGTGCTGCGGCACGTGCTGCCGAACGTCTTCACCTCCGTGCTGCTGCTCGCCGCGATTGAGGTGGGCGTCGCGATCCTCACGGTCTCCGGCATCTCGTTCGTCGGGCTCGGCCCGGAGCGGCCGGCTCCCGAGTGGGGTTCGCTGCTCGCCGAGGGCCGCTCGGTCGCCGCCTACGGCTGGTGGCCCACGGTGTTCCCCGGGGTGTCGATCGTCGTCACGATCCTTGCCTGCACCACGCTCGGGCGCTACCTGCAGCGCCGGCTCGAACGGAGGCTGGTCGCATGACCGCTCACGCACACGCTTCGTCGGCTCCGGATCCCGCGGCGGCTTCGGATGCCTCGGCCACACCGCGCGCTGCGACGCTTCTCAGCGTTCGCGACCTCACCGTCGCCTACGCGACCGAGCAGGGCCCGGTGACCGCAGTCTCGGGGGTCTCCTTCGACGTGCGCCCGGGTGAGTGCGTCGCGCTCGTCGGCGAGTCGGGATCGGGCAAGACCACGGTCGGGCGCGCGCTGCTCGGCCTCCTACCTCGAGACACCCGGGTGGTGGCCGAGCGGCTCGAGGTCGCCGGTCGCGACGCGCGGGGGTTCCGGGATCGCGACTGGCGAGCGGTGCGCGGAGGCGAAGTGGGGCTGGTGCTCCAGGACGCGCTCGTCTCGCTCGATCCGCTCCGCACGATCGGGCAGGAGGTCTCCGAGGCCATGCGGGCCGGTACTCGGCCGCGCACGCGCGCGGCGCGGCGGGCGGAGGTGGTGCAGCGGCTCGCGCAAGCGGGGCTGCCCGACGCCGAGAGCCGGTCGCGCCAGTACGCCCACCAGCTCTCGGGCGGCCAGCGGCAGCGCGCCCTCATCGCGACCGCCGTCGCCGGCGACCCCGGGGTGCTCATCGCGGACGAGCCCACGACGGCGCTCGACGTCACCGTGCAGCGCCAGGTCATCGACCTGTTGCGCGAGAAACGGCGCGCGGGCCTCGGACTCGTGCTCATCAGCCACGATCTCGCGGTGGTCGCGGAAATCGCCGACCGCGTACTCGTGATGCGCGGTGGAGAGGTCGTGGAGCAGGGCGCCCCCGCGGAGGTCCTGTCCCACCCGAAGCACGCGTACACCCGAGCGCTGATCGCGGCCGTTCCCGGGGACGGTGCCGGGTCTCCGGCCGAGGGGCCGGTGGACGGTCAGGATCGGCCCGCTGCGAGTGCGCAAGGCTCGTCTGCCGGTGCGGCCGTGCTCGTCGCGGACGGACTGCGCGTCGAGTACCGCACTCCCGGGCACGACGCCCCGCGAATCGGCCTCGACGACGTGTCGCTCGAGGTACGGCGCGGTCGTGCGCTCGGGATTGTCGGCGAATCGGGATCCGGCAAGAGCACGCTCCTGCGGGTGCTGCTCGCACTGCAGGAGCCGAGTGCGGGCAGCGTGCAGTTGGACGGTGCGCCGTGGAGCGGGATCCCGGAGACCCAGCGACGTGAGCGCCGACCGCGGCTGCAACTTGTGGCGCAGGATCCCCTGAGCGCCTTCAACCCGCGCTTCGACGTGCGGCAGGTGATCGGCGAGGCCCTCGGGCGCTGCCCGGCTGCCGAGCGGGAGGGGCGGATCGCCGAGGTGCTCGACGCGGTGTCGCTGCCGCGCACCGTGCTCGATCGCCACCCCCTGCAGCTGTCGGGGGGACAACGCCAGCGCGTCGCCATCGCGCGTGCGCTCGCGGCGGAGCCGGAGGTGCTGTTCTGCGACGAGGCGGTCTCCGCCCTCGACGTGGTGATCCAGGCGCAGATCCTCGAGCTGCTCGGTGATCTGCAACGCTCGCGCGGGCTCAGCATCGTCTTCGTGTCGCACGATCTCGGGGTGATCGCCCAGCTCTGCGATGACGTGATCGTGCTGCAGAACGGGGCCGTGGTCGAGTCGGGACCCGTGGAGTCGGTCTACGGCGCTCCGCAGCACCCCTACACGCGCGCGCTCCTGGAGGCGCGGCCGCTCCTGGGCGCGGCGTGACCGCACCGGCGGATCTCGGGGCGGTGGCAGCCCGTCTGCTCGGCGACGGCCTGCCGCCCGACGTCGATGCGTGGTCACGGCGCGCCCTGGTCGATGCGCTGGCGGTGACCGTCGGGGGTGTCGGCACCCGGGTCGCCCGAGCCGCGATCGCCGCGGCCGACCGTCGGCCAGGGCCGGTCCCGCTCGGCATCGTGCCGGGGAGCGCGTCGGCCGAGTGGGCCGCCTTCGTGTGGGCGACCGCCGGCAATGCCCTCGACTACGACGACGGGCACGTACGCGGCGGCGGGATCCACGCCGGGACCACGGTGGCTGCGGCGCTGCTCGCGACCGCCCCGAATGACCTGCCGCTCACGCAGCTGCGCGCTGCATTCGTGATCGGGTGCGAGATCGCGGTCACGGCCGGGGCGCTCGCCTCACCCGCGCACTCCGGGCACGACTACCGCACGAGCGGATTCGCCGCGGCGATCGGCGGGGCGGCGGCGGTCAGTGCCGTGATCCCGCTGCCGGGGCGTCTCGGCGACGACGATGCAGCCGTGTTCGGGGCTGCGGATCCCGACCTCCCCGCCCCGCCGAGCGACCGCGCCAGTCTCGTCGCGGCGACGATCCGTCTCGCCGCCGCGCACGCACCGGTGTCATCGTTCATCTCCGGCGGGGCGCGCGAGTCGACCGGATGGGCCGCCGCCACCGCGGTCGGTACGTCGGAGCTCGCCGCCGCCGGGCTCGCGCCCGCGCTCGAGGAATCACGCGTCGTGACGCCCGCCGGCCCCACCCTCTTCGATGCAACACACGGTCTGTTCGCGGCCGGTCTCTTCGCGGCCGGCGCGCCGTTCGCCGTGCTCGAGACCTACCAGAAGCCCTACCCGTGCTGCCGCGCGGCCCACGCCGCGCTCGACGCGGTGCTCGCCCTCGTGGATATGGGGGAGCTCTCCGCGGAGGGCGACACCGAGATCCGCATCGGGTTACCGCTCGCAACCGTCGGGCTCGACGAACGGCGACCGGTCGACCTGGGCGAGGCGCAGTTCGCCGTGCCGTTTCTGGTCGCGTTGGCCGTGGCGCACGGGGTTCCCGGGCTCCGTGGTCTCGGCCGCACCCCGCTCCGCGAACTGGTGGAGGACGCCGTCATCCGCCGGACCGTGGGCCGCGTGTCACTGTCGCACGATCCGGAGCTGGCACGGGATCCCGGCCCCGGCTACCCCGCGACGGTCACCGTGGTGGCGGCCGACGGCACCGCGCGCACCCGCACGGTGCGCCACGCGCTCGGCTCGGCGGAGCAGCCGCTCGGCGACGCGGGTCTGCGGGAGAAGACCGACGACCTGCTCCGGCCGGCGATGGGTGCGGAGGCGTCGGACGCGCTCGTGTCGCTGTGCCTGAACCCGCCGGAGGGAGCGCGGGTGCGCGACCTGCGGGCGGCGTTCGGACGACACAAGTGGTCACTCATGGACCAGCGTGTGCCCCCACAGGTCGGCGCCCAATACCGCGTACAAGGCATGAAGGACGCCGACCATCCTGGTTAGAACGAGGTAATGACCACGCGGTTGATCTTGGGATCGCTCAGTGAGGCATACCCTTCTTGGACCTCGTCGAGCGAGATTTCCTTCGACACCAGTTCGTCGAGCTTGTAGCGACCCTGGAGGTAGAGTTCCGCGATCATCGGGATGTCACGCTTCGGGTTCGTCGAACCCATGTACACGCCCTCGATGCGCTTGCGTCCGCCGAGGAGCTCGAAGGAGGACACCTCGATGCTGTTGGCGGGATCGAGCACTCCGATGAGATAGAGACCTCCACCCTGGGCGAGCATGTCGAACCCGGAACGCGTGACACCGGGAGCTCCCACGAAATCAAAGACGAAGTCCGCGCCCAGGCCGCCGGTGGCGTCTTTGACGGCCTGCACCGCATCGACCTCGCGAGAGTTCACGGTGTCGGTCGCTCCGAAGTGGCGCGCGTTGGCGAGCTTGTCATCGGCAACATCGATCGCGATGATCTTGCTCGCGCCGGCAATGACGGCGCCGCTGATCGCATTGGTCCCGACGCCTCCGGTGCCGATGATGGCCACCGTCTGCCCGGGCTGCACGTTGGCAGTGTTCATGACGGCACCGGCTCCTGTGACCACGCCGCAGCCGAGCAGCGCGGCCTGCGGGAATGGCATCGCGTCGGGGACCTTCGCGAGCTGGTTCTCGTGGATGAGTGCGTATTCTGCGAACCCGCCCAGGCCCATGCCCTGGTTGAGTGGGCGCCCCTCACTGTCAGCGATGCGCTCATCACGGAGCGTAGCCTCGGGGTGGAGGCAGAGGTTGACATTCCCGGTCAGGCACTGGAGGCAGGCTCCGCAGTACTGCACCAGGCATCCCACGACGTGGTCGCCCACAGCGATGTCGCCGACCCCGTCGCCGATGGCCGTCACGATGCCGGAAACCTCGTGGCCGAACACGACCGGGACATCGAATCCCAGGTTCGTGGACTGAGCGAGCTCGTCGCTGTGGCACAGGCCAGACGCCTTGACCTGAACGAGGACCTCCCGGCCCACGGGCTTCGCGAGGGTCACCTCTTCCGTGTGGAACCCTCCGCCGAATGTACGGACTACTGCTGCCTTCATTGCTGCTCCTTCACACGATGGTGTTGATGAATTCATACGCGACTGCCGCAAGCCGAGGGATCGACGACCGGCAGCGTTGCGCGCACCTACGAGGCTACTCCCGTTCATAGACAGATGGCTATGAAGTCTTTCAGGGCATGATTGAGTCATGACGGATTCGAAGCAAGCAACGCGTCGACTCGAGCGAGCCGTCACGCTGGACCCCCGCGCCGCCGCCACGAGACAGAAGATCGTCGAGGCGCTCGAGGAACTGCTCGAGCAAGGCACGTTCCCCTCGGTCGCGGGACTCTGCGATCAGGCGGGCATCGGTCGAAGCACGTTCTACGTTCACTTCTCCGCTGTGGACGACGTGTTCGTCTTCGTCATGGACGGGATCATCGACGAGATCAGCAGACGAGACAGGGAACGCAGGAGAGGCTCATCCAGCCCCCGCTCCGCGCTGACCATCCAAGCGGTGACAGAACTCCTGGAGGCCTTGGAGAGCAAACGCGACTTCCTCTTGGGCCGGCCTTCGACGTCGGCCGAGGAGCGGCTGCACGAACACCTGAGCGCACAGGTGGCGAGCAACCTCGACAACGTCATCCGCGACGAACAGCCGGATCTGCCATCGAATACGCTCAGGACGATCAGCGACTTCATCGCCGGAGGCATCCTGCACGCAATGCTGGGCTGGTTGGCGCAACCAGCCGGGCGTGACAAGCGGGAATTCACTTCCGCCATCCTGCCGCTCCTCCCGACATGGCTGGCTGGGGATCTCGCTCCCGACTCGGAGATACACCCTCCAGATGGCGTTCACGCTGGCGGGCCACCGCAGGCATAGTTGCAGGACTCGGTGACTTCGCGACATGCGTGGTCATACAGCTCTCAGTCGGCGGACCATCCACGCTGTAGGAGGATTCGATACGCTTCAGGGTTCCCCTGCCGCGGCCCTACCCCTTGTCCTCGCTGAGCTCCTCGAGCGCCGCCTCCAGCCGTTCCAGCTCCGCATCGAGCTCCGCATCGAGCTCGCCCGAATCTCCAGAACACAGAACACGACGCCTGCTCCGCCGCACTGGAAAGGCCGAGGGCTATTCCTCGATCTCACCGCCGATGGCACGCAGGTGCTCGCGGAAGGTGATGCCGTCGACTTCGCGGGCGGTCAGGAAGTCGGAGAACCGGGCCTGTTCGCGAAGGCTCCGGCCCGTGCGCATGAGTGCTGCTTGGCGGCGTTCAGTATCGCGGATTGCGGCTGCGGTCGCGGCAATGTCGGCCGCGTGTTCGAGGGGCAGGAACAGGACGCCGTCGTCGTCCCCGAACACAACATCCTCTTGAGTGGCCGTGTGCTGCCCGACTCGAGCCACCGTGATCGCGTCGGCGGGTTGCGGGTCGAGCCGGCGCGGACCTGCGGGGAGCGCGCCCTGGCTGTACACGGGTAGACGTATAGCGCGCAGCTCGCGGGAATCGCGGTGCAGGCCCCAGATGATGATCCCTGCCAATCCGGCCTGGGCTGCTTCCAACGTCACGAGGTCCCCGACGCAGGCTTCGTCGTCACGGCCGCCATTGTCGACGACGAGCACGTCACCCGGCTCGGAGTGTTCGATCGCTTCGAGGAACACGTCGACGCTCCCCGTGTGCCGGGCCGGGAGTACGCGCCCGACGAGGTGCGTGTCCTCCCAGAGCGCCGTCACGGACGCGGGCGCCTGCCTCACCGGGAGGCCGAGACGCATGATCGCGTCGACGACATGCGGAGTGGTCAGGTCGAGGTACAGGCGTTGCAGTTCATGTGATTCCATCATGAGGGTGCCTCCTCCGGGGTGTCGACGCGGATGAAAGTCTGCCGTTCGGCAGCGACGAGCACGCAGCTCCGGTGACGTGGACATACTCTCTCAGTCAGCAGATCGATGTGCGCTGAATCAGGCTCCAACTGTCACGTTTGTTCTTCACTCGAGTCCGGGTCATATAGGTGCGTGGTGAGCGACAACGGTCTTCATCACCAGCGTCGAGGTCAGCCGTTGCACTCCCGGCAGCTGTGAGAGCTGCTGATCGTAGAGCTCCTGGTAGTGCTGCTTTGAGCGCGCGGCAACGTAGAGCTGGTAATCGGGCTCCCCAAAAAGCCGATGGGCCTGGACGATACTCGGGATCTGCGCGACGGCCTCTTCGAACGCTGCAACCGAGGTGCCGTCACCGGCTTGCATGTTCACGAACACGAGCGCCTCGAATGGGATCCCGAGCAGATCGAGATCGAGGTCGACGCTGAACCCGCGGATCACGCCGGCGTTCTCCAGGTCACGGAAGCGCCGGTGGCAGGCCGACAGGCTCAGCCCGACCCGCTGAGCCACCTCGGTCATCGTCGCCCGCCCGTCCCCCTGGAGCACAGAGAGAATCTCCCGGTCAATCGCATCCATAGTCGATATTCTTCACCAAAGTGACGACATATGCAACATGTATCGGAACCCTTTGCACGTGAACTCGCATAATCTTCTCCCGTCGGTGGAAATGCTGGGAGGAAATGGCTGATGGATATCGGATTGATGGTGGCGTTCTGGGGGGTGTCGATGCTGTTCGTCCTCACCCCCGGGGTGGACTGGGCGTACGCGATTGCGACGGGGCTTCGACACCGGGCGGGAGTGATGCCCGCGGTCTCTGGGATGCTTGTCGGGCACCTGGCGGCCACGATCATCGTCGCCGCGGGGGTTGCGGCGCTGCTCGCCACCTCAGAAGTCGCGATGACCATCCTGACCTCAGTCGGCGCGGCCTATCTGATGTGGCTCGGCATCTCTGCCCTGAGGAATCCCCCCGCGCCAGACGTGGACGCGCAGAGCGCTCCGTCCGGGCAAGCGCGGTTGCTCGCCAAGGGCATCGGGATCAGCCTGCTCAACCCCAAGGTCTTCCTCCTGTTCCTCGCCCTGCTCCCACAATTCACCGACGCCGATGCCTCGTGGCCGGTCGGGATGCAGATCGTCATGCTCGGCATCCTGCACGTCCTCAACTGCGCGATCGTGTACTTCGCAGTCGGCTACGGGGCCGCAGTCGTGCTGACTCGTCTCCCCCGGGCCGCCAAGATCGTCGGTGCCGCCTCCGGCATTGTCATGATTTGCCTCGGCCTCGCACTCATCATCGAAAGGATCATCGCCATGACCGCCTGACGATGTCGAGTGGGACCATGACCCTCGGTGGGGCAGAATGCTCGCCGTCGGAGCGGCAGCAGTGCATGAAGGTCCCACAGTTGGCGTCGAAGACGACGCCGCACGTATCCCACCTTGGATCTCGACGAGTATCGATCATTGAAGCGTGAGTGAGCGCGCATGTCCCTTCGAGGCGGCACGCACGCGCCCACTGACGACATCGTCACCGCACTGAGCACCGCAGCGAGGGGCGGACTCCTGCGTTGTGCATCAGTTCCCCAGGCGCCGCGATGCGAGCCAGCGCACCATCTCCGGGTCCTGATGGTCGAAGAACTGCGATTTCCCCTCGTCGAGTGTGCTGATCTGCTCCATGTCACCGGCGCTGAGTTCGAAATCGAACACGTCGAGGTTCTGCGCCATCCGCCCGGGGTTGACGGATTTCGGAATCACCACGACGTTGCGCTGGATCATCCAGCGCAGGACCACCTGGGCGACCGATTTGCGGTGCTTCTCGCCGATCCCTGCAAGCAGATCATTGGTGAAGAGTCCGTTCTTGCCCTCTGCAAACGGACCCCAGGATTCCATCTGCACACCCTCGGCGACACACACACCCTGCTCTTCGTCGCGCTGGTGGAACGGGTTGGTCTCGATCTGATTGACGGCCGGTGTGATCTCATTGTTGAGAATCAGGTCGATCAGGCGGTCGGAAGTGAAGTTCGAGACACCGATAGCGCGCGCGCCGCCCGCTCGGTTGATCTTCTCCATCGCGCGCCACTGTCCGTAATAGTCGCCGAACGGCTGGTGGATCAGGAACAGATCGACGTAATCGAGACCGAGTGCACGAAGCGAGGCATCACACGCTCTCGCCGTGTTCTCTTCGGCGGGGGCATCCTGCACCCACAGTTTTGTGGTGATGAAGAGTTCATCACGGGGAACGCCGGACTGTGCGATCGCTGCGCCAACGGCGGCTTCGTTGCCGTAGGCGGCCGCGGTGTCAATGAGGCGGTACCCGGCTGCGATTGCAGCGGTGACGGCTGCTTCGGTTTCTTCGGGTCCGACCTGGTAGACACCAAATCCGAGGATCGGCATTTCGATGCCGTTGTTGAGTGTAACGGTCTGCATGACGCGTTCCTTTCGGGGTGGGTATGGAGGATGCGATACGCGGAGGGGCTCTATCCGCGGGCCCTATGAGAGCGGGGGCACGCGCACGCGATACAGCGATCGTGGTGGTTCCCGCCACGATACGCAATGACGACGTGTCCCGCGGGGGTGACTGTTCGCCGTGCTGCGGGGGTGAGTATCGCGCCTCCGCTCCAGCAACGTCGAGTGAGACGCGGCATACGCAGGGACAATACGAATTGCAGCACCGTCACGGAGATGGACGCCGATCCGGGCTGCAGCGACGTCCGCCCGTCGACGCCCTGCCGACCGGGCGGGAAGTCGGCGAGCACCGCCCGCGAGTGCGTCTCCGGCTCAGTGATGATTGCAGTGGATCGCGTGGTGGTCACGAGAACGATGGAACCCGTATTGCGCATGGCGGAGAAGGGTGCGTTGTTCCGTGTACTGCCAGGTCCTCCCGCCGAGGCGGCACCCGGCTTACAGTGTTCCTCATGGACTGTCAGGCCGAGGTACGCGATTTTCTTCGCACGCGCCGAGATCGCATCACCCCGCAAGACGTGGGCATCATCGGCGGGGGTAACCGTCGAGTGCCGGGCCTGCGGCGTGAAGAAGTCGCATTCCTCGCCGGAGTGAGTGTCGACTACTACGCGCGACTCGAGCGCGGCAACCTTGCCGGAGTCTCCGATGAAGTGCTCGGCGCAATCGCGGTCGTGCTGCGGCTCGACGAAGCAGAAGTCGATCACCTGCACGACCTCGCCCGCGCCGCGCATCCCGTGCCGGCCCGGACCCGCAAGACGCACGCGGGGCATTCGTTGCGCCCCAGTCTGCAGCGTTTTCTCGACTCGATGACCGAGTCAGCTGCCTGGATTCGGAACGAGCGCGGCGACTTCATCGCGGGAAATGCGCTCGGCCGTGCCGTCTACGCCCCCATCATGGAAGATCCAGCGAGCCAGGGCGGGAACAACGCACTCTTCGCGTTCCTGAGCCCCGCGGCCCGGAACTACTATCGGGATTGGGAGATCGGCGCCGACGACATCGTTGCGACACTCCGCCTCGCGGCAGGACGCAATCCTCGCGACAAGGCGCTGAGTGACCTTATCGGAGAACTCGTCACCCGGAGCGACGAGTTCAACCGACGTTGGGCATCGCACAATGTACGTTTCCATCGCACGGGTGTGAAGCGAATCAACCATCCGCTCG
The DNA here is from genome assembly GCF_022919175.1 of Leucobacter rhizosphaerae. NCBI lineage: Bacteria > Bacillati > Actinomycetota > Actinomycetes > Micrococcales > Microbacteriaceae > Leucobacter > Leucobacter rhizosphaerae. The sequence continues at coordinate 2,516,330 of NZ_CP095043.1, read as the reverse complement.
TCGGCGATCTCGATCTCACCTACGAAGGCATGCACCTACCCGACGATCCGGGTTGGACGCTATTTGGATTCACCGCAGAAATCGGCAGTCATTCCGAGGAACGTCTCCGACTCCTCGGCAGCCTCTCCTCGACTGGCGCCATCAGCGGTGAACGCAACACGCAACTCCGGTCGTAGGAGACGAAAGCCGCAGCACGCTTTCGGAAACCGATCCTGTGGTGGGCTACCCCATGTCCTCGCTGGGATCCTCCAGCGCCGCCTCCAGCCGATCCAGCTTCGCATCGAGCTCACCCGTGAACCCCGGCCGAATGTCGGCCTTCATGACGAGCGAGACCCGCGATCCGAACGGCGCCACGGCCTCGGTCGCGCGCTTCACCACGTCGAAGACCTCGTCCCACTCCCCCTCGATCTCGGTGAACATCGACGAGGTCCGGTTGGGCAGCCCCGACTCGCGCACGACCCGGACCGCCGCGGCGACCGCGTCGTGCACCGAGCCGTCTTCTCTTCCGGTTCCAGACGGCGCGACGGAAAATGCAAGAATCATGGTGCGGCCTCGTTTCGTTCGGGATCGATGATTCGCAGATCACAGAAGGGTCACCACCAACCTATCCGTGTGCCCATCAGGTCCGCACGCATCGGGCGCGATCGCGTTCGCGGGCCACTCTTGCACGCGTCTGGGTCGAAATCGGTGCATGATTGGCCCCGGATCCGGACCCCGAGCCGCGCAGGGCACCCGCGACCCCGGCGCCCCCAGCCCCGGCGCCTCTACCCCAGCGCCTCCGGCCCGAACGCGTCCGGCAGCATCTCGGCGATGGTCCGCACCCCGGCGGGCGTGTTCAGCACCAGACCCGGCGCCGCGGCCTCGAACAGCAGCTGCCGACAGCGCCCGCACGGCGTAATGGTGCGCCCGGCACCGTCGACGCAGTCGAACGCCACGAGGCGGCCGCCGCCGCCCAGATGCAGCTGCCCGATCATCGCGCACTCGGCGCAGAGCGTCACGCCGTAACTGGCGTTCTCGACGTTGCAGCCGGTCACGATCCGGCCGTCGTCGACCAGCGCCGCGCAGCCGACGGGGTATCCGGAGTACGGGGCGTACGCAAGGGACGCGGCACCGCTCGCCGCCTCCCGCAGTGCCGCCCAATCGATCGCTGATGCCATGGGATCAGGCTAGCGCCCCACCCCCACCTGAAGCGGGGTCAGTTTGGGGGAGTGTTGAGCGTGCGACACTCCCCCAAACTGACCCCGCAACACAGATGGCGGCCGGTACTCCCCTACCCTCGGATCGCGTCCGCGAGCTTCACGCGCGTGCCCGTCCGCAGGATCGAGTTGCTGTAGATCCGCGAGCCGATCCAGAGCACGATCGCGATAGAGACGATCAGGATCCCGACCGAGATCAGCGGCTCCCACCACTCGGCGGTGCCGAGGTACATCCGCATCGGCATGCCCACGGGCGCCGAGAACGGGATGTAGCTCATGATCGCGAGCGCCTGCGGGTTGTTGTTGAAGATGATCACAGCGATGTAGGGCAGCATCACGAGCATCATGACCGGGCTGGTCACCGATCCGATGTCCTCCTGCCGCGACACCAGTGCGGCGAGCGCGGCGTACAGACCGGCGAGCAGCACGAACCCGAAGGCGAAGAGGATCGCGAACCAGATCAGCGAGGTCCCGAGCTCGCCGAGCAGCAGATCCTGCCCCGTCGCCAGCATGCCGACGGACGCGAGCGCCGCGATGGCCACCACCTGCGACAGCGCGAGGATGCTGTTGCCGAGGATCTTGCCCGCGAGCATGGTGCGGGCGGCGACCGTGGCGAGCAGGATCTCGACGATGCGGGTCTGCTTCTCCTCGACCACACTCTGGGCGATGGTCGTTCCGAAGGTGACGGCGCTCATCATGAACACGATGCCGAAGCCGATCGCGATGATGTAGGCGAGGAACGGGTTCGTCGTCGACGGCTCCAGCAGCTCGACCGTGGGCGCGGCCGAGAGCAGCTGCACGAGGTCGCTCGGCGCGCTCTCGAGTGCGAGCACCGTGAGATCCACCGGGGTGTCGCCGCCCGGCACCACCGCCGCGTCGACCTCCCCGGAGCGCACGAGCTCCTCCGCCGCCGCGCGGTCATCGACCTTCGTCACGTCGAGCCCGGCGTCCTTCAGCGCGTCACTCGAAAGGGTCTCCGCCGACGTGCCGACGGCCGCGACCTTGGTGTCGTCGCCGAAGCCGCCCGAGTTCGCCATGAACCCGCTGAACAGCACCGACGCGAGCACCAGGAACAGGATCAGCCCGGTCGAGATGAGGAACGCCTTGCTGCGCAGCCGCGTGGAGATCTCGCGCTCGGCGACGAGCCAGGCGCCCTGCGCACCGCTCACGGGCCGCGCACCGCTCCGGGCACCCCCGGCGCCGGAACCAGCCGGGGACGCGGGGGACGCAGAGGCAGGGGTGGGGGTCTGCATGGTCATCGGACTACCTCCTTGAAGATCTGAGCGAGCGACGGGGTGACCGGCGCGAAGCGACGCACCGTCGTGAGCGCGGGATCGGCGCCGACCGCGCGCACGAGCACCGCCTGGGCAGCGGCGTCGCTCTCCGCGTCGAACCGGGCGAACCCGCCGTCGAGGTGCGTGACGGTGACGCCGGGCTGATCCCGAACCCACCCCGCGTCGGCCGCGGCCCCCGCGAGCTCCAGCTCGAAGGCGCGCCCCGAATGCTCGGCGCGCAGGGACTCGCGCGAGCCCTGGGCGAGGATCCGGCCGCCCCCGATCACCACGACGTCGTCGCAGAGCCGCTCGACGATGTCGAGCTGGTGCGACGAGAAGAGCACCGGAGCGCCCTGCGCCGCGTAGTCGCGCAGCACGCCGAGCACGACCTCGACCGCCATCGGGTCGAGGCCCGAGAACGGCTCGTCGAGCACCAGCGCGGTCGGCTCGTGCACCAGTGCCGCCGCGATCTGCGCGCGCTGCTGGTTGCCGAGCGACAGGCTCTCGAGGGTGTCGTTCGCCCGCTCGCCGAGGCCGAGCCGCTCGATGAGCGCGGTGGCCGACGCCTTCGCGGATCCCGCGCTCATGCCGTGCAGGCGGCCGAGGTAGATGAGCTGCTCGAGCACCTTCATCTTGGGGTAGAGCCCCCGCTCCTCGGGCATGTACCCGAAGCGCGCGCGATCGGCGGGGGTGACCGCCGACCCGTGCAGGGTGACCTGGCCGGCGTCCGCGGAGAGCACCCCGAGGATGATACGCATCGTGGTCGTCTTGCCCGCGCCGTTGCCGCCCACGAACCCGGTCATGCGCCCGCTGTCGACGTGGAATGACACGTCGTCGAGCACCTTGCGTCCCCCGAAACTGCGGGAGACCCCTGCGATATCGATCATGGTGTTCCTTTCGTTGCTTCAACGCTATGGGGCGGGCGCACCCCGCGACCTCCCCCGTGAGGCGGAATCGGGGCACCTGGAGGATGAACCGCGTGCCCCCAGGCGCCACCGGCACACGCAGGGCCCAGCCACCCACCCGAGGACCCGCCCGCCACGCCCGCTCCCCCGCGCGACGGAGGTGCCGGAGCGCACCACCCCATACGCTTGAGCCATGACCGCGATCCCGGATGCCGAGTGGGTGCGCCCGAAGCCGAGCCCGGCCGAACTGCGCTCGGACGTGTGGCTCGCGGTCGCGCTCGCGGCCGCCGCGACCCTCACCTCGCTGCTCTACGTGCGCATGGGCTTCTACGAGAACCCGGCACCGCTCTGGCTGACCGTGCTCGGCATCGCGCTCTGCACCGTGCCCCTCGCCTTCCGCCGCCGGTACCCGCCCGCAGTCGCGATCGTCGTGGCGATCGGCTTCTTCGTCTGCGGCCAGTTCGAGGTGCCCGAGATCCTCGTCATCAACATCTGCCTGTTCATCGCGCTCTACGCGGTGGGGGCCTGGGAGCAGAACCGCCGGCTGGGGTTCTGGGTGAGGTTCGGGATCACCGCCGCGATGCTCGTCTGGGTGGTCATCGCGCTCATCATCACGTCGTCCGACCCCGACGCCTTCCCCGGCGCCCCGCGATCCGGCATCTTCTCGGCGTTCGCGACCTTCGCGGTGCTGCAGATCATCACGAACCTCATGTACTTCGTCGGCGCCTTCATCTTCGGCGAGCGCTCCTGGTGGGCGGCGCGCTCGAACGCGCGGCTCGAGGCCCAGGGCCGCGAGCTCGAGCTCGAGCGGCAGACGAGCGCCGAGCAGGCGGTGGCGCTCGACCGGATCACGATCGCCCGGGAACTGCACGACGTCGTCGCGCACCACGTCTCGGTGATGGGGATCCAGGCCGCGGCCGCGCGACGCAGCCTCGCGCGGGATCCCGAGCAGGCCTCTCGTGCTCTCGCGGTCGTGGAGGAGAGCGCGCACACCGCGGTCACCGAGCTGCGGCGCCTCGTCCACACGCTGCGCTCTCCCGAGGCGGAGCAGGGATCCTCGACCGTGGGCATCGCGCACCTCGGCACGCTCGTCGCCGAATCGCAGAGCTCCGGGCTGCCGACCACGCTCATCGTCGCGGGTGAGCCCCGGCCGCTGCCGCTGCTCGTCGACGTCGCGCTCTACCGCATCGTGCAGGAGGCGCTCACGAACGTGCGCAAGCACGCCGGGCGCGGGGCCACCGCCGAAGTGCGGCTCCGGTTCGGCGACGACGCCGTGGAGGTCGAGATCACCGACGACGGGGTGCGGCAGACGCTGGGCGGGCGAGCGGGCTCCGGTGCAGGGGCGAACCCGAACGGCTCGGGTCTCGGCCTCCGCGGCATGCGCGAGCGGATCGGCGCCGTCGGCGGCGAGGTCAGCACGGGCCGACGCGAGCGCGGCGGATTCATGGTGCGCGCCCGCGTACCGCTCGGCGAGGCGCAGGAGGCCACCGCATGATCAGAGTGATGCTCGTCGACGACCAGGAGCTCGTGCGCTCCGGGTTCCGGATCATCCTCGAGTCCGAGCCGGACATCGAGGTGGTCGCCGAGGCCCCCGACGGTGAGGCCGCGGTCGCGCTCGCGGAGGAGTACAGCCCCGACGTCATCTGCATGGATGTGGAGATGCCCCGTCTCGATGGCATCGAGTCGAGCCGCCGGATCATCGCCGCGCGGCCCGACACCAGCGTGCTGATCCTCACGACCTTCGGGCACGAGCACTACCTCTTCGACGCGCTGGCGGCCGGCGTCAGCGGGTTCTTGCTGAAGACGTCGCGGGCGGAGCAGCTCATCGACGCCGTTCGCACCCTTGCGGCCGGGGACGCGCTGCTCGGCGCCGACGTGACCCGGGCGGTCATCGAGCGGGTGGCGGCGGATCGTGGGTCGGCAGACCACGGGCCGGCAGACCACGGCTCAGCGGGGTCGATCGCACCCGAGACGCCGCGGACCGCCTCCGCCGCTGCCGATCCGATCGCCGACGCCGCGGCAACCGCACCCGCGACCGATCCCGCTGCCGCGGCCCTCGACGCCGCCATGGAGCGCGTCGGACTCACCGAGCGCGAGCGGGAGGTGCTCGCGCTTGTCGCCGAGGGCATGTCGAACGCGGAGGTCGCCGGGCGGCTCTTCCTCGGTGAGGCGACGGTCAAGACGCACGTCTCGAACCTGCTGCAGAAGCTCGGGGTGCGCGATCGCATCCAGGCGGTCGTCTGGGCGCACACGCAGGGGTAGGGGCGAGCGGTAGCCAGGCGGGGGCCATCATCGTCAGTCGCTGGCTCTGACTCCTGGATCTGCCGTGCGCTGACCGCACACGCCCCCTCCGCTTTTGTCCGCGCGCTACATCGAGAGGATCTGCCGGAGCGCCCGTTCCAACTCGACTTCGGGGTCACTGGCCATTATTGCGTTGCGCCAGGCGACATGCTGGTCGGGCCGTACCAGCAGAGCTCCCCCTTCTCCGATCTCCGAGACGTCCCTCCAGACTCCGTAGAGATCCTCGACCTCGCACCCCGGCCCGATCCTCACGGCGACGAGGGGAACGCCCAAGCGCTCTCCGACCTTCTGCGCAGCGGCGATCCACTCCGCCCCCCGATTCCGGGCGAGCAGGGTGAACTGCTCCGGGCGACAGAGATCCAGCACCGAGATCGTGCGTCCGCTCTGTGCGACCCAGGCGTGCGGAACCCGAGAACCGGGCCTGCTCGTCATGGTGAAGTGGAGATCGGCATCCCGATGCGCGAGCGGTTCGAGCCCTTCATCCTCGATGATCGCGCTGGATGCGTAGTGCTGATTCATCTCGGTGCCGTGCGCATGGTACGAGTACTCTTTGGACCGCTTAGCCCGTTCGAAGTCACTTCGTCGCTGCTCCCCTTCCTCGGAGTCCTCGAAGAGCACGTCGAACTGCGCTTGACGCTCGACCGGCGACGCCGCGGGATCAATGCCGAGCGATCGAATGACCTCCGGGTTCTGCCGCCACCCCGCAACGGCGCGATCGACCACGGTGCGACCAACGGGTTGGCGCTCGGCGCTGTAGGTCTCGAGTAGACGAGGGCCCGCGCCCCAGCGCAGCACTGCGGCGAGTTTCCACGCGAGTCCGAATGCGTCCTGAATGCAGGTATTGCCCCCGAGGCCATTCATCGGCGGGTGCCGGTGCACTGCGTCACCCGCACACATCACCCGTCCCCGGCTGTACTCTTGCGCGATCACGTGGTTGATCCGCCACGGATACGATCCGATGATCTCGATCGGCACGCTGTCATCACCGATGATCTCGTGCACCAGGCCGATGAGTTCATCCTCGCTGGCGCCACGGATGCTCTCCCCGAGATGGACGAACCCCACGATCCACTCCGACCACGGTCGCACCATGCGGAGCATCGCGTTTCCCATCGCGCCCTCGCGGTCGGGCTGAAGAATCCAAAAGATGGATCCCGGTCGATCCTCGATGAATCGGGAGAGGTCCGCGCGGAAGTGGATGTTCAATGCGGGCCCGATCCCGGGTGTCCCCTCGAACGGGAGTCCGACCGCTTCTGCGACCGGGCTCTGACCGCCGTCGGCCCCGACGACGTACTTCGAGCGCACAGTGAATTCGGAATTCGTCACCAGGTCTCGGAGCGTCGTCGTCACCCCGTCGTCATCCTGCTCGAGCGAGACGAATTCAGTGCGGAATCGCACGACGGCACCGAGTCGGAGCGCCTCGGAGATCAGGATCGGCTCGAATCGATCCTGGGGCAGATCACACCCGGTGACGGGGCTCGCGGCTCCGTATTCGTCTTGTCGCACCGGGTCGTTCCCCCAGGTCCACAGTCGCCCGAATTCCCGACCCGTGAGTGATGTCATCATCGGGTGGTTCGCCATGAGCTCGCCCGGCACTGCCGCATCGGCGCATACCGACTCGAGATCGAGAGACCGCAGCACTTCCATCGTCCGCTGATTCACGATGTGTGCTCTCGGCGAGTCCGCGACCCAGTGACCCCGACTCACGGCCAACGTGCGCACGCCGTGTCTGGCGAGCATCAGCGCGGCACTTGCTCCGGCCAGTCCGGCCCCCACCACGAGTACTTCTGTTTCGATGTGCTCCATCGCACTCCCACCTCATTCTCACGTGCCGACCGCCCAGCGACCGGCACCTCAGCTTGCACACGTAAATAGTTATGATTTAATAACTAAATACACCATAGCGCAGCTCCGTCATCGCGACAACGACCTGAGGAAGAATGGACCCATGCCCAGCACTCAGCAGCCCTACGCGGAGATCGCAGACCTCACGATTGACATCGCCCGAGAGATTCGACTGCGTGGCCACGCGACGCTCAACCAGACAGAGAGTCAAGTGATGCGACACCTCCACCAGCACCCCGGCAGCACGCCGTCGCACATCGCGGCGGGAACCGGCCTGATCCGCGCGAACGTCAGCCCGGCCCTCAGGCGCCTTCGCAGCCTGGGGTACGTCTCGAGCGATACCGACCCGAATGACGCGCGATCCGTGCGCGTGACGCCGACGGCGTTGGCACAGGACACCCTCGACTCGCTTCGAGCCTCATGGTCGGAATCCGTCCAGGAAGCATGGCCGGCAGACATCGACCCGTCCGAGACCGTCGTCGCACTCCAGCGACTGCTGCACGGGCTGATTCGCACCCGCAACGCGCCTTAGGCGATCCGCTCGGATCGCGCCCTCACGGCACCGGCGTTGCCCCCGCTGCGTGCGCTTCGCTATACGCGCGCCGTGTGCGCCTGCGGTCCTCTCGACCGCTCGGGTGGTCAGCCGGTGTCGCGCCGAGCAGTCTCCGGGTGTAAGGGTGCGAAGGATGCTGGAACACTTCTTCGGCGTCCGCGAATTCGACCAGCCTGCCCGACCGCATGACTGCAATACGATCAGAGATCTTCCTCACGAGCCCGAGATCATGGGCGATGAAGAGATAACTGACACCGGTCTCCTCCTGCAGGTCCGCGAGGAGTTCGATGATCTGCTGCTGCGTGAGCAGGTCGAGCGCACTCACTGCCTCATCGCACACCACCAGCTTGGGTTTCAAGACGAGCGCACGCGCGATGGCTACCCGCTGCTGCTGCCCTCCGGAGAGCTCGGCAGGGCGACGCGCGAGGTGGTCGTTCGTCAATCCGACCTGGGCGAACGCCTGCTCCGCGAGATGTTCGCGTTCGGCGCTCTCACCGATGCCGTGTCGCGCGAGAGCCGCGGTGAGGGCATTGGAGACCGGTTGCTGCGGATTCAACGACATCGATGGGTCTTGGAAGACCGCCTGCACATCGCGACGGTAACTCAACGGGGTGCGAGCGCCGAAAGTCGTGATGTCGACTCCCTCGAACGCCACGCTCCCGCCCGCGATGGGAAGCAATCGCAGAATCGCGCGGCCCGTCGTCGATTTCCCCGAGCCCGACTCTCCGACCAGCCCCAGGGTCTCTCCGGACCCGATGTCGAAGCTCACACCCTCGACGATGGGCGCGGGAGCCTTGCCCCACACCCCCTTCGCGCCGTAAGACAGAGCGAGTTCCTGAACACGCAAGAGCACGTGATCCGACGCATCGCCGTCGTGATCCGCCCCGCGATGCGCCGTGTCAGACCGGACTCCCGGTTCCACCCCGACATGGACGGCCGGGTTCGCCGCAAGCAATCGCTCGGTGTAGGGATGCTGGGGGTGATCGAACAGCTCCCAGACACCGCTGGATTCGACGATCTCTCCCTGGTACATCACCATCGCCCGATCACACGCCTCCGCGACGACACCCAAGCCGTGCGTGATGAACAGAATGCTCAGCCCCATCTCATCTCGCAGGTCGAGCAGGAGGTCGAGCACCTGCGCCTGGGTGGTCACGTCGAGCGCACTCGTCGCCTCATCGGCGATGAGCAATTCGGGGTTCGACGAGATGGCAATCGCAATCGCAACACGCTGAGCCATCCCTCCGGAGAACTGGTGGGGATAGTCATCCAATCGCGCTGCTGCATCGGCGACCCCGACACGCGTCAGGAGTTCAACGGCACGCTGGCGTGCGGCGCTCTTCGTCATCTTCGAGTGGGTGCGAATCGTCTCCGTGAGCTGTTTTCCGATGGTGTGAACTGGAGACAGCGAAGCCATCGGGTCCTGGAACACCGCGGCCATGCGCTTGCCGCGAATGGAGCGCAGATCCTTCTCTCCGAGGCCCGCAATGTCTTGGCCGTCGAGCAGGATCTGTCCGCCCGAGATCCCGATCCCGGGTTGCATCAGACCGAGAATCGCTCGGGCGAGCGTCGATTTCCCGGATCCCGACTCTCCCAACAACCCCACGATCTCACCCGGCTCGATGCGGAAATTGACTCCGCGCACCAAGGGGACCTGACCGTGCTGGGTATGCAGATCGACGCGCAGGTCGCGGACGTCGAGCACCGGCCCACGCTCAGAAGGCGACTGCCCGGCGAAGGACAGGTGGCGCCGGATGACCTTCCGACGCACGGGTTTGATTCGCTTGCGCTGCTCGCCCGCGAGTGCGTCGTTGATGCCGTCCCCCAGCATGTTGAAGGACAGGACAGTGAGGACGATCGCGATGCCCGGCGGAAAGGCGAGGAACGGTTGAACGGCGAGTTGGCCCGCCGCAGTGCTGAGTAGTCCGCCCCATGAGGGAACACTCGACTGGAGCCCGATCCCGAGGAAGCTGAGCATTGATTCGATCGTGATCGCCGCGCCAGTCAAAATGGCACCCTGGATAACGAGCGGCCCGATCAAGTTCGGAAGGATCTGGCGGAACAGGATCGCGATCTCCCGCAACCCGGAGACCTTCGCCGCGTCGATGTACGGCTTCCCCCGCTCGGCAATCGTGATCGCTCGAGTCATACGCGCAAAGTTCATGCTGAAGATCAGGCCGATCGCCAGCATCAATGAGGGTAGGCCTCGACCGAGAATCGCGATCACGGCGAAGGCGAGAAGCAATCCGGGCATCGCATCGAGGATGTCGACGAAACGCGTTCCGATTCGATCCCACCAGCCGCCGCGGTACCCCAGCAAGAGTCCGATCGGAACGCCGATGAGCATCGCCACCAGCACCGACCCGACACCGACGAGCAGCGCAATCCTGGCGCCGAAGAGGATCCGGCTGAAGACGTCTCGACCATTCTCATCGGTTCCGAGCCAGTGCTCCGCGCTCGGGCCTTGCAGGACGGTTTCGGGGGTGAAACTGTTCAGCGCGGGGTCATATGGTGCCAGTGCTCCCGCGAACACCGCCGCGAGAACGACCGCACCGATCCAGATCAGCGACAGTACGGTGGCGGGCTGTGCCACCAGTCGCCGCAGAAACCGACGGCGGCTCGGCTGCGCAGACGCCCGCTTCGCCACGGATACGAGCTGAGTCTGGGGAGGAGTCGGGTGGCTCACTGTGGCCTCGCCTTCGGGTTGATGATGCCGTAGCAGATGTCGACGACGAGATTGACCGCGATGATGAGCACCGCGACGACCAGGACCGTCCCCTGAACGACCGGGAAGTCCTTACTGATCACACTCTCCAGCAGCATGGTGCCGACGCCGGGGAACGCGAACACCCGTTCCATCACGAGGCTCGTTCCGAAGAGGATGGAAACCGCGAGCGCCGACGACGCCAGCACCGGCACCAGCGCATTCTTCAGGCTGTAAGACCAGATGATGCGGCGCCGGGGCACTCCCGCCGCTGTGAGCATGTCGGCGTATCGCGAGGAGAGCGAGGCCGCCATCGCGGTGCGGGTCTGGCGGGCGATGAGTGCAGAAGCGCCCGCTCCGAGCGCCAATGCGGGAAGAATGAGACCGCGCAGCCATCCCCAGACGTCCGACTCCGGCGGCACCCAGGCGACGACCGGAGCGACCCCGAGCTGGATCACGAAGACGAGCACGAGCAGGAGCCCGAGCCAGAACTCCGGCACCGACTGCATGAATGAGGTGAAGGCGGTCACCCCGCGATCGATCGGGCGACGCGAGTGTGTGCCCGCGAGCACTCCAAGTCCGATGCCAATGAGCATCGCGACGACCAAGCCCGCGCCGACGAGCGACAGCGTCGCGGGAAGTCTCGCGGCAATGAGGTCGACCACCGGTCGTCCGTTCTGCAGCGAGGTGCCGAGATCACCCTGCACCGCCAGGCCCAGCCAGTCGACCAGCCGCACGAGCACCGGGCGATCGAGTCCGAGTTCGGCTTCGACGCGCGCGATGTCGTCCGGAGTCGCGCCAGTATCGCCCAGGATCATTGCGGCAGCGCTTCCTGGAATGAGGTAGACCATGAAGAACACCAGCACGGAGACGATCAGGAGCTGCGGGATCACGAAGAGCAATCGTGTCCCAATGAGCTTCAGCATGTCGCCCCCGTCGGGCTCGCTGCTCGAGCTGACATCATCTCTCCTCTGTCAATCATCTGTACGTCCTGCCGATACTCCTGCGCGAGCCCCGATGGCCTCGCCCGTAGGGGGGGGTGAAGCGCAGTCGGATCACCCAACACGCTCACCCCCGCCGGTTCGCGATTACCCGGCTGGTGTCACGGCGCGATAGTCGATGAGATTCTGCTCCCAGGCTTGCACACCGGGTCCGACATTGGCGACGGTGTCGGTGTTGTAAGCGATGCTCTCCAGTACGACGAGGTGGCTGCACGACAGTCGTTCCTCCGACACCTGGTACATCACGTTCTGCCAGAGTTCCTCGGCTTCCGGAGTTCCTCCGGCCTGCTGGGCGGCCGACGCCGCGGCCTGCAATTCCTCGCTCACGAAGCCAGAGTGATTCACCGGCGCTTGGGCGGAGAACCAGCCGCCGTACCAGTCCGCCGGCGTGATCTGGCCGTGGCTCCCGACTCCGAGCGGATACTGGCCCCCGTTCCACGAGGAGAAGAACTGCGAGGGCGTCACCTCCTGCACCGTGATGTCCACGTTGGGCAATTGATTCATCTGCTCCACACGCACCGTGACCTGTTGGAGGTTGAACGGTGCGGCGGGAATCTCCGCCTTCAACTCGGGGTTTCCGAGCTCCTCCCAAATCTTGAGCGCTTCATCGAGATCGCCGTTCGTACCGGTGATCGCCTCGCTGAATCCCGGCTCGCCCTCAGTGAAGTGCTGATTCGCGGCCTCGAGATCGGTGGCCATATTCGCGACGACATCGTTGTCGACCGCGTAGCACAGCGCCTCTCGAACCCGCTGGTCTTCGAAGACGCCTCCGGGGCCCCGGTCGAAGAAGGTGACATTATTTCGAATGGCCGGGTAATCGAACCACTCAGCGTTCGATGCCGCGTCGATGCGAGGAATCTCTGCGACCTCGGTGTCGGTGATGTCGATGTCACCGGCCAGGAGCGCAGCCGTCGCCGCCGTGTCATCGGGAATCGCATAGAGATCGATGTTCGGGAATCCTGGCTCCTCACCCCAGTAGTCTGCGAACGCACCGAAGTACGCACTCGTTCCCTCGACGGACTTTTCCGGGTCGTAGGCCCAGGGGCCGGTTCCCACCGGATGCGTTTCGATCGACCCGTCGGCAATGGCGGTCGGACTCCCCATCGGCAAATTGCGTTGGCTCAGCAGATCCAGGAACGTCCCGAAGGGACGAGTGAAGTTGAACGTCACGGTCTGGTCGTCGACGACATCGACCGACGCTACACCGGCCTTCAGCGGCCCCCCGAACTGTCCACCCACAACGTTCGCGACGTACTCGAAATTCGCTTTCACGGCATCGGCGTTGAAGTCGGTTCCATCATGGAATTTCACGTCATCCCGGAGGGTCAGTGTCAGCGAAGTCGCCCCGTCTCCGAACTCCCACGCCGTTGCGAGATTGGGAAGGATCGTGCCGTCCTTTTCTCGGATCACGAGCATCTCATAGGGTACGCGCGCATAGCCGGGTTCCATCGCCTGCGAGCCCGGCGCCCAGGTCTCCGGAAATCCGCCGAAGTTGACCCGTAGCGTGTCGCTGCTCGGGGTGCTGGAACTTCCTCCGCCGGATCCCGAGCCTCCGCCGCTGCATCCCGAGAGCAGCAGACCCGCGATACTGAGTGGAATCAGGGACTTCATGAGAAGTGACCTTCTGGACATGGACGCCTCCTTGCGTCTGACCGGGACTGACGCTTCCGCGCCAGGCTCGTGTTGTGGATATGTTGACCAGTTGTGGATGAGTGAAAGAGAGGTCGAGCGCACCGGTGGTCCCGATGCGACTCGCGATGATTCAGCTGGGCGCCGGAAGCACCGCGAGCAGGTCGGCGTGGATCAGGCTGCCCCGGTCGAGGACCGCGGCCATGACCTGGCGGGCTGGGCGGTGCGCGGGATCCGGGAAGGCCCGCTCCCACTCGCGGTTCAGGGCGGTGCGATCCCGGTAGTCGACCAAGTGCACTGTCAGTTTGAGCACATCGTCGAGCGTGCCGCCGGCTTCAGCCAGCAGCGCTCGCACGTGGGCGAACACGTTGACGCACTGGTCGTCGAGGTTCGCCGGCATCTCGTGCGTCACGGGATTCCGCCCAGTCAAGACACCGGATGCGAGGAACGGCCCGATGCGGCTCGCCACAGGCACGGGGTTCTCGTGACTGAATCCCGGAAGAGAGATACTGACTCGACTCGACATGATCACGACTCCTGAACAACACGGTTCTCGATGGCCCCGAGTCCCTCGATCTCCGCGCGAACGACGTCGCCGACCCGGAGGAAGTTCCCGGTGGGGGCTCCAATGCCCGCAGGAGTCCCCGTCGCGAGGATATCGCCTGGCAACAGCGTGAAGACCTGCGACAGGTAGGCGATCTGCTCGTAGATGTCGTAGATCATGTCGTCGGTGCGCCAGTCCTGTCGCACGTCGCCGTTGACCGTCAGTCGCATACGCAGTTGCAGCGGATCCGGAATCTCGTCGTCCGTCGTGAGCCACGGTCCGATCGGGCCGTGCGTGTCGAAGGACTTGCCGAGCGTGAAGGTTGGCGACCGCTTCTGCAGCCAATCCCGCACGGAGACGTCGTTCGTCACCAGGTATCCCGCAATGACCGAGCGCGCATCTTCCACGGCGACGTTCTTGCATGTCCTCCCGATCACAACGCCGAGCTCGACCTCGTAATCCAGGGCGTCCGAGATGTCCGGTTTCACGATCGCGCCGTACGGCCGATTGATGCAGGAGACCTGTTTGTTGAACCACATCTGATTGTCGGGGATCGGGATCCCGGCCTGCCGGGCCTCTTCAGCGTGCTCGCGATAGTTCATGCCGATCCCGAGATACTTCTGAGGGTCATCGACGGGAGCCTCGAGGATCACCTCGGAGAGGGGGTATCGGTTGCCCGAGGATGCGAGGATCGCAGCTCGATGCTCGTCGAGCTGCGGCAGCATCGCGCGCAGCGACGTCTCCCCTCCCACCGCCTCCGTCAGGTCGACGATGGTGTCACCGGTGCCGGAGAGGTCGACACGTCCCAGAGCTACGGGGCTGTCGCCGAGCCGAAATCGTGCGAGTCTCATACAGGGTCCCTTTCGTCGTTCTGCGAGGGAAGTGCCCCCCATGCCTTATCGCCGTAGGGCGTCATCTGGAAGCTCACGAAGACCCACTCCGCATCATCCGTGCACCGCAGCACCTGGGTGGCTTCACCCGAGATCGACCGCTCTCCACCACCCGGAGCTTTCATGCGGTTGGTGATCGCACCAGTGATGATCGCCACGTCCCCGATGATGCGCACGGTGAGGGCACCTCGAGTGATCTCCAAATACACGCCGCGGGTGGCGACGTGCTCAAGGAGCAACGCCTTCGTGTGCACTTCACCCGGTGCGTGGACGTGCACCAGTGAGTCGTCGAAGAGGGCCTGCAGAGCACCGAGATCCTGCGCGATCAACGCCTCCTGCCGTCGAGACTCCGCGGCGAGGATCTCCTCGCGGAGCTCGCCCGTCGCCTCGATGACGGCGCTCACGTCGTCTCCCACGTGCGGAATCCGCTGGAGTAGGTCTCGTGCCCGTCGCGGAGCGGCTGACCGACGAGGCGGTGGTAGTTGCTGAAGATCTCATCCGCCTCGGCAAGTGGCAGCACGGCTTCGATCTGCTCTCGAGTGTCGAGCGGTGTCCCGTCAGTCCGTTCCGCGACCATACGGCGCACGACTTCGTACCCCTCTCCGCGCATGTTCATGACGATGCGATTGACCGGCACACGGCGTTCGGCGTCGTACGCGGCGAACGCCGTGTGTGGGTCGTCGTGCAGGGCGAGCTGCTCGGCAACGACTCGGGCATCGAGGATCGCCTGGCACACGCCATTGCCCCCGCGCGGGTACATGGCGTGCGCTGCGTCACCGAGCAGCACAACACGGCCGTCGACCCAACTGTCGAGTGGATCGTGGCGAATCAATGGGAAGAGATAGACCTCGCGGGCATCCCGCATGAGCTGCTGAAGATCGAGGAATTCGAGGTTCGCGGTGTCGTACAGCGGAATGATGTCATCGGTGGAGCCGAGCTGATTCCAGTCCTCGATCGTCTCCTCACCCTCCACCTCGACCACCCAGTTGATGAGTTGCTTCCCGGTGCCCTCGAAGTCATCGGCAATGGGGTAGATGATCATCGTCGAGATCCGCGGATCACCGACGTGGAGGATCGTGTGCCCATCACGAATGGGCTCCCGCAGCGTCGTCCCCCGATACATCGTGATCCCCGAGTAGTGCGGTTCCGCGAGATTGGGGTGCATCTGTGCCCGGACGACGGACTTGATCCCGTCCACGGCAATGACCGCTCCGTGCCGTACGCTCTCGCGGCGACCGTCCCGATGCTCGAGGTGCAGCGTCACCCCGGTGTCATCCTGCTCGTAGTTGACAAGACGAGCACCGAGCTGCACCGCATCCGGTCCGAGGCGATCGAGTACGGCACGGTACAGCATCATCTGGAACGCCCCGCGGTGCACGAAGCGCTGCTCGTGGAGGTATCCCATGTGCACCCCGCACTTCTCCGCGTAGATCTCCTGGCCGAAGTGGTTGTAGAAGACCGAATCGACGGCGTCGACCGACATTGCTCGAAACTCGTCAAGCAGCCCGATCTCCTCGATCTCCTTGACCCCGTACACCTTGATGTCCACGCCGACCCCGAGCGGCTTCAATTCGGGGACAGACTCGTAGATTCGGGTGGGGATGCCCCGCTGGTGGAGCCGGAGTGCGGTGAAGAGACCTCCCGGGCCGGCCCCGATAATGGCGATGTCGTGCATATGGTCCTCGTCTGTAGGTTCGGACGCGCAGGAGATGGTCTGCGCGGTCGGTGTCAGAATCGAACGCCGTCTCGGAGTTCGATCAGGAAGTCTTCCGTTGCCCGCCACGCTCGTGCCGCGTTCCGAGGGTGGTACATCACCGTTTCGGGGTCCGGCGAATCTGCCGCGCGCGGACTGGTGAATCCGTGCACCGTGCCGCTGTAGAGATGCAGTTCCCAGTCGACTCCGGCAGCGCTCATGTTCGCCTTCGTTCGGCGCCACTGCTCGGGGGTCGCCATCGGATCGTCAGCGCCGAAACACACGAGCGCGGCGGGCGCCCGCTCGGGTTCCACCGAGGACCAGTCGAACTCGATGAGATCGAGCCCGGGGTGGATGGCGATCACCGCGCGCACGTCCCCTCCGCTCCGCGCATACTCCAGAGCTGACGAGCCCCCGAAGCAGTAGCCGAGCGAAATGGGCCGTGCTCGCGAGGAGCCGGGCTGAGCCAGAGCCACCTCATGTGCAAGAGCGACTCGTTCAATCCACGTCGCCCGTCGGGACACCATCGCACCGATGAGCGGGCCGAGTTCGTGCTGCTGACCCGGGGTCGCACGATCTCCCCAGATATCAGCGGCGAACACCGAGAAGCCGAGCAGAGCGATACGCCGGGCAATCGACACCATCTCGTCTGCGAGCCCGAACGCATCGTGCAGCAGCACGACGGTCGGTGCGTCGACGGCCGCTTCCGGAGCGCAGTGGAGGCCGAGCAACCTCGTGCCAGCGTGCGTATATTCCACATCGCGGATATTGAGCTCGGTCACGTGCATTCCTCTCTGAATGGGCTTGATCAGTGATCGTACGCAAGATCACACACGATTTCAACTGCGATACAAAATCGAGTCCAGCGAGTTTCGCGAGAGGGTGGATCCGAAGCGGAAGCGACCTGCACGCGCGCGAGCAGGAGTGCGCCGAGCCGCAGAAATGGCGGAAAGACGAGAACTCGGGCCTGATGACTTGATTTCACGTAGGAAATCACACACGATTGTCAGTGGCAGTAGTCGCTCTGATGCGCGCATCAGGGATCGGACTGCATTTCTTTCCGCAACGATGCACAGTAGGAGTGCCGACATGACTGTCGTAGACATCAACATCCACCATCTGCCCGAAGATCTCTTCACGAACGAGAAGATCCTTAACGGCTTTCTGAACAGCGCCCCGCGCGGGTTTGGCGAGATCGCCAGTGTGATCACCATGGAGAGCGGCAAAAAGCAGCTCATCCTGGAGAAGCCCAGCGGGTATCAGAATCTCAACTACGTCGAGGGCGACTACTCCGTCGAGTCCAAACTCGCCGCCATGGATGAAGCGGGGGTCGACTACGGCATCATGCGCGTGCCCGTGTGGCAGGAATGGCTCGGCCTGGAGACCTGCAAGGCCGTGAACGACAACGCTGCCGACATCGTGAGTCGTTCCGGTGGACGCCTGTTCGCCACCGCCTGCGTTCCGCCCTGGGGTGGCAAGGAGAACATCTATGAACTCGAGCGCTGCGTGAACGAGCTCGGCGCGGTGGGCGTGCAGCTCGCTTGCCACTACGGCCAGCTCTACCTCGACGATGAGGTGTTCGAGCCCTATCTCAAGGTCATCGAGAAGCTCGATGTCCCGGTCGTCGTGCACCACACCCCACTTCCGGTTGAGTACAAGTCGGTCATCGACTACACCAATCTGCGCCGAGAGTACGGGCGGATCGTCGATCAGGGAGTCGCCGTCGGTCGGGAGCTCTTCAGCGGAATGTTCGACCGGATGCCCGGGCTGCGGTTCATCCACACCATGATGGGCGGCAACTGGTTCGCGAATACCGCTCTGCTCACTCCGCATGCGACCAACAAGAAGGAAGCGATGGAGCGCCTCGACCCCACGGGCGGCGAGAAGATCAAGCAGTATCTGGATGAGAACATCTTTTTCGACATGACGCACCCCCACTCCTGGGGCAAGGACCAGGTCGAGGCGGCCCTGAAGATCAATGGGGCAGACCACTACCTCTTCGGCTCATCCTTCCCGGTCTTCTATAGCTGGATGGGCCAGGGGGTCGACTTCGTGCAGAACGAACTCGAGATCAGCGAGGCGGATCGTGAGCTCGTGCTGTCCGGAAACGCCAAGCGGCTGTTCAACCTTCCGATCTAGCGCCGAGATGTCACAGCGGAATGACATTGACGAGTTCTTCTCGAGCGACCGCACGAGCGCTCGCTCTGAGAGCATCGAACTCGGATCGCTGAGTTATCGAGAGCACCTGTACCCGCTGCAGGATGAGGTGCTCGCCCCTTACCGGGGCATGACGTACGAGGAGTTCACCGCTGACAGATACTCGGCGCCGTTCCTCCGGTCCCTGCTCGAGTACTGGAAAGGTCTGTACGACGAGCCCTTCGTGGGCTTGACCACCGATGGATCGCCGATCGAGGGTCTCTACGGGCCCGCCGATCCGGAGGGGACCGCGGATCCCGAGCTGCTAGCGGCAGCATCGCACCTCCTGGATCTCGTGTCCACCGATCAGCGGGACGACCTCTGCTATCCACTCGATGCACCCGAGTGGCGCGGCTGGAGCAACCCCGAGTTCGTGTTCTTTCGCACGGGCCTGCGTCTGGAAGACCTGCATCCCGCGATCGCTTCAGCGATCCTGGACGTCGTCGAACGGTCGCTGAGCCCAGAAGGGTTCGCGCGCGTCAGCGAGGCGATGCACTTGAACGCCTACCTCGGGGAACTCGTCGACCTGCCTCGGATCATGAACAGCGAGAGTTACTGGTTCGCTCTGTTCGGCACTCCCGGGAGCGAGGCGCCCTGGGGCTGGCAATTGTTCGGGCATCACGTCGCACTGAACTTCCTCACCGTCGGAGATCGAGAGATCGTTGCACCCGTGTTCCTCGGAGCCGAGCCGGCGCTCTCGGAGGGAGCGCGGCCTCCGCTCTTCGATGCGCGTGAACAGCTCGCCATATCGCTCGCAGAATCACTCGATTCCAGCCAGCGGCGTGACGCGATCGTGTTCGAGTCGGTGCTCGATCCGCTCATGCCCGAGGGGCGGCTGCATCCGGCCGACGAACGCCACGTCGGAGGTGCCTTCCGGGACAACCGAGTGGTTCCGTACGAGGGGATCTGCGCGGATTCGCTCGATGATCATCAGTGGGACCTGGTGTTGCGCATTGTGGAGGACTTCCACCTCTTGCTCCGGCAGGAGCAGCGCGAGGCAACGATGGCCGAGGTGCGGGCGCATCGGGCAGCGACGTACTTCTCCTGGTACGGAGCGACCGACGGTTCACAACCGTTCTACTTCCGCGTGCACAGCCCGGTGATCCTCGCAGAGCTCGATCACCACGCCGGGGTCTGGCTGAGCAATCGGTTGCCCGCTCGATTCCACGTCCATACGACGCTGCGGCTGCCGAACGGTAACGATTACGGCAAGGCGACGCTGGCGGCATGGGAGCGGGAGCACTCGGAGCACTGATGCGCGGTCGGGGTGGATGAGCCGCCCCGACCGCGTTGTTCTCCGCGGAGTCACGCCAAAGATGCATCCTCGGCATGACGTTGCTCGTCGTGGGCGAGCACCGCCTCGAGCGTATTGACCTCGTGGCGTCGTGCGGCGGTTTCGATGGTCTCCGCGTCTTCGCCGGCTTCGATCAGATCGAGGAGCGCATCGTGTTCAGCGAGTGAGGCCACCGCGCGCCCCGGGGCGTACCAGAACGCCGAGCGTCGGATGATATCCATGCGGGTCCACTCGGCCTCGACCATGTCGACCAGCCGCTCGTCGTCGCAGCGGGAGCAGAGGAACTGGTGGAACTTCCGATTGAGCCGACCGAAACGATTGGTATCGAAGTTCTCCAGCGCATCGCGCATCTCATCATTGAGCGCCCGCGCCGTGGCGATGTCCTCGGCGCTCAGCTGTTCGGCGGACAGCGCCGTGGCCAGACCCTCCAGTCGGGCCAGCAGACGAATCGTGCGCTTCCAGGTGCCCGTGTCGAACGTCTTCACGAGCGCCCCGGCATTCGGAATGATGTCGACCCACCCTTCCGCCTCGAGCCGGCGCAGCGACTCTCGCCAGGGGACCGAGCTGATGCCGTACTCGCGCCCGAGTTGATCGATGACCAGCCGATACCCCGGACCGTACGTGCCATCCATGATCTTGACCTTCAGGATGTCGTAGCATTGCTCGGCTTTGCTCTTCGCCATCGCCGCCCTCCCGGTTCTCGCTCCAGTGCGCATTCGCAGGGTTCAATTGAAGCCCGAAGACTCCGCTTCTGCAATCCTATCTGATTTCACACACGATTCTCGGATGCCTCGCCTGCAATCCGAGACAGCAGCCCGGCCAGCGCGGGATCCGAGGCCGCGCCGATCCGGGAAAGCACGAGTGCGCGCAGCGGTGCGGGAGCAGGGTGCAGGGTGCGAACCGTGAGATCGAATCGCGCGAGGCTGCTCCGATCGGGATCGGGCAGAATTCCCCACGCAACGCCTGCCTCGATGAGTGGAACACTCGCCTGGATGGTCTCGGCGGTGCGTACGCGAGCGGGCTCGATCCCGTAGCGCTCGAACGCCGCATCAATGGCCTCCGGGAGACTCGGGACCGCAGCGGTACTCCGTGGCATGACGACATCAGCATCATTGAATGACAGCAGCGGGAATGGGCTCGCCGCATCCGCACGTTCCGGGGGAAGCGCTGCGACCAGCGGCACGTCACCCCAATCAACGATCTCGAACTCTCCTCTGAGCCGTTGAGCAAATTGCCGGTGATCCGAGACCAGGATGGCTGCCAGGTCGACCTTGCCCTGCTGCAGCATGTCGATGGCCGTCCACGGGGGCGGATCCACCAGCCGGACGTCGATCTCCGGCACGACCGCAGCGTGCGTGCGCACCAGCTTGGGAAGCCGGTGCCACATGAGCACGGGAACGGCGGCGATGGTCACCGACCCCGCGGTCCCCGACCCGAATCGGGCGAGTGTCGCGAGCATGTCGTCGACATCCCCGAGCACCCGAGTCGAGGCATCAAGCAGAAAACGGCCAGCGCTTGTCGCCTGCACACCTCGAGTCGAACGTCGAATCAGCTGCACTCCGACTTCGGATTCCAGTTTGGTGATCGCCACGCTGAGTGACGGCTGCGACATGTGCAACGCCGCCGCTGCCGCCGTCAACGATCCGGCTTCAACCACCGCGGCGAAGTATCTCAACGATCGAAGCTCCATGGTGTCAAGCATATTTGAGCACCCGCCATAGGTACAGGCTATGTCCGTGCGAGTGCATTCCCTGCTTCCGGAACGCGCACACCACGGCGAAGCTGGTGATCACCGTGGACCGATCTCGACCCGAATTGGAGCTCCCGTGCTACCCGTCAGCAACCCTCATCCGCAGTTTTCCATCACGCGCGCGAGCCATGTCGTCCTCGGGGTCACCGACCTCGAGCGAAGCCGTGATTTCTACCGAGACGTCGTCGGGCTCGTCGTGACCGAGGAGACGGACACCACCATCTACCTGCGGGGCCTCGAGGAGGCTGCCCACCACAGCCTCGTTCTGGAGCGGTCCGCCGCGGCGCACGCGCATCGGATCGGTCTGCGTGTGCGCAGCGATGAGGACATCCATGCGGCCGAGCGCCACTTCGCCGCAGCGGGCATCGAGCATCGCCGGGTCGAGCGTGATCACCAGGGACCGACCCTGCAGTTCCGCGATCCCGTAGGTACGCTCATGGAGTTCACGTCCTCCATGGACGTGGTCGATCGCAAGATGCAGAACTATGACGAATACCGGGCAGGATTCCCGCAGCGTCTCGATCACTACCAGGTCGTCACCTATGACGTTCAGACCGCGACGGAATTCTGGACCGGCCTGGGCATGCGCATCTCGGAGTACACCGCGACCGACGGCTCAGACGAGCTGTGGGGCTCCTGGATGGAGGTCAAGGGCAATACGCACGACCTCGTCTTCACGAACGGTCGCGGGCCCCGACTGCACCACTTCGCCTACGCAGTACCGGACGGCTCGTCGCTCCTCCATGCAGCCGACGTCGCCGGCGCGATGGGGTTCGGGGATGAGATCGACCGAGGCCCGGGCCGGCACGGCATCAGTAACGCGCTCTTCCTGTATCTGCGAGATCCCGATCAGCACCGCGTGGAACTGTTCAACACGCACTATCAATTCATCGACCTGGAGACCCCGCCGATCCGGTGGGACATCAGCAATGCCCGCCGCGCACAGTTGTGGGGCATGCCCGCCTCGAATCGATGGTTCTTCGAAGCCAGCGAGTTCCCCGGCGAGGCGGTGCAGGACCCGCTCCTGACCGCTACTCCGCAAACGCTCGAGACCTACCTCGGTCTGCACTAGTCGCGCGGCAATCAGCAGGCGAGGGGGGGGTGAGGCCCGCCCTCCACCTCACCCCGCGCGCGGGGCCCCGTGCTTCTCCAACCGGAACTCGAGGCCCCGGCGCACGCCCGGCCACTCCGCTTCGGTGATCGAGAAGACCACCGTGTCGCGGAGGTAGCCGTCGCCGCGGATATGGCCGCGCAGGATACCGTCCTGCTTCGCCCCGAGTCGCGCGATCGCGGCGCGGGACTGCTGGTTGTGGAAGTCCGTGCGAAACTCCACCGCCGGGCAGCCCCAGACCTCGAAGGCGTGACGGAGCAGCAGCAGCTTCGACTCCGCGTTGGTCCCCGTACCCTGCGCGCTCGCAGCGTTCCACGTGGAACCGATCTCGACACGCGGGGTCTCCGCGTCGATGTTCATATAGGTCGTCATCCCGATGAGCGTCCCAGTATCGAGACGTCGGGCCGCGAACGGGATCATCGATCCCTGCCGCCGCAGGTCGAGGCGGCGCTCGATCTCCGCGCCCATCCCGTTCGGGTGCGGGATCCGGGTGACCCACAGCCGCCACATCTCGCCGTCGCGCGCCGCCTCGGCGAGCCCCGCCTCGTGCTCCATCGCGAGCGGCTCGAGCGCGACCAAGTGTCCGCTCAACGTGCCGGGATCCTGCAGCATGTCCACTCCTTCGGGGCCGACCGGGCTTGCAACGCCGGTAATCCTCCCACGCTACGGAATGCACCCGAGCGCGGGGTGAGAATTGCGTGGCGACACGCCCGCGTGCAGTGACGCTCGCCCCCGTCTACGCGGAATCGCTGGCCCAGCTGTCACAAAGCTCCATACCTGGGGTATTCTGGGAACATGCAATCACGTGGCTTTCAGGGACTCCCCTCACAGGTACAGGATCTCGTCCTGCAGGGCCTCGACTCCGAGGTCGAATCCGCCAAGTCGAAGATCGAAGAGGCCGAGGAGAACCGTCCCGTCGACGCCGATCTGCTCGGCTCGCTGCAGGGCGACATCGTCCGCGTCGAAGGTCTCCGCTCGCTGCTGACCAGCGGTCAGGCCTAACAACCGGGTCGAGCGCGGCGAGTCGAGACCCGGGCCCCCAACCCTCACGCACTGAGGCAGAACTCGGCGCGCCCGAACCTTACGGCGCCGCCCGCAGGATCCGCGTCAGCGCAGTCAGTTCCTCCGCCGACAGGCCGCCCGACCGCAGGTACGCCCCCGCGTCGCCGTGCTGCTCGGCGATCCACCTCAGTGCGGCCTCGATGGCCGATGCGGGAGATTTCGTCGCGAGCTCGGCGAGCTTCGGGGTGAGCGGCAGCCCGAAGCCGGTGATGAGCCCGGTGAGCGCCTCGGCGAACGGGCCGGCGAGGTTCACCTCGGTCTGCGTGTAGTCCGCGACGATCGTGTCGTGGGGCACTCCCGCAACCGAGAGCAGGATCGCCGCGGCGAGCCCGGTACGATCCTTCCCCGCGGTGCAGTGGAAGATGACCCCGGGCCGATCCGTGTCCGCCGCGGCGATCACCGCACGCGCGAGCTCCGCGAACTGGGCCGCGCTGCTCGAGAGGATGCCCTGGTAGAGCTGCTCGAGGGTCGGCACCTGATCGAGCAGGGCTGCGAGCTGATCCGGATCCAGCGCGGCCTGCGCCCCGTCGGCGGGCAGGATCCGCCGCACCATCTCGTCCATCGCGCCGCCGAGCACCGGCAGCGTGACGAGGGTGATACTGCCGTCCTCCGGCAGCACGTCGGCCGCGCGCGCCCGTTCCCCGTCGGTGCGGAGGTCCACGATCGTGCCGATCCCGAGCTCCGCGAGTGCCGCGAGTCCGTCAGCGGTGAGCGCGGAGAGCGAGTCCGAGCGGAACAGCACCCCCTCCGCGACGGTGTGCCCGTCGGCCGTTGCGAGGCCGCCCAGACCCCGAGCATTGTGCGTGACGAGAATGCGAGAACTCAGATTCGGCATGCCCACTCCCCCAGGAACGTCGTGTGGTCTCCAGCGTATCGGCGTGCGCCCGGAGTGCGCAGCCCAGGCGGTTCCCACAGTTCAGGCGGTCGGATCCAGTGGATCTCGACCGCCTGACGTGCAGGAACCGCGTGACGTGCAGGACCGGCAGCGCCCACCACCACCCGATCACCGCCCCGCGGTCTCGAAGTCGTCGAAGATGAGCTGGGTCCGGGTGCCGCGCACGGCCGGGATCGACTGGATCTCACCGAGCACGACGCGTCGGAGGTCGGGGTTGTCGCGCGCCCGCACGAGCGCGATGACGTCGAACTCCCCACCGATGAGCGCGATGTGCCGGATCTCGGGGATCTCGGTGAGCCGATCCCGCAGCTCCTGCCACTCCGTCTGCTCCGCCGAAATCGTGACGTAGGCGGAGGTGTGCCGGCCGGCGAGCACCGGATCCGTCTGCACGGTGAACCCCCGGATGATGCCGGACTCGATCAGGCGTTTGAAGCGCGCGTGCGCGCTGGCCCGCGACACGTGGACCTCCTCGGCCAAGGTGGTCATCGAGACCCGCGCATCCGCCTCGAGTGTCGCGATGATGCGACGATCGATGTCGTCCAACTCCATGGTGGGCTCCCCGTCGAGCACGACCCGTTCGCGGTGGAATTCGCGCGGGGCACCCGGGTCCGTCGGCGCCCCGCACGATGCCCGACTACGTGAGCAGCGCCCGGTCGTCGAGCAGCGCACCCTTGATCTTGCCGAACTCCGCGAGCAGCAGGGGCACCGTGAGCTCGCGCTTCTCCGCTTCGGAGGCCTGGAAGACGATCCGGCCCTCGTGCATCATGATGAGCCGGTTGCCGAGGTGCAGCGCCTGCTCCATGTTGTGCGTGACCATCAGGGTGGTGAGTCCGCCCTGCGACACGATGCGCTCCGTCAGATCCGTCACGAGCGCGGCCCGCTGCGGATCGAGCGCGGCGGTGTGCTCGTCGAGCAGCAGGATCCGCGGGTGCGTGAACCCCGACATGAGGAGCGACAGCGCCTGGCGCTGCCCGCCCGAGAGCAGGCCGACCTTTGCGGGCAGCCGGTTCTCCAGCCCCAGCTCGAGCGTCGCCAGCTCCTCGCGGAATCGCGCCCGCTGCTTCGAGGTCAGAGCGAGGCCGAGGCCCCGCGGCTGCCCCCGCCGCAGCGCGAGCGCGAGGTTCTGCTCGATCGTGAGGTTCGGCGCGGTACCGGCCATCGGGTCCTGGAAGACCCGGCCAATGTACTTCGCCCGCTGGAACTCCTGCAGCCGGTTGACGCGCTTGCCGTCGATCTCGATCGTGCCGCTGTCGACGGTGTAGCGGCCGGAGATGGCGTTGAGCAGCGTGGACTTGCCGGCGCCGTTCGAGCCGATCACGGTGACGAAGTCACCCTCGGCGAGTGTCAGGTCGAGGTCGACGAGCGCCTTGCGCTCATTGACCGTGCCCGGGAAGAAGGTCTTGGAGATCTTATCGATGTTCAGCATGGCTGGCTACCTTTCTCCGGTCTTCGCTGCGGGATCCTGCGCCGCGGCCATCTCGGCCTCGGTGAGGCCCACGACCCCGACCCCGGCGGTGAGTGCGACCCCGGGATCCCCCGAGGACTTCGGCCCGACTTTGCCGCCGCGTCCGCGGAGCGACGGGATCCGTTTCAGGAAGCCCCAGCGCGGCAGCAGCAGCGCGAGCACCACGAGCACCGCGGTGATGAGCTTCATGTCGTTGGGGTCCAGACCACCCTTCATGGCGAAGAAGATGATCATGCGGTAGAGCACGGCGCCGAAGACGACCGCGAAGCTCGCGATCCAGATGAACCGGGATCCGAAGACCGCCTGGCCGAGGATCACCGAGGCAAGCCCGACGAGGATCAGGCCGATGCCCATACTGATGTCGGCGAATCCCTGGTACTGGGCGACGAACGCACCGCAGAGTGCGACGAGCCCGTTGGAGAGGGCGAGCGTCAGGATCGTGGTGCGGTCCGTGCTCACGCCGAAGCTCCGGATCATCGGGCCGTTGTCACCCGTCGCCTGGATCGCGAGACCCAGGCTCGTCGACAGGAACCAGTCGATGATGAACTTGAACGCCATCACCGCGAGGAACAGGATCAGCACACCGACCCAGGTGCCGAGCACCCCGGCGTCCCGCATGGGCGTGAAGAGCGTGTCGGCGCGGAGCAGCGGCAGGTTCGCGGCGACCGCGGATCCCTCTTTCGCCGTGCCCATGATCCGGAGGTTGATCGACCACAGCGCGATCATGGTCAGGATCCCGGCCAGCAGGCCGTCGATCTTGCCCTTCGTGTGCAGCAGACCCGTAATCGTGCCGGCCACGAGCCCCGCCCCGCCACCCGCGAGAGTGGCGAGGACGGGGTTGTGACCGTTGGTGATCAGCGCAGCCGCCACCGCAGCGCCCGTCGTGAAGCTGCCGTCGACCGTCAGGTCGGGGAAGTTCAGCACTTTGAAGGTGAGGTAGACCCCGAGGGCCATCACCCCGTAGATGAGCCCGAGCTCGAGTGCGCCAATCATGTCGTGTCCTTATTCGATGCGGTCGTTCGAACTACTCGACGAGCTCGGCCTGCGCGAGGATCTCCTCGGGCACCGTGACGCCCATGCGCTCCGCCGCGCCCTCGTTCACGACGTAGGTGAACTCCTTGGAGAACTCGACCGGGGTGGTCGCGGGATCGCCGCCGTCCTGGAGGATCTTGAGCGCCATCTCACCGGTCTGGATCCCGAGCTTGGTGTAGTCGATGCCGAGCGTCGCGATGGCGCCGCCCTCGACCGTGCCCGACTCAGCGCCGATCACGGGGATCTGCTTCGCCTCGGCGACCTGGATCAGCGACGCGATGCCGGAGACGACGGTGTTGTCGGTCGGAACGTAGATCGCGTCGACATCGCCCAGCGACTCGGCAGACTGCGCGATGTCGTTCGCGGTGGTCACCGTCGACTCGACGATCTCCATGCCGCGCTCCTCGGCGGCCTCCTTCGCGGCCTTCACCTGCACCTCGGAGTTGACCTCGCCCGAGCTGTAGACGATGCCGATCTTCTTCGCGTCGGGCACGATCTCGGCGAGCAGATCGAGCTGGTCGCCGATCGGCGCCGCGTCGCTCGTGCCGGTCACGTTGCCGCCCGGCGCGTCGTTCGACTCCACCAGCTCCGCGGAGACCGCGTCGGTGACGGCGGTGAAGAGGACCGGCACGTTGGTGATCGCCTGCGCGGAGGCCTGCGCCGCCGGCGTCGCCACCGCGAGCACCATGTCGAGGTCGCTCGAGGAGAAGTTCTGCGCGATGGTCACGGCGGTGGCCTGCTCGCCGTTCGCGTTCTGGATGTCCCAGTCGACCTCGACGCCGGCGTCCTCGAAGGCCTGCTGGAAGCCCTCGGTCGCGGCATCGAGCGCCGGGTGCTGCACAAGCTGCAGCACGCCGATGGAGTACGACTGGCCCTCCGAGCCGCCCTCGGAGGCGGCGTCGTCGCCGCTTCCGCTGCAGCCCGCGAGTCCGAGGACACCGGCTGCGGCAAGTGCGAGCCCGGCGGTGAGCTTTCGGTTCATCATGGTGACCTTCCTAGTGGTGTGATTCGTGCACGTGATGGTGAAGTGAGTATGTGGGCGACCCGGTCGCGATCAGACCGAGGCGGGTACGCCGTCGAGCGCCGCGAGGAAGCGATCGTTCATCTCGGGCGATCCGATGGTGACGCGGATCCCGTCGCCCGCGAAGGCGCGGGCGACGACGCCGTTCTCGCGCAGGATCCCGTCGACCTCGGTGGTCGACGCTCCGGTGCGGAGCCAGACGAAATTGCCGAGCGAGTCGAAGACCTGCCAGCCGCGGTCGCGCAGCCCGGCCAGCACCCGGGCGCGCTCGGCCCGGATCACGTCGATGCGCTCCTGCAGCTCGTCCTCGGCGTCGAGCGAGGCGATCGCGGCGGCCTGCGCGAGCGCGCTGACGCCGAACGGCACCGCCACGCGCCGCAGATTCGCGGCGATGCGCTCGGGGGCGATGGCGTAGCCGATGCGGAGCCCCGCGAGCCCGTACGCCTTCGAGAAGGTGTGGAGCACAACGACGTTGTCGCAGCGGCGGAAGAAATCGAGCCCGTCCACCGAGTCCTCGGCGTCGTCGAAGTGGGCGTACGCCTCGTCGATGACCACGAGCACGGAGCTCGGCACCCGCTCGAGGAAGCGCTCCATCTCGTCACGGGTGACGATCGCACCGGTCGGGTTGTTGGGGGTGCAGACGAACACCAGGCGCGTGCGGTCGGTGATCGCGGCGAGCATGGCCTCGAGGTCGTGGCGGTCGTCGGCCGTGAGCGGCACGGGGACCGGCGTCGCACCGGCCACCTGGACGAGGATCGGATACGCCTCGAAGGAGCGCCACGCGAACATCACCTCGTCGCCCGATCCGGCGCTCGCGGTGATGAGCTGCGCCGCGACCTCGACGGATCCAGCCCCGACCGCGATCTCGGAAGGACGCACCTGCCAGCGGGCGGCGATGCGCTCGACCACATCGTGCGCCGACATGTCGGGGTAGAGGCTGATGCTCGCTGCGCGCTCGCGCACGACCTCGACGACGGAGTCCAGCGGCGGGTAGGGGTTCTCGTTCGACGAGAGCTTGACCGCGTTCGGGATCGACTTCCCCTGCACGTACGCCGGCAGTGCCTCGACGGCGTCTCGCTGGTACACCATTGTGCCTTCGATCTCCTTAGCTTCGTTGCTGAGTCCGCGCGACGGCACTCCCGCCTCACGCTTCCAGCAGCCTATGAGACGGCGAACACATCTGAGCGCCAGATCGATGAAATGGCAGACAGATCGCGATAAATTGTCAGATTCTGCGCAGAAGTGTCACGAATAGCCACGTCTGGCGCACGAAGTGCCATCTCGCTCGGGTGGGGCAGACCGAGGGCCTCGCTCCGGTGGGGTTCCACCGGAGCGAGGCCCCGTTCAGCGCGCCTCGTGCGAGACGACTACCCGTCGGTCGGCTGCGCTCCGCCTGCGCGACGGCGCATCAGGAGCACCGCGCCGGCACCACCCAGGGCGAGCACCAGAGCCAGCGCGCCGTAGCCCAAGAGCTCCGAGCCGCCAGTGGTGGCGAGCCCGGAGTTCGGGCTGCCGGGCTTGGCACCCGGGGCACCGGGCGTACCGGGTTCCGGCTCGGGCACGACCGGCGCCTCACCGGCCGCGAACGCGAGGGTCGCCAGCGCGCTCGAGTGACCCGCGACGTCGGTCGCGCGAAGCTCGACGGAGACGGCCTCCGCGCCGATCGGAAGCGTGCCCGTGCGCGCCGCACTGCGGAGGATCGGGTCGCTCGGGAAGGCCTGCCACGCACCGCTCGGCAGGATCCGGTACTCGACGCTCGCCACCCCGGAGGTGGCGTCGGCGGCCTCCACCGTCACACTGCCGCGAGCGGTCGTGCTGGCCGTCGCCGCGAGTGTCGGTGCGACCGTGTCGATGTTGAACGTCTCAGCGCCCTCGATCACGTTGCCCGCCCCGTCGGTCACGCGTGCCTGCAGGGTATTCGCGCCCTCAGCGGAGAGCGCCACGGGCGCGGCGTACGGGTTCCACGTGCTGCCGTCCAGTGAAACCTCGACGGTCGGCGCGGCATCGGTCTCGTCCTCAGCCGTGACCACGACGGTGACGGGGGCAGTGCGGTACCAGCCCGAAGCCGGAACCTCGGTGTCGGCCGCGATCGCGACCGTCGGTGCGACCGTGTCATTGATCAGCGCGATCTCAACGTCAGTGGCTCCGGCGATGGCCTGCGCCACGGCCCCGCCCACGGCGCCGTTCTCGGCGACCGCCGCGAAGTCGCACTCCGTGCGCGGAGCGAGGGTCTCGACCGTGCCGTCGGCATCGGTGGTCCCGACCTCGCGCCAGCCTGCATCGTCGCCGCAGGACATCGCGACCGGCACGCCGTCGGCCGCATCGCCGCCCTCATCGAGCACGGTGACGCTCACCGTGTTCAGCGCCGCGCGGAAGGCGGATCCGCCGATGAGCTCGGTCGCGATCCCGACCCGCTCCTCGGAGATATTGTCGATGGTGTCGGACGGCTTGTGGTATGTCGGCTCGAGCACGATCGAGGTCGCGGGCGACCAGAACATCCAGCTGAACACCGCCGCGTCGATCCCGACGTCGTGGAAGGACTGGTGGTCGCTGCGGCCCACGTACCCGCGATTCAGTTCGCCGCGGCCTGTGCCCTGCGACACCGCTGCGGCCTGGTTCAGCACCGCGTTGTCGGCGTTGTCCTGGTTGACGGAGAGCCCCCAGAACTCGGTCGGCTGCCCCGGGTTCCCGAGGAACGAGGTGCCCGCCATGTCCATGTTCCAGGCGCCGACGGTGCGCGCGATCTCCTCGGGGGTGAGACTCGTAGCGTGGAACTTGGAGCCGAGGATCCCCTTCTCCTCCGCGCCCCAGGTGCCGACCCGGATCTCGGTGTCGAGCGAGTACTGGCTCATGATGCGAGCCGACTCGAGCATGATGCCGACGCCGGAGGCATTGTCGCTCGCGCCGGGGCTGCCCACGACGGAGTCGATGTGCGCGCCGATGTAGACGATCGGCGCCGTGCCGTCCGCGTCTCCGACCGCGGGCCGCACGCCGATGGTGTTCGTGCTCGTCAGGCTGCTCTGCTCGGTAGTCATGCTGAGCGTGAGCGGGCCGGTCGTGAGCAGCTCACGGATCCGGATCGCCTGACCCGAGGCCGCCCCGACGACCTGGATCGCCGCGGCCTGCGCCGGCACGGTGCCCGGGTTCGCCAGCGAACTGTTCTCCGTCGTCTGCGCGATGATGATGCCGGCGGCACCCGCCGCGGCGATCTCGGTGAGCATTGCGTTCCGGGTCGCCGACGTCGCGTTCCAGTCCACCAACACGAACTTGCCGGCGACCACCGCGGGGTCGATCGTCGTTCCGGCGCCGACGTCGACGACCTCGGCCGTCACGGGGGCGCCCGCCCCGGTGAAGAGCGCGTTGGCCGCCGGACGGTACTGCCAGCTGACCTGCAACGGCAGATCGCGGCTCGGGGTGGCGTCGGCGAACGTCGAGACGGAGACGGGGAACGACTCGGTTTCGGTGATGAAGCCGTAGCTGGCCAGGGCGTCCTTCACGTACGTGTTTGCCTCGACCTCGGCGGCGGAGCCCGCAACGCGCGGCCCGATCCCGACAGCCAGGTGGCGCGCGTGGCCGAAGGCCGTCGCGGCGTCCGCCTGCGCGGCGAACTCCTGCTCGAAGGTCGGCAGGTAGGTGCCGTTGGCGATGGCCTCGGCCGCGTCGACCGGGATGTACGGTGCCGCGTTCGCGATGCTGGGCGTCATGACCAGCGGGATCAGGATCGCCGCGGACCCGAGTGTGCCGAGCACCCGCCCCCGCGTTCCGGCCCGAGACCGGGACGTCTGATGATCGTTCATGAAGTGTGCTGTCCTCTCTGACATGCGTCGATGGCGCGCCGAGCACCCGTCGGGCCCCCTGCGCGGCGGCCGGTCGGATCACGCGGCTCGTCTGTGAGCCGCACTGCGTCGCGCCGCGAATGGTTGGTTGCGGGCGGGCGGTGATTCCTGAACTGGTGCGTGTGACGACTGAGGCGTTCGCCTCCCGGAATGACCGTATCGAAGGCGACCCCTGCGGCACAGACTCCCACCGAAATGTCAGGAGCAGGTGTCACTTTGGACGCTGTTTCAGTGATTCGCCGATGAATGTCCGTGGCGCCGAACACATCCGGTTACGTCCCGGGTCGCGCGCGGTTGCACGACGCCGGCAACATCTCGGAGGATGAAACGCGGCGCGGATCCCGCCCGAGCATCGCCCTCACCCAGACGTGGAGACGCCATGAGTCACTTGCACGGCCCGCTGATCGCGGGCGATCTCACCGAACTCGTCGGGCGCACGCCGCTCCTGCGCATCAACCGACTGGTGCCGGACCACGGCGCGCGGGTGCTCGCGAAGCTGGAGTCCGCTAATCCCGCAGCGAGCGTGAAGGATCGCACCGCGCTCGCGATCGTCGAAACGGCGGAGGCGGACGGCCGCCTCACCCCCGGCGGCACGATAATCGAGGCCACGAGCGGCAACACCGGGATCGCGCTCGCGTGGATCGGCGCGGTCAAGGGGTACCGCGTGATCATCGTGATGCCCGACGACGTCTCGGAGGAGCGGCGCACCCTGCTGCGCGGGCTCGGCGCAGAGCTGGTGCTCACGCCGGGGCCGCTCGCGATGGCGGGAGCGAACGAGGAGGCGGGCAAGATCCTGGAGCGGCACCCGGGCGCATTCCTCTCCGGTCAGGGCGGCAACGCCGCGAACGCGGACGTGCACTTCCGGACGACCGGCCCGGAGATCTGGGAGGCGACGGAGGGTCGCATCGACGCCTTCGTCGCCACCGTCGGCACGGGCGGCACACTGACCGGCGCGGGCAAGTATCTGAAGTCGCGCAATCCCGAGATCCGCGTCATCGCGGTCGAGCCCGCCGAGGCCCCGGTGCTCTCGGGCGGCGAGTTCCAGCCCCACAAGATCCAGGGCATCATCGGGGGCAACGGGCTGCCGCCGATCCTCGAGCTCGACCTGGCGGACGAGATCATCGGGATCCCGCAGGACACCGCGATCGAGACGGCCCGCGAGGCGCTCGCGCGCGAGGGGCTGCTCGTCGGCATCTCGGCCGGAGCGGCCCTCGCCGCGAGCCGGCAGGTGGCCGCGCGGCCCGAGTTCGCGGGTCGCACGATCGTGACGATCCTCGGCGACACGGGCGAGCGATACCTGTCCACGGAGCTCTTCGACCACGCTCGAGCGTAGGCCGCTCCCCGGCGGGGCTCTTCCCGCGACCCCGTTGGAGTGTGTACATTTTGTACATGGACTCCGCGACCTTTCTCCGTCTGCCCTCGAGTATTCAGCGGCTCATCACGGATGGCCTCGACGCGGAGATCAGTGCGGCGTTCGAGCGCATCGGGCAGGCGAAGACGGACCGGAGGATCGAACCCGCCGAGGTGCGGTTCCTCGAGGGTGACATCGTGCGCGCCTCCGCGCTGCGCCAGCGCCTGACCGGCGAGGCCGCGACCTCCTAGACCGATGCACCGCCGCACAGGCCGCATCCTGGTGGTCGGGGCCGGGATCGTCGGCGCCACTGCCGCGTACCACCTCACGCGAGCGGGTTACCGGGTCACGGTGATCGAGGGCGCGGGCGTTGCGGGCGGCGTTACCGGCGATTCCTTCGCCTGGATCGGGTTCGCGAAGAGCTCCGCCGCGACGGCTGCGCACGGGCTTCGCCGCACGGCCGCCGAGGACTTCGCGCGCGTGGCATCCGAGCTGCGCACGCCGATCGGCCTGCGACGCACCGGGGCGCTGACCTGGGAGTCGACCGACGCGGCGACCCGCGCGTTCGTGTCCGAGCACCAGCGCGCCGGGCATCCGGTGCGTCTCGTGGACGCGGAGGAGATTCGCCGCCGGGAACCGGGGGTGCGGGAGGTCCCCGCGGTCGCGGCGTTCGCGCCGGACGACGGCGGCGTGGATCCCGCGGCACTCACCGCTGCACTGCTGCAAGAGGCGCTCGACGACGGGGCCGCGCTCCGCACCGGCACACGGGTGCGCGGACTCATCGCCGAGGGCGGGGCCGTGACCGGCGTGGCCACCGATGCCGGCCCGGTGCACGGATCGGCAGTGCTGCTGGCCGCGGGCACGGGCATCCCGCCGCTGCTGGCGTCGCTCGGGATCGCCGAGCCGATCGGCGCATCGCCGGCACCGGCGCGAGTCGAGGCATCACCGTGCTGCCTCCTCCGGTTCTCGACGCCGACGCCGCTCGTCTCCGGGATCCTCTCCTCCCCCGATTTCGAGATCCGTCAGCTCGACGACACGACCCTCATCGCAGCCGAGGATGTGCCGCGATCCGGGTTCGACGGCGACACGCGGAGATTGGCGCAGCCCACCCTCGCGTCGATCCGGCGCCTGCTGGTCGGCGGAAAGCGGGTCGAGCTGATCGACGCGGTCGTTGCCGATCGCCCGGTCACCGACACCGGCGAGCCACTGCTCGGGTTCGCGCCCGGTGTATCCGGTCTCTATCTGGCATCGGCGCATCCCGCGATCATGCTGATGGGGACGATCGGGGCGCGAATCGCTCGTGACTTCATGAGCGCCGACCGCGACTGACCCTCCCCGGGCGTGAGTGTCCGACTCCGGGCGTACGCTACCCCCACGGCTTCGTGAGGGAGGGCACCATGCACCGCAGCAACCTGATTCAGGCGGATACGCACACCTGGCTGGTGCTGCGCGAGTTCCCGCAGCACCCGAAGGCGATCATCCACCTGATGACGGACACGGCGGGCAACGATCGGTACATTCTCATGACCTGGCACCCAGAGCAGGCGCAGCGCCGCATGGTCGGGATCCACACCTCGCTCTCGCAGGCCGAGGCCGCGGTGCCGTGGCCATCGACCGCGCCCGCGACCCCGGGGATGCCGCCGCGTCCCGGGCGCCTCGCCGCCGCCGACACTGCCACCGCCCGACGGGCGGGCTGATCGCGCTCCCCACTCCGGCCTCGTCGCAGCCGGACGTATCGATGTGACGCGCCGGAGTATTCCCGGAGCGCCCGCAGCATCCGGGGATTCGCGGGGCGCCGTGGCGCCGTATTCGCGGCCCACAGAGCTCAAACCTGTTCGAGCTCACGGCCCCCAGCACCACTCAGGCCCCCGCGGTCGCAGTTCCGGGATACTCGAGCACATCACCTCAAGTTCAGTCTCGGACGGCCGCGGTTGCTTCGATCTCGACGAGCTGATCGTCGTAGCCCAAGACGGTGACCCCCAGCAGTGTGCTCGGAGCATCGTGATCGCCGAATGCATCACGGACGACCTCCCAAGCAGTGACGAGATCGGACTGCACAGTGGACGCGACCAGCACGCGCGTGCTGATGATGTCAGTGATGTCCGCGCCGGAGGCTGCGAGAGCGATCTTCATGTTCTCGATGCATTTCGCGGCCTGTGCGGCGACGTCGCCGACCCCAGCGGTCGATCCGTCGGTATTCAGCGGGCAGGATCCCGCGAGGAAGATCAGCCGGGCGTCAGCCGGAGCCGTCGCGGCATAGGCGTACTCGGCCGCATCGGACAGGGCGGCAGACCGGATGAGGGTGACAGCAGTGGGCAAGTCGATCCTTTCTCAGGGGTGGATTCATCCCATCATTTCAGAAGGAACCGGGCCACTCATGACCCTTCAGGGGAGCGAATTCAGAGGATCCGGGATCACTCGAATGCCACGGTTCCGGACTCGGCGATGTGCCACCCGGGGTTGTGCGCGATTTCCCAGATGAGCCCATTCGGGTCGGCGACGTGACCGTGGAAGATGCCGCCGAAGGCGCTCTCTTGGGCGGGCTTGAGGATCGTCCCGCCCAAGGCGTCGAGTTCGGCGAGCGTCGTCACGACATCATCGCGTGTCGCGACATTGTGCGACAGCGTCACACCGTTGACGCCGTCCGTCGAGCCTTCGCGCAGGAGATCTCGGTCGAATTTGTTCGCATCGAACAAGCCGAGCACAAGGCCGGGGGCGATCTGGAAGAAGAGGATCTCGCCGGGCTCGTCGATGAGCGGATTCCAGTGGAGGCCGTCGCAGTAGAAGGATCGAGCAGCATCGAGATCGGGAGTCGCGAAGGTGAGAACGTGCACGCGTTGGTCCATGCTCCCATCCTCCCTGAAGCGATTGACCGGGGCGAGCTGCTTCGATGGACCACGCAGATCCAGGTCCGAGCATGACAGCTAAGAGGTCGCTCTCCGCGCGACGTTGAAGTAGCGCACTTCCTGGTACTCCTCCAACCCCTCCGCGCTGCCCTCGCGGCCGATGCCCGACTGCTTCACGCCGCCGAAGGGCGCGGCTACGTTCGATAGCAGCCCCTGGTTGATGCCGACCATGCCGGTTTCGAGAGCCTCAGCCACGTTGAGCGCGCGGTCAGCGCTCTCGGTGAACACGAATGCCGCAAGGCCGAAGCAGGTGTCGTTCGCCTTCTCGATCGCCTCCTGCTGGGTGCGCACCCGCGTGATCGACGCGACCGGGCCGAAGATCTCCGTGGTGGTGATGTCGGCGGCGACTGGAACGTTATCGAGTACCGTGGCCTGGAAGAAGGTGCCCGATCCAGCCGGAGCAGCGCCGCCGGTCAGCAGATCGGCACCCTTCGCTACGGCATCGTCGACGAGGTGTGCAAGTCTCGCGACCGCGCGGTCGTCGACGACCGGGCCGAGTTCGACCTCGCGATTGAGAGGATTGCCCTGCACGAGCGCCGCCATGCGTTCCGTGAATCCGGCGATGAACTCATCGGCGATCCCCTCCTGAATGAACATGCGGTTGGCCGAGACGCACGTCTGGCCTCCATTGCGCATCTTCGCGAGCATTGCGCCGTCGATCGCCCGCTCGAGGTCGGCATCATCGAACACCAGCAGTGGGGCGTTGCCGCCCAGTTCCATCGAGCTCTTGACGATGTTCTGCGCTGCGAGCTGCATCAGCGTCGAACCGACCGCCGTCGATCCCGTGAACGAGACCTTGCGCACCCGATCATCGGTGAGCACGGCCTCGCTGAATGCGGAGGCACTGCGCGTCGTGATCACTTGCACGAGCCCTTCTGGCACACCGGCCTCCTCGAACAGCTGGACGGTGAGGTAGGTCGTGAGCGGCGTGAGTGTGGCAGGCTTCACGACGCAGCCGCATCCGGCGGCGAGGGCGGGTGCGATCTTGCGGGTCGCCATCGCCATCGGGAAGTTCCACGGCGTGATGAGCACGGAGAGCCCCACGGGGCCGCGCGTGGTCAACATCGTGGCGCCGCCCGCGGGGGCCTCGCGGTAGCTGCCCCCGGCGCGCAACGCCTCTTCGGCGAACCAGCGCACGTAGTCGGCCGCGTACTGTACCTCCGCGTACGACTCGGAGATCGTCTTGCCCATCTCCCGGCTCATCACGAGCGCGAGGTCGTCTTTCCGCTCGATGAGTCGGGCGTACACCGCGTGCAGCACGTCGGAGCGGTGACGCGGCGTGGTCTTCGCCCAGGCCTTCCCCGCGGAATCGGCCAGCGAGACCGCTTCGAGCGCGGTCTCGACAGTATGATTCGGGATCGTCGCGATCTCCTCGCCGGTCGCAGGGTCGTGCACCGGGATCGTGCCGTCCATCCCCGACAGCGGACTGTGCGGCACCGCGGCGAGCGCGGTGGCGGATCGACTCAGCAGTTCTGGGTCAGCGGTCTCATAGGTCACGGTGGGGTCCTTTCTGGAGTGCGTGGTCGAGCACGCGTCGCACAGTCGCGGCAAGCTCGTTGATTGTGTGGTCTTCTGCAATGAAGGGTGGGCCGAAGTGACGTGCGTTGCAGACGCTGGTCAGGATCTCGTCACTCAGCTCACCAGCGGCCATCAGCGAGCTGGTACGCCGGGGCTGACTCCAGGCGCTGCCGCACCTGCCCACGAACCAATCGAAGAGCACCTGGTGATCCGCCATCTTTTCCGGGTGCCATTGCACGCTGAGCAACAGCCAATCGTCATCCTCGGACTCGAGTGCTTCGACGATGCCGTCTTCGGCGCGGGCCACGACGCGCAGGCCAGGGGCGCATCGATCAACCGCTTGATGGTGGATCGAATTCACGCGGGCGGTTGCTCCGAGTATCGTGCTGAGGAATCGACTGTCGGGCTCGATCGTGATGGTGTGTTCAGCCGCTGGGGACTCTCCGGGCGCGGCCGCTCCGGGCGAGTGCTGCACCGGATCCTGTGCAATGTCTTGGTACAGCGTGCCGCCGAACGCGACGTTCACCAGCTGATGCCCGCGACAGATCGCGAACACCGGGAGTCTGCGCCGGTGCGCCTCGCGTATCAGAGCGATGTCGAACGCATCGGCCTCGGGCGTTGTGCGGGTGCTGCCCTCGTTCTCCTGCCCATACCAGGATGGGTCGACATCCTCGCCGCCGATGAGCACGAGGGCGTCGGCGCCCGCCAGCACGTGCTCGGCGCGCTCGGGCACGTCTCGGGGCACCTGCAAGACGATGGCGCCCGCGTTCCGGGTGCGCTCGACGTACTCCACGATCGCGCCTTCGATGTCGAACACGCCATACGGCGAAATGTTCATCGTCTTCTGCCAGGTACTGACGTACACGGTCGGCGTCACTTCTCCATTGATTTGATCAACCATGACTGTTAGCGTATACCGTACTCGGTGTTTTGTCTCGCGACTTCGCGGTCTCAACCTGGCGCAGATACCCACTCGATGACGAGCGCACCTCTCTGGGGCACTCCTCACCGGAGCCTCCGCCAGTCCGCACCGGGCTTCCAACGGATTTCATCACAGGATCGCCCGCTGGAGTACGGTCCTCCAAGAAAGGTGACAAAGGTGTCCTCTTCAACAAGCGATGCGCCGGCGACCCAGTCGCTGCGCAACGGAGCTGTGGGTGCTCCGGCGATCGCGTTCTTCGTGATCGCCGCCGCCGCCCCGCTGACCTGCGTGATGGGAATCACGCCGCTCCTGATCGGTTACGGCGTCGGCATCTCTGCCCCGCTCGTGTACGTGTTGATCGGCCTCGTACTGCTCCTCTTCGCAGTGGGGTATGTGGCGATGAGCCGTCGGATCCGCAACGCGGGTTCCATGTACGCCTACATCGCGCAGGGCCTCGGCCCTTCCTGGGGCGCCGGCGCGTCCTTCGTCGCGCTGGCCGCGTACTTCTGCGCGATCATCACGCTGCTTGGCTTCTTCGGTTTCGTCACGCAAAACCTCATCAGCAGCCTCACCGGCTTGGTCGTCCCCTGGTACGTGCTCTGCATCGCTGCCATCGCGATCTGCGTTCTCCTGGGGCGCAGCAATCTCGAGGTGGGCGCAAAGGTACTCGGACTCCTCCTGATCGCCGAGCTGTCGGTCCTGCTCATCCTCGCCATCGCCGTCATCTTCACGGGCGGCTCCGAAGGCGTGACCTTCGACTCCTGGAATCCGGTCGGGCTCTTCGGCCCGGGTCTCGGTGTGAGCCTCGCGTTCGGGTACGCCTCGTACATCGGCTTCGAGCAGACCGCCATCTACTCGGAGGAGGCGAAGGACCCGAAGCGCTCGGTGAAGCGCGCGACCATCGGCGCCGTCATCTTCACGTCGCTCTTCTACGCACTCATGACCTGGGTCATGGTGCTCGCGTTCGGCCGCAGCGAGGCGATGCAGATCGCACTCGAGAATCCAGGCGACATGGTGGTCATCGCAGCGAGCGACTACCTCGGTCAGGGCATCGTGTGGGTTGTGCAGATTCTTGTGGTGACCGGATCCTTCGCCGCGATCCTGTCCTTCCACAACGCCATCTCACGCTACTTCTTCTCCCTCGGCCGCGAGAAGGTACTCCCCCGCGGCCTCGGCTACGTGCGCGAGGTGGCACAGTCACCGCACCGCGGCAGCGTCACGGTCGGCGTTGTCAATGTGATCATCCTGCTCACCCTCGCCCTGATCGGGGCCGACCCGTATCTCGATATCTTCACCTGGGGAGCGGCAGCGTCGACGGTGGGCTTCGTGTTCCTGCAAACGCTCTGCTCCGCGGCGATCGTCGTCTACTTCCGCCGCCATCGAGCCGCGGATGAGAACACGTGGACGACGACTATTGCTCCCACACTCGCCACGCTCGTGCTCGGCGCCGGCGTCGTGCTGATCGTGTCGAACTTCGGCAACCTCGTCGGCGGCGAGGTGGGCATCGCCCCGGTGATCATCGGGCTGCTCTACCTCGGCATGGGCGCGATCGGTTTCATTGTCGCCGAGGTCATGAAGCGCAAGCGCCGCGCAGATTGGTCTGCGATCGGCACGGGCCGCATCGAAGTCGTCGCACCGACCGAAGAGCCTGGTGTCGTCGTCTCAACGTAGACATCATGTTGCGGGGAGGGCAGCCGACACAGAGCGTGCGGCGCCCTCCCCGTTCGTTTCCTCGCGACTATTGCTCCCCTGACTCAGACGTGCAACGAGCGCCAGGACGATACCCTGAAGATGACCCCTCGAGGAAGGCGATCGTTCAGTGGCCATTCAGAAGACTTCGCTCTCGCGTGAAACGCTCGGCGAGGCGGCGTACCGCTACCTCTTCCAGGGCTTTCTGAATAAGGAGCTCGTGCCGGGCACGCGTTTGCTGATGGATGAGCTTGCCGAGCAGATGGGCATCAGCCGCACCCCGGTGCGCGAGGCACTGCAGCGGCTTGAGCGCGAAGGCGTGATCGAGCCCCACGGCGGCAGGGGCTACGTCGTTTGCGAGACCACCACCGACGAACTCGACCACCGCTACGAGGCCCGCGAGGCGATCGAGGGTTACGCGGTGCGACGCGCAGCGACCTTCGAAGCCGAAGCCCGCGCCCAGCTCGTCGCCGAGTACGAGACGCTCCTGACCAGACCCCAGACCACGGCAGAAGAGGTCTTCCTGGCGAATCGCGACGTGCACCGTATGATCGTGCGGGCGCTCGACAACACCTACCTCGTGGAGTCGTTCGACCTGCTCTGGAACCGGGTGCTGACCTCGGATATCTGGGCTCGGATGCTCGACAACGACGACGTCGTAGGAAGCTTCGATCGTGAGCACCGGCCGCTCTTCGATGCCATCGCATCGGGCGATGCGGATCACGCGCACAAGATCATGCTCACCCACATCCACAGCGGGCGCTCGCTCCACCAGATCTAACGCCCGCGTCGCCCTCCGAGGGTGCACACGTGGCAGGGCAGTGGGGGCGGCCCGATTCGGGCCGCCCCCACTGCCCTGCCTTCCGCTAGATCGCTCCGATGTAGCGCGTCCGTTCGATGTCGGAGACCGGCTGCATGATCGCCTGATACTCGCGCTGCACTGTGTCGACGTAGGTGTCGATGAGCAGCGCGGGAAACGCCTCGCGCGCGAGGTCGGAGCCGCGCAGCGCGTCGATGGCCGCGGGCACGGATCGCGGCAATGGCTTGGCGTTCGGGTCGGTGTAGGCGTTGAGCTCGCATCTGGGGCCGGGTGTCAGCTGGTGACGCACCCCATCGAGCCCGGCCGCGAGCTGCCCAGCCACGACGAGGTAGAGGTTGCTCGTCGAGCAGGGGTCTCGCTGTTCGAACCGATACGAGCCCTCGGCCTCGATCATTCGGATCGCGACCGTGCGGTTGTCGCCACCCCACGAGTCCGTCGTCGGACACAGCGTGAAGTCCTGCCGACGCTTGTAATCGTTGACGCTCCACGATCCGAAGAGCGAGAACTCGCCGATCCGGCGCTGCAATCCACCGAGGTAGTGCATCGCGTACTCCGAGGGACCATCGACCGCGTCGAACAGGTTCACGCCGTCGCGCCACATCGACTGGTGAATGTGGAGACCGCTGCCGCTCTCACCATCGAACGGCTTCGCCATGTAGGTTGCGACGAGCCCGTGCTTCACGGCGAGTTCTTTCACCGCGCTGCGCATGAAGATCGCGTCGTCGGCCGCCTTGAGCGCACGATCGTAGCGCAGGGTGATCTCCATCTGACCCGTGCCGTACTCCTGCATGCCGGCTTCGACCGGCAGCCCGTACGCGACAAGGTTCGTCATGATGTCGGTGAGGATCGCGTCGTAGGGCGAACCGTCGACCACACCGTACGTGTTCATCTGCGAGATGAGCGGGCGGTGCGTTTCGGGATCGAGCAGGTAGAACTCCATCTCGAGGGCGATCTGAGCATCGATACCCTCCTTCTCGTATTCGCTGAGCACGGAGACGAGCGCGTTGCGCGGGCACAGCTCCGACGGACTTCCGTCGGGATTCTCAATCGAGCAGAAGACCTGAGCGACGCCGGGGCGCCAGGGCACCGGACGCAAGGTACCGACGACCGGCTTGATGACGACGTCGGGATATCCCTCGTCCATGCCACCGGCGGGCGACTCGTCCGGGCACTCGCAGCGCACTCCCCAGTAGAGCGGAGCCCCGGGAATATGCGACCCCTCATGCGCGACTCGCGGCCACTGATTCGCGGGGACCTTTTTGC
Source organism: Leucobacter rhizosphaerae (assembly GCF_022919175.1). NCBI lineage: Bacteria > Bacillati > Actinomycetota > Actinomycetes > Micrococcales > Microbacteriaceae > Leucobacter > Leucobacter rhizosphaerae. Next base: position 2,473,664 of record NZ_CP095043.1, on the reverse strand, counting down.
CCCGCAGCACACCGAAGACGTCCGCGAAGACCATTTCGACGGTGTGGATCCCCTCGGGGAGTTTCATCTCGGACACCAAATCCTCCTTGATTGGCTCTGCTCACATCGGATCATACGCCCGATCTCGCTGGGTATACCATATACTTTATATTCTATTTTCACAAACGCCATGCTGGGCCGAAAGTGATCGGACCGCACCTCCCGTGCGGTCCGACACCTCACTACTGTGCAGCGTAGGCGGCAATGCGATCTGCGAGCTTCTTCCGCAGCAGACCGCCCTCGGCACCGCCGTCGACCACGAGATCCTCACCCGAGATCCACGATGCCTCGTCCGAGGCCAGGAACGCGATCGCGGCCGCGATCTCCTCGGGAGTCCCATGTCGGCCGGCGAACTCCTTCAACGGGTCGAGTTGGTCCTCGCCGATCGAGTCGTAGAAGTCCTGGAGCAGCGGCGTTTCGGTCGGCCCCGGGCTCACGGTGTTCATGCGCATGCCCGGCACCAGCTGCCGCGAGGAGATCATCGTCCACACGATGACCGTCGCCTTCGCCAGGTTGTACGCCTCAAACGATTCCTGCCCGTCCGGCAGGAATGGCGCAACGTTGACCCGCGCCTCCTCGAGGCTCCGCGATCCGATGAGCGCCTGTACGCCCTCGATTCGCCGACGCCACTCGAACCCGGTGGTTGACGCGATCGTGACCACGTTCGACTCAGCGGTCATGCGCTGCACCGCAATCTCCGAGAACCGGCGCATGCCGAGAAAATTCACGGCGAGCGCGGCATCGACGCCGTTCTTGCCTGAAATACCCGCGGCGTTGACCAGCACATCGATGTGCTGGGGCAGCGCATCGGCTGCGGCGTCGATCGCGTCCGGTTCGGTGAGATCGACCAGGATCGTCGGCACGTCGCGCGGGGAAGGGTTCCGATCGACCACGACCACATGGTCGCCGTCGTTCAGAAACCGTTCCACGACCTTGTCGCCGATTCCGGATGCGCCGCCCGTGATCACAACGGTTCGTCGTACTGACATGTTTTCTTCCTCTCAGATTGCGCGCTTCAACACCGGGGTGCCAGGCGCGAACATATTCGCGGTGATCCGAGCTATCTCGGATCGATGAACACCGACTTGCTCTTCGTGTACTCGAGCACGCTCTCCCGGCCGAGCTCACGACTGTTGCCCGAGAGCTGCTGCCCGCCGAAGCTCACTCCCGGATCGAGCTTGCCGACGGTGTTCACCCAGACCAGCCCGCCGCGCAATCGCTGCGTGAGCCGGTGCGCGCGCGAAATGTCTCGCGTCCACACCGCTGCCGCGAGATCGTACTCGGACGAGTTCGCGAGCCGCAGCGCCTCCTCCTCATCGCGGAACGTGATGATCGAGAGCACTGGGCCGAAGATCTCCTCGCGAGCCACGCGCATCTCATTCGTCACCCCCGTCACGATGGTGGGTTCGACGAAGAATCCCGCCTCGCCGACGGTCTTGCCACCGACCGCGACCCGGCCGCCCTCGGCGCGCGCGGCCTCCACGTACCCCCGCACGGTGCCCCTTTGCTTCTCGGATACGAGGGGCCCCAGCGTCGTCGCCTCATCAAGGGGATCGCCGAGCCGCAACTTGGCGGTCTCCTCGGCGAGCAGCTCGAGCATCTCCTGCGCGATGCTCTCGTGCACGAAGAGTCGCGTGGGTGCGATGCACACCTGGCCGGCGTTCTCCCACACGGCCTCCGCCGACGCCGCGGCGGCCTTCCGCAGATCGGCATCGGGGAAGACGAGGTTGGGGGTCTTCCCACCAAGCTCGACGCTTACCTTCTTCATGAGCGGCGCAGCCACCGCGAGGATGTGCTTGCCAACGGGAGATGAGCCGGTGAAGGAGACCTTCTGCACGTCGGGGTGCGTGGTCAGCGCCTCTCCGACCACACTGCCCGCTCCCGTCACAACGTTGAGCACACCCTCGGGAAGCCCGATCTCACGTGCGAGGTCGGCGAGGAACAGCGTGGAGTACGACGAAAGCTCGGCCGGCTTCAGCACGATCGTGTTGCCCGCGGCGAGCGCAGGCCCGATCTTGTGCGAGGCCATCACGAGTGGGAAGTTCCACGGAGTGATCGCCGCGCACACGCCGATGGGCTGGCGCACCGTCATGCCGATGAACGGTTGGCGCACCGGGTTCAGGTCTCCCTCGATCTTTGTCGGCCACCCTCCGTAGTACCGGAAGACGAGCGCCACTCCGCCGATGTCGTCGCGCGCCTGCGTGATGGGCTTTCCCATGTCGAGCGACTCGAGCTCTGCGAGCGTTTCGCGGTTCCGATCCACCGCGTCGGCCAGATCGAAGAGGTACTGCGCCCGGGTGGCCGGGCTGATGTCTCGCCAGTCCGAGCCTTCGAGTGCGCGTTCAGCCGCGGTCACCGCCGCATCGACATCGCTCGCGGTGGCGGCGGCGATCGATCCAAGCACGTCTCCCGTTGCGGGGTCGATCGAGTCGAAGGTGCCGCCATCAGCGGCCTGCGCATTCCAAGCTCCGCCGATGCGCAGGCCCTGCACACGGTCGAGGAACGCGAGAGTCTCGTCGCGGAGAGGCCTGCAATGGCCGCGGGTCGGATCGATTGTGTGTTGCATCGTTGCTGCACTCTCGCTGTTCTGGCCGCTCATGCGGCAATCTGGGTGAGGCGGACGGGCAGGTGCTTCACACCGTGCGTGAGGTTTGAGCGCAGTCGCTGCACATCACCGACCAGCTCGAAGCGCTCCACCTGCTCGATCTGGTGCTGGAGCAGCACCTTCACCTCGAGTCGCGCAAGTGAATTGCCGAGGCACCGATGCGCGCCGCCGCCGCCGAAGGCGAGGTGGAAGTTGGGCTTGCGCTCGATGTCGAACGTGTGCGGATCGTTGAAGATGCGCTCGTCGTAGTTGGCCGACGCGTACCACATCGCGATCTTGTCGCCCGCTTCGAGCTTCCTGCCGTGCACCTCCGTGTCCTGCGTCACCGTGCGGCGGAAGTGATGGATGGGCGTCGCCCAGCGCAGGATCTCCTCGACCGCGCTATCGACGAGTTCGGGGCGCTCACGCAGCTTGTCCCACTGATCGGGGAAGTCGCAGAATGCCTTAGCCGCGTGAGAGAACGCCATGCGGGTCGTCTCGTTGCCGGCGATCACCAGGAGCGAGAAGAAGTTCGCGAGCTCGTGGGGTGTGAGCTTGCGGCCGTCCACCTCGCTCGTGATGAGCAGGGAGAAGACGTCGTGGCCGAGATCCTTCTCGCGACCGATGCGCAGCTTGTCACCGTACTCCCATAGCTCCCGCCCTGCCGGGCTCGAGAACTGGTACTTGCTGTTCTCCGCGAGCACCTCGGGGGTCAGCGCGGTGCGCGGTGCGGAGTCCGGATCGGAACTGGCGATCATCTCGTCCCCGAGCTCCATGATGTAGTGCGCTTCGGAATCTGGCACGTCGAGCAGCGCGGCGAGCACACGAACGGGAATCTCAGAGGAGATCTTCGAGACGTACTCGATCGTTTCGTGCTGCAGCGCCTCGGTGAGTGTCTCGGTGACAATGCGGTCGACCTTCTCGTCCCAATTGCGGCGCACGATCCCCGGGTTGAAGGTGGGGGCGAGGATCTTGCGGTACCCCGTGTGCAGCGGCGGGTCGGTATCGATCATGGTGCGCCGGCCCTGCAGGTCGGCCTCCGGAATGTCTTCGAGGGTGGTGCCGCCCTTTTCCGAGGAGAAGGTGGCGGTGTCGCGACTGAGTGCCACCACGTCGTCGTAGCGGGTGAAGGACCAGTAGCCGCGGGAGCCGTCGCCCGGCTCAGTCCAGTGCACGGGATCGTTGTCGCGGAGCTCCCGGAAGTACTCGTGCGGCACGGAGCTCTCGAAGGCGAGCGAGGTGAGCAGGTGATCGTTCTCGTGGCCGACAGTCATGACGGGTTCCTTTCACGTGGTGCGGCGACGATGCCGCGTATCTGAGGGAAGAGCAGCGCGTTCAGACGAGCTGAGCGCGAAGGTCTGCGAGTACGCTCGGCACCCACGCGAGGGCGAGCTCGGTGCCGTCCTCGATCGATGACGCATCATGACGCCCGTACTCACCGATGCGCGTCGCACCGAGTTCGGTGAGCTTCCGGTCGATGATCTCGCTGCCCTGGCTGTAGGTTTCGGCGTAGAAGGAGTCCCCCAGCCCGAACATGGCGTAGCGCACACCGGTCAGATCCGGCGCCTTCGCCTCCAACTCGGCGAGGAAGGGGATGGCGGTGTGCGGCAGTTCGCCCTCACCGTGGGTCGAGCACACGATCAGATACGCGTGCACGTCGGGATCGACGTTCGTCGGGTCGGTATCTGCGAGATCGGAGAGCTCGGCCTCGTAGAGCTCGGCCGTCAGGTGTGCGACGACGTCTTGCGCGATGAACTCGGAGTTACCCGACTCGGTGCCGTAGAGAACGCTGAATTTCATGGGTGATGCCTCATTTCAAAGAAGTACAGGTGCAGCGGTGAGGTGCGCGTCAGGCGTGGGCGCGCTCGCGTGCGACGGCGAGCATGCGGTCGATCGAGCGCACCTTGGCTCGGGTCCGATCGTCGGGCGCGGTCTCGCGTTCGTGCCGATCGATCGCGAGCCAGTCGTCGTAGCTGATCGACGCATCAGCGACATCGGCTGGGAGCAACTCCTCCGGGAGCTCATGCGTCTTCGTTTCGAGAGCACCCGTCGTGAGGTCGGCGATGATCTCGTCGGCTACGCACATCGCGTCTGCGCGGTTCTCCGGGATCGTGCCGCGCGGTCCGCGACGAAGCCAGCCGACTCGGTAGAGGCCGGGTTCGATGCGCCCGGACGCCGGATCGGATCGGCGAATCTCTCCAATCGTCCCGGCGATGCAATCCTCCTCCGCAGCGAAGCCGATCGCCGAAATGACACTCTCGACGGCGATGGTGCGCTCGGCGCCGTCACGTTCCGCAGTCACGAGACGCTCGACGCGCTCCGCTCCCTCCACGCGCACCGGCTCGACCCCAAAGTGCAGGCGCAGTTCGATGCGGGCGTCGTCGGCATCGGCGGATGCGGCGAGATCACGGATGGCTGCGACACGAGCCGCTTGCGTGCGGTCGCCGATCGTGGCCCCATCGACGCCGGTGTCTCCGTGCAGGCTCACGCGGAGCCCGCTGATCTGTGCGAGCTCTCGCACCATTTGCGCGTCGCATTTCACGGCCTCGATCGGCGAGCGGGAGCACACGTCGATGCTCTGCACGCGTGCCGCGCTGTAGGCCCGCAGGGCGTCATCATTAATGTCGCTGCCCGCGAAATCTGCGTCCGATTTTGCGAGGAAACGAATGATGTCGATCGCAACGTTGCCTATGCCCACGATCGCGACGTGGTCACCGAGTTCGGCGAGCGACTCCGCCACGAGGCGGCTCTCCGGGTGGCTGTTGAGCAGGCCGGTCAGCGCACCCGATCCCAGCACTCCAGCGAGGCGATCCCCCGGCACGCCGAGCGGCTTATCGGCCGCGAGCCCCGTGGCGAGCACAACGGCGTCGGCGCTCGCGCGCAACTGATCGAGCGACACCGCGCCCGGCCGCGCGGTGCGGGTCACGCTCACGTTTCCGGCGAACTCCACGCGTTCGCGCGTGAAGATGCGGTCGAACTGACGCGTGATGTTCTTCGTGCTCTGGTGATCTGCCGCAACACCGTAGCGCACGAGGCCGAACGGGCAGGGGAGCTGATCGACCACCAGGATCCTCGCGCGCGGCAGCGAGCGGCGAAGCGCACCGGCGATAAAGCATCCGCTCGGGCCCGCGCCCACGACCACGATGCGCGGGTCATGTTGGGCAATGTCAGTCATCTCACCACTCCTTTATGGGATACCGTATACGGTATGCCATTGTGGCGTGGTGCGCAACTCCCTCCTCGCATCGACTGAGCTGAGCGTCCTCTGCCACTGAGGCACGCCTGACGCCGAGAGGTTGCCCCCTCGCGTCGCATGATGGCTACTCTGCGACCTGCTCGCTCGACCCGTGGCCATCCGGAGGATTGTGCTCGCCGAGCCGGGGAACGGGACCAGGAGTTGCGTGTTCACCGTCGAACAGCAGCGGAAGGCGCGGGAGGGAGATCCGCGAGCCGTCGGCGCGCATCGCCACCTCATCGACCATTGGCACAAAGAGCTCCCGGTGCGCGAGGTGGGGGTTCGCCCGCACCTCGCCGATGTCCTGCACGAGGCCCACAGGCTGGCCAGCGACGCGCAGCGCGTGCGCAGCCTCTTCCTGGGTCAGCCCCGCTGCCCACGCTTCGAACGCAGGAATCACGCGATCATGCATGCGATCGGCTCGCTTCAGCACCGTGTCAAGTTCCGGATCGGTGATCATCTGGGGTCGGCCCATCGCATCTGCGCACCGCCGCCACATCTCATCGGTCGGAATCACGATCGAAAGCCAGCGCCCGTCACCGGCCCTGAACATCCCCACTGGACTGAACCGATCGATCCCGCGGGTGGGCACTGCTCCCGTGAACTCGTGCAGCGTGAGCGGGCGCTCGAGGAACGCGGCCGTGATGTCGAGCATCGCCGCGTCGACCAGGCTCCCCTCGCCCGTGCGCTCGCGCTGAATGATCGCCATGAGGATCCCGATCGTCGAGTACACCGCGGTGAGCATGTCGGTCGTCCCCATCGGGGTGAGCGTGGGCGGCCCGTCGGCCTCGCCCACCAGGCTCGCGAAACCCGACATTCCCTGGATCACCGAGTCGAACGCCGGCCAGTTCGCAGCCTCTCCGCCGGTGCTGCCGAAGCCGGTGATCTCGCAGACGACGAGACGAGGGAACCGCTCCCGCAGCGCCACTGGGGCGAGACCCATCCGCGCCAGGGCGCCGGGGCGCAAGTTGCACACGAGGACATCGGCATCGGCGAGCATGCCCGCGAGTTCAGCAACGCCCTCCGGGGTGTCCAAAGCCAACTCGACCGATCGTTTGCCGCGGTTGTAGGACGCGAACCCGCCGCTGATGGCGTCTTCGCCGTCGCCGACTTTCGGCTCGTACGACCGCCGCGGATCGCCGACACCGGGACGTTCGATCTTCGTCACCTCGGCGCCGGCATCGGCGAGCAGAGACGTGCAATAGGGGCCCGCGATGAACTGTTCGAGTGAGACGACCCGGAGGCCCTGCAGCAGCGTTAATTCAGACATGGCATTCCGTGTTAGTTACGGGGCCTGTCGCCGCTCGAAGTAGTCGGCGAGCTTTTCGCCGGCATTGCGGATGTGCTGCGCCATCGCCGCACGCGCGCCGTCGGCATCGTGTGCGACAACGGCATCGCACACAGCCGAGTGGTCTTCCGCGGTCGTTTCCGGCCAGCCGTCGATCTGCGCGTAAAACGCGCTCGGCACATACTTCACGAAGTTGCCGAGCGCCCAACGGAGTCGCTCGGATCCGGCCGCCAAATAGATCCGGCGGTGGAACTCGTCATTCAGCTGTTCCAATCGCTGCGTATCGCCCTCCTCCGCCGCGCGCATGAGCTCCGCGTGCTGCTCCACCAGGTCGGCCACCTGGGCATCGGTGACACGCTCCGCGGCGCGAGCCGCGAGCTCGCCGGCGACCAGTGCGTGCGCCTCGAAGATATCGCGAATGTCGGTGGCGGTGAGCGCTCGTACCGTGAACCCACGGCGGGGCACGAGTTCGAGGAATCCTTCAGCACGCAGCGCGTGGAGCGCCTCGCGCACCGGAGTCGCCGAGACGTCAAGCGCTTCGCCCACAGCTTCCGCGCGCACGGAGGTGCCGGGGCCGAGCTCGCCCGCCATGATCGACTGTCTCAGGTAGGACGCAACCTCATCGCTGAGCTGTCGTCGTTGCATGTGATTCTCCTCTGGCCCGGCTGGCCTCTCGGAAGCCGCGCACGAACTGGAACGACCGTGCGCGGTCAATTCTATTGACGCTTCCGTTCGATTCTTCGCCGGAACTTCCGTTTTCAATATTCTATATAGTATATTCAAACCACTCGCACGTCACCCCAAGACGCGTAGGAAAGGATCCCCGATGCCTCGCCTCAATGAAGAAGAGAGCTTCCTCGTCGAAACCGTTCGCGCATTCGTCGACCGGGAAGTGAAGCCGACCGTGCGCGAGGTTGAACACGCGAACGAATATCCCGAGCGCTGGATCGATCAGATGAAAGAGATCGGGATCTTCGGTCTCGCAGTGCCCGAAGCATACGGCGGCATGCCGGTGTCGATGCCATGCTACGCCCAGGTCGCAGAAGAGCTTGCGCGGGGCTGGATGACGCTCACCGGCGCGATGGGCGGCCACACCGTCGTCGCGAAACTCCTCGACGCGTACGGCACGGAGGATCAGAAGCAGCGCTACCTCCCTCGCATGGCGACGGGCGAACTGCGCGCCACGATGGCGCTCACCGAACCCGGTGGCGGCTCCGATCTCCAGGCGATGACGACCACCGCATTGCTCGATGGCGACGATCTTGTGATCAACGGCTCGAAGATGTGGATCACTAACGCGCGCCGCTCCGGGCTGATCGCCTTGCTCTGCAAGACCGACCCCTCCGCAGAGCCCCGCCATCGCGGCATCTCGATCGTGCTCGTCGAACCGGGTCCGGGATTCGAAGTATCCGGGGATCTGCACAAGCTCGGGTACAAGGGTGTCGAGACCTGCGAGATCGTCTTCTCCGGCTACCGCACCCCCGCCTCGCAGGTGCTCGGCGGAGCGACCGGACACGGCTTCGCCCAGATGATGCGGGGCCTCGAAACGGGTCGCATCAACGTTGCAGCACGTGCGCTCGGCGTCGCTTCGGCCGCGTTGTCGGATGCGCTCACCTACGCGCAGCAGCGGGAATCGTTCGGCAAACCCATCTGGAAGCACCAGGCGATCGGGCACTATCTCGCGAACATGGCGACCAAGCTCACGGCGGCGCGCGAGCTCACGCGGCACGCCGCGGAGCAGTACGACAGCGGGGCCCGCGCGGATATGGAGGCCGGTATGGCAAAGCTCTTCGCCTCCGAGGTGGCGATGGAGATCGCCCTCGACGCCGTGCGCATTCACGGCGGCTACGGATACTCGACCGAGTTCGACGTGGAGCGATACTTCCGCGATGCGCCGCTCATGATCGTCGGCGAAGGCACCAACGAGATTCAGCGCAATGTGATCGCCTCTCAGCTGGTGGCGCGCGGCGGCATCTGAGCCGCAACGACGCGTACTCGAGAGAACGACGAAAGAGGAGACAGTGACAGGACTCCCCCTTGAGGGCATCACCGTGGTTTCGATCGAGCAGGCTGTCGCGGCGCCGTTCGCGACGCGACAACTCGCCGATCTCGGTGCTCGAGTCATCAAGATCGAGCGCGAAGCGGGCGATTTCGCCCGCGCGTACGACACGACGGTCGGCGGCGAGGCGAGCTACTTCGTGTGGCTCAATCGTGGCAAAGAATCCGTGGTGATGGATCTCAAGTCGGAGCGAGACCAGAGCCTGCTCCGTTCACTGCTCGCTCACGCCGATGTGTTCGTCGAGAACTTGGCCCCCGGTGCGGTGGAGCGACTCGGCTTCACTCCCGAGGTGCTTGAACAGATCAACCCGCGGCTCATCAGCGTCTCCGTCTCAGGGTTCGGCTCAGGCGGACCTCACGAGCGCAAGAAGGCCTACGACCTGATCATCCAGTGCGAAGCCGGCATGCTCTCGGTCACCGGCGGGCCGGAGGCTCCTGCGAAGGTGGGGGTGTCGATTGCCGACATTTCGGCGGGCATGTACGCCTATTCGGGCGTACTCGCGGCCCTCATCCAACGCGGCCGCACTGGCACGGGATCACGCATCGAGGTGAGCATGCTCGAAGCGCTCGGCGAGTGGATGCAGCAGACCTATCTGTACGCCGAGTACTCCGGAGCCGCCCCGAAGCGATCCGGGGCGTCGCACGCGAGCATCGCTCCGTATGGCCCGTTCCGAGCCTCCGACGGAGTGGTCTTCCTCGGCCTGCAGAACGAGCGCGAGTGGGCTCAATTCTGCGATCGGGTGCTGGAGCAGCCCGAACTCACGGAGCACCCCGACTATGCGAGCAATTCCCTGCGCGTCGCCAATGGCGCAGCGCTCTCCCAGCTCATCGAGCACCGCCTGGGCGAACGCACCGTCGCAGAGGTGCAGTGGCTCCTCGACAACGTCGGAATCGCCAACGCGCAGATGCGCACCATGGCCGAATTCTCCGCCCATCCGCAGCTCGCTGCCCGCGATCGCTGGCGCACGATCAAGACGCCCTCGGGAGAAGCGCGTGTTGCGCTCCCTCCCGTCACCTTCGGCGACGAACCCCCGATGGGCGACGTCCCCGCGCTGGGCGAGCACACCGAACGCATCTTCGCCGAGTTCGGGAGCTGAGCGGGTTCAACCCCGACGGCACGACATCGGCGAGCGCGATGCTCGGTCCATCAGGTGCGCTCAGCGCGCCTGCGCGATGATGCGCGCGGCCCGGTCGCGGACGGGCTTGTCGACCATCTGCCCGTCGATCTGCACGGCACCATCTGCCGTTGCCGCAGCCGCCATGACACGCTGCGCCCACGCGATCCGCTCGGCGCTCGGCAGAAACCCCGAGTGGATCGCCGGAATCTGCGCCGGATGTATGCTCAACTGAGCGGCGGCGCCCAGGCCTCGCAGTCTCGCCGACTCGAGTGCGACGGCCTCGAGGTCGTCGATCTCGAACGGCGGGGATGCAATGGGCCCGGCGAGGCCGGCACGCCGAGATTCGATCACCAGCTGCGCGTACACCCAGTCAACCGTCGCAGAGGCGATCTCAGCATCGAGATCGAACGACAGATCGGCAGCACCGACTGCGAAGCGGGTCAGGCCCGGCACCGCCGCAAGCTCACGCGCGGCAACCACGCCGGCAGCGCTCTCGATGAGCGCGATCACGTCGGCGGGGTGTTCTGCGCCGTGCCCGGCGCCGTTCCCATTGCCCCTCTCAGTGCGCAGCAGCGCATCGACGACACGGCTCACATCATCCGCGCGCTCCGCCTTCGGCACCAGGACACCGGCCACCGACGCACGCGCACGCGGTGACAAGCCCGCGATCGCCGAGAGGTCGCGCTCGAACCAAACGGAATCAGCTGCGTTGATCCGCACGTGCGCCGGCCGGGCGAGGCCCGCGTGCAGCGCGGCGAGCAAGTGGTCGAGCGCGCTGTCCTTCTCTTCGACGGAGACCGCATCTTCCAGGTCGATGATCACCGCGTCGGCGGCGCTCCCGAGCGCTTTGGCGTAGCGATCCGGCCGAGAAGCCGGCACGAAGAGGAAGGAGACTGCGGCGGCTGCGGTATCGGGTCGACTCATCTGGTGCTCTCTAACGTTCGCTTACTCGACCGAACGCGCTCGCGATCGGTGCCAGGATCAGGGGTCTCGCGGCCCACGTCGCGGCCGCGGCGACAAGCAAGCCCCCGGCGAACCACAGGAAGCCGATCCAATTCACAGCGTCGGTGCCCGCGAACATGTGGTTCAGGTTGCGCAGTGCCCCGGTGGCCAGCACGAGGGTCACGTGCACGACGACGAACACCGTGAAGAACAGCATGACCGGGAAGTGGATCGCCCGTGCGATCGGGGCCGGGTACATCGCGTTCAGACGGTCGGCGTCCTTGGGCCACCACTCGCTCATCCGCACGCCAGAGATCGCGGCGAGCGGCGCTGCGACGAACACGACGGTGAAGTACATGAGCTGCTGCAGGCTGTTGTAATTCACCCAGCCGTTCTCGGTGGGCCACTCGAGTGTGAGGTACTGCAGCATCGCGCTCAGCGCATTCGGGAATACCTCCCAGCTCGTCGGCACGATCCGCGCCCAGTGCCCGCTCACGAAGAGCAGCACGACGAAGATCACACCGTTCAGCAGCCACAACACGTCGATGCTCGTGTGCAGCCACAAGTAGATACTGATCTTCTTGCCGCCGCGCTTCGGGGTGAAGAAGGCCGGTGGCTTCTGCTGGTGTCGCACCTGCAGCCCGGTGCGCACGATCAGCACCATGAAGAAGAAGTTGAGATAGTGGCTCCACCTCGCCCATGCGGGGAAGCCGGGCTCCGGATGCCAGGGTGACTCGTATTCCCCGGGGAAGCGACGCAGAACATCGGGCACCCCCGGCAGGGTCGTGACGCCGCGCGCTGCGAGCACGATGATCCCCATCGTGCAGAGCGCACCGAACGCCCAGATCACTCCGCGGCGCACGAGCTGCGCGCGGGTGCGCGCCACCGGAGTCTCTGCTGGCGCTGGCGTCGGCTCCAGTGCTGGCTTCGGTAGCGCGGCCGGCTCCGTCGTCAATATCGGCGACAGCTCCGGCGTTTCCACTGGTCCCGTTGCCGATTCCGCTGGCGCCGAGGAGGGGCTCGGCGTCGGTTCTGTGGTGCCGCGCGGCCCGCTGGGGGCGTCTGGCGCGACAGCCGCCTCCGCTGATGCGATCGATGCTCCAGCAACGAGCGGCCCAGCGCCCTCCGGCGGCCAGGGTGCGCCCCCGACCACGCGGGGCAGGCCGCGGCGCAGTGGCGTGTCAGGCGTCGTACGCGGCGCCTGCATCGCGGCCATCGCAACTGGCGCGGCCACCGCAGGAGGAACCTGAGCGGGCGCCGGATCGGCACCCCGCTCACCGGGGGGCCAGGGCTCGCCCCCGACCACACGCGGCAGTCCGCGGCGCAGCACCTGCAGTTCGCTGCTCACGTCACGCCCTCAGCTTCTCGATCTCGGCGACGAGCCTCGGCACCACCGTGTGCACGTCTCCCACGATCCCGAAATCGGCGATGTCGAAGATGGGCGCGTCTCGATCGGTGTTGATCGCGACGATGAACTTCGATGTCTGCATGCCCGCCCGGTGCTGCACCGCCCCCGAGATGCCGAGCGCGATGTAGAGCTGCGGCGCGACGGAGACACCCGTCTGACCCACCTGGGTGCTCTGCGGCACCCAGCCCGCATCCACCGCGGCGCGCGAGGCACCGAGGGCCGCTCCGAGCGCGTCCGCGAGCTGTTCCGCCGTGGAGAACTGATCCTTCGATCCCAGGCCGCGGCCACCGGAGACCACGGTGCGCGCGCCGCGCAACTCGGGCCGGGATCCGCCGGTATCGATCGGTTCGGACGACAGCACCTCGACCACGCGCCGATCGCTCAGCGGCACCTCAAGCGCTTCGCCGACCAGCGGCTGCGATCCGGCCCGCGCCTCGATGACCCCTTGGCGCACGGTGATGACCGGGGCACTGTGCGTGACGGCGGAAGTCACCGAGTACGCGCCGCCGTAGGCGGCATGCGACGCGGTGACGCCCTCGGCATCCCGGCTCACCCCCACGGCATCGACGATGAGCCCGGCGTGCGTGCGAGCCGCAAAACGAGCGGCGGCCTCTCGCCCATCGACCGAGTGCGACACGAGCACCGCCTCTGCCCGCACGCGCCTTGCCGCAGCGTCGAGGGCGTCGACCTCGACCGTTGCCGCCGGTGCCTGGAGTACGGCGGTCGCTCCCATCGCGGCGAGTTGCTCTGCAACCTCGGGGTCTTCCCCGCACACCACGGCGATCGGAGTTCCGATCGCCGCCGCCGCGCCGAAGAGCGCTGCCATTGCCGGCACCGGCTTCCCGTCGAGTGCGAGCTCGGTGAGCACGAGGATGGCGTCTGTCGAGTGTTCCATGATGCGTCTCTCTGATCCTGATCTGCGCGGTCTAGACGAGTCGGTTCTCGGCGAGATATGCAGCGAGCTGTTCGACCACCCCGTCCCCGTCAGCGAGGGTGACTCCCGCGGCACGCGGCGGCCGTTCGGAGATCGCCGTCATGATGGTCCGAGCGGGCGTCATGTCGGTGGCGTCGATGCCGAGATCCATGAGGCTCAGCACCGTCAACGGCTTCTTCTTCGCGGCCATGATGCCCTTGAAGTTCGGGAATCGTGCGTCGGGCAGCTGCTCAGTAATGGAAATGATCGCAGGAAGGGTCGCGGCCACTGCAGTCCTCGCAGTGTCACTCACCCGGGTTCCGGTCACCCGGTCGGCTGCGATCGCAACGGACTCGAGGTTTGTGATGACCGGCACCTCGAGCAACTCGGCCAGCATCGACGCCAGCATGCCCGCAGCGCCGTCGGTCGACTGGTTGCCGGCGATCACGAGGTCGAAACCCTCCGCACGCAGCACGGCGGCGATCGTTTCTGCGGTGAGCCCGAGATCCGCGCCCAGCAAATCTTCACTCACCACCTGCACCGCCGAACCGGCCCCCATTGCCAACAGTTTTCGCAGATTCGTGGCGGCACCCTCCGGCGCGACACTCAGCACCACGATCTCGACGCCTTCGGCGGTGTCCGCGTGCGACAGAGCGACTTCGAGCGCGCGCTCGCAAATCTCGTCGATGACGGCATCCGAAGCGCCCCGGTCTGCAAGTCCCGTCTCAAGGTTGAGCTTGCGCTCCGCGTAGGTGTCGGGCACTTCCTTCACCAGCACCACGATCTTCACCGATGTGTCCTTTCGTCCGAGGCGAGATCCGCTCACTCGCCGAACACCTGCCGCAACCACCAAGTTGGGAGGGTCTTCCTTGCGCCTAATATATAATATATTCTATCCTCGTACAAGCCGGACGATCCCGGGCGTGCGCTCACCCGGCTGCCCTGGACAGCCGGAAGAGCGATCACGAACCCACGCCACACTTCATCCACGCATCGTCGGAAGCCACGTGCACTGCACTTCCCACGGCCCGACTCACTCACCGAGGAGAACTCATGTCCGAACAGTCGGCCCCCACCCCGACCTACACCGAGTGGATCGGTCGCACCGAGACCGTCAGCGACGTTGCCTCACGCTCCGCTGCGATCGGCCTCGCCTCAGTGCTCGACCGCCCGCTCGACGCAGCCGAGACGGACCGATCCGAACTCCTCCCCACGGGCCACTGGCTGCAGTTCACGCCGACCGCTCCCATGAACGAGCTGGGCGCCGACGGCCACCCCAAGCTCGGAGCATTCATGCCGCCGCTCGATCTCCCCCGACGCATGTGGGCAGGAAGCAAGCTCGAGTACCACTCCCCCATCACGGTGGGGCAGACGCTCGATCGCGTCACCACGATCGAATCGATTACCCCGAAAACAGGGTCGTCCGGACGGCTCTGCTTCGTGGTACTGCGTCACGATGTACAGGCCGACGGCGTGCAGGCACTGACTGAGCGCCAGTCCATCGTGTATCGCGAACCAGCCGTGCTCGATCCCGAACAGCCCTCACGGCAGCGCCCGCCGCGTGTCAGCATCGGGGCGCCCGAGGGATGGGACTGGGTCCTCTCGCAGCAGCCGCTCGAGGCCACACTCTTCCGGTACTCGGCACTCACCTTCAACGCGCACCGCATCCACTACGACCTGCCATACGCGACGCGCGAAGAGGGTTACCCCGGCCTGGTGGTGCACGGGCCACTGCTCGCGACCTACCTCGTCGAGGGCTTCCTGCACACGCACCCCGGCGCACATGTTTCGGCATTCGAGTTCAGCGCGCGTGCGCCCATCTTCTGCGGCGAGCAGATCCACGTCGTCGGCCGCGCTGCCGATGACACGAGCGAGGAACTCGCGATCATCGCTCCCGACGGCGGTACGGCGCTCACCGCCCGCCTGAGCTACCGATAGCTCCCACCGCTCCGCGCGGCCGTCGCTCCTGAGGAGTGCCCACCCACAGGGGTGACGGCCGGGCGGTATCTCTCGACACTGAATGCTGACATCAGGTCGCCACGCACATAGCGAGCCCAACGCACAAGACCCCGACTCCGCTGATCTCTCAACGGTGCCGGGGTCTTCTTGCTGGTGGCGGGTGAGGGATTCGAACCCCCGTAGGCGTTGCCAGCTGATTTACAGTCAGCCCCCTTTGGCCGCTCGGGTAACCCGCCGTTGGCCACACATAGCGCAACCAGAGATCAACTGTACCGTCTCACCCGCGCGGAACGGAAATCGAGCACACGAAGGCGCGACCGCGTGGCAAAATCGAAGGATGCGTGCACTCCCCGCCGAGATCAGCCTCCGCCGCGCCGACGGCTTCGACGCCGTGCCGCCGCAGACGTTCTACCGGATCGCGAAGCTCCGCCAGGAGATCTTCGTGATCGAGCAGGACTGCGTCTACCTCGACCTCGACGGCCGCGATCTCGAGCCGAGCACCATCCAGGTGTGGGCCGAGACCGACGACGGCCGCATCGCCTCGTCCGTCCGGATCCTGAACGAGGACGCCGCAGAGCCCGGCCTCCGCAGCATCGGCCGCGTCGTCACCGCACCGATCTGGCGCGGACGCGGGATCGCCGCGGCCGTGCTCCGCGACGCCATCGCGGCCTGCGACGGTCACCCGATCCTCATCCACGCCCAGTCCCATCTCGCCGAGTGGTACGGCCGCTTCGGGTTCGCCCCGAGCGGCCCGGGGTTCCTGGAGGACGGGATCCCGCACACCCCCATGCGCATCGGCTGAGCCGGGATCCGAGATCCAGCGCCGGATCCGACGCGCACCCTACTCGGCGAGCAGCTCGTCGAGCCCCGGCACCTCGACCGCGAGCCCGTGGCGGTGCGCCCGCGCCGACACCGACTGCTCGCGCAGCAGCGTCAGCAGCTCGACCGGCCCGGCCATCGTGACCGGCTCGGCCCACAGCGCCTCGCGGTCGAGCCCGCCCATCCACTCGGCGACCCGCACGCGGTCGCCCCCGATGAGCCGCACGCGCTCGGCCACCACGCCGTCGGCGCCCTTCGGCCCCGAGACGGCGATCCGCGCCATCCAGTCGTCGTCGCGCTCAAGCGACACCTCGATCCCCTGGCTCGCGAGAAAGGCCGAGACCTCGCTCGGCAGCACCTCGCCGGTCGACACCGACACCGGCGCCCGCACCAGCAGCGCGGCGGCGAGGACCCGCAGCAGCGCCGCGACCGGTTCGCGCTCGGCGAGCCGGATGTGCGTGGGCACGGGCCAGTAGCGCATGACGTTGCGCTCGATCCCGAGCCCCACGGTGTCGCGGACGACACCGAACGCGGTGCGCCAGGCGAGCGCGTCCGAGAGGGTCGCTCGCCGCAGAGCGTCGAACTCCTCGTACGCGAGTTGATTCTGCGCCGTCTCGATGAGCCGCTGCACCTCGGGATCGAGCCCGCGCAGATGCAGGGTCTCGCTGCGGGTGCCCTCACGCGGCCGCCAGGAGCCGAGCGCCAGCAGCCAGTTGGGCCCGCCCGACAGCGTCGGCAACCCCATCACGGCGTCGTTCCAGCCGCCCCCGGGCTGGCGCTCGATGCGCGCCTCGGTCGTGGGGCGGTTCACCGACAAGGACGCCGCCTCGACCGTGTCGAGCCAGGCGAGGATCTCGTCGGCGTCCGTCGCGAAGAGTCCTGCGACGGCACCGCTCTCGGGTGCGTTCTGCAGACGGACGCCCTCGGTCAGCGTGTGCGCGTGGAGGATCCCGATGACGGGCACACCGCGGCACTCCTCCCAGAACGGCGAGTCGGGCGCGACCCCGGTGCGCACCCCGGGACTCCAGAGCCGCCCCTCCTCGTCGAGCTGCTCGGGTTGCACGAGCCACTCCTCGCCGCGATGCAGAGTGGTGAGCGCCCGCAACCCGGCCTCGCTCGGCGGCACCGGCAGCGGACCGAGGTCGGTGGCCAGGGCGTCGGTGTCACCGGGTCGGGAGGTGTCGCCCACCCGCAGGGCCCGCACCGCATCGGCGAGCCCCTCGCGGAGACGTCGGGAGCGCGCCGCACCCGCCACCAGCACGAGCGCGTCGACCGCGCGCGGGTGGGACCCCGCGGCGCGGAAAGCGGAGCGGACGATGCTCGGGATCGCGCTCCCGATGTCGGCGGACGGGGACACGAGCACCGATCCACGCACGCGGAAGTGCCCCTCGATCCGCAGGTCCGGTCGCCGTCGCGCGAGGTCGCGCGCCTCGGCTCGGTCACCGAGCACCACGGCGCGGTCGATGTTCTCGTCAGCCGCGAGCGCGCCCAGGGTGCGACCGGCGAACACGGTCTCGAGGCGCACGGCGCCCGCGGTGATCCCGCCGACCTCCCACTCCTCGACCAGCACAGCAGCTGATCGGTGCAGCCGCTGCGGCACGACCCACAGCACCCCGCTGCCCGCGGCGAGGCCGGCGAGCACCGCGTCCGCCTGCGCCGACAGTGCGGTGACGGCGTCGGCCACGACCATCACGAGCCGGTCGGGCACGAAAGTCGCGCCGCGCACAGCCGCGAGCCCCTCGGCGAGCTGGCCGCAGTACCGACCCGCATCGACGATGTCGTTGATCTCGGCGTCGAGCTCGGCGATCGGCGCCCCGGTGTCGACCGCGAGGGCCTGCAGGAGCCGGTCGCGGGCGGCGACAACCGCGAGCGCCCCGCGGCGCAGCCGGACCGCGCGGATGCGGTGGGGCTGGGCGGCCCACTGCTCCCCCGCCGTGCGCGCGACCTGGGCCACGGCTGCGGCGTCGAGGTCCGCGGGCGAGAGCGCCACGGTCTCGTTCGCGAGGTCGCGCTCCTCGGTCCGCTGCGCCGCGCGCTCCAACAGGCCTCGCGCCCACTCGCGGTTCTCCGCGGTGCTCGCGTCGGTTTCGGGCTCTGCGGCGAATCCGGAGCCGGAGACGGCGGGGATCGCCTTCGGCGGGGCGAGCTCCCCGAGGCGCAGGTCGCCGGTCGAGCCACGACTCAGTCCGAGCACCGCGGCGGTGAGGCCGCCCGTCTCGAAGCGCGCCGGTTCGTCGGGTGCGCGGTAGAAGAGGGCGCTGTCGCGCTCGGTCGGATCCCATTCCCGGGCACGACGCTGCGTGCGGTGCGAGGTGGGGGCGTCCTGCTCGGCGGCGATCGCGGCGGCGGCGAAGAGTGCGCGCTCCGCGGCTTCGGCGCCGGATCCGGATCCCGCGGCGGTGGGCTCGGCATCGGTGCCCTCGGCATCGGTGCCCTCGGCGTCGGTGTCCTCGGCGCCGGTGTCCTCGGGGCCAGTGCTCGATGGCTCGGCGCCAGTGCTCGATGGCTCGGCGCCGGTGCTCGATGACTCGGCGAGCATCGCCTCCAGCCGCGAGACGGCCGAATCCGGATCCGCGGCCTCGGCGGCGATCCGGACGAGCGTGTCCACGGCGCCCGCGAACTCCTGCGGCGAGATGACCGGCAGCGCGATCCGGATCTCGCTACCCTCCGCGGCGAGCACCCGATCGAGGCCCGGGGCGACGCCGCTGCGCAGCTGCAGCGACACCAGTTCCGCAATATCGCGATCCGCGGCGAGTTCCACGGCGGCAGCGAGCACCCGGACGTCCTCGCTCGCGATCACCGGGCGCAGCACGGCGGCGCGACCGGGGTGCAGCGCCAGGTCGACGAGTCGAAGCAGTTGCGCGGTGACGTCGCAGCGATCCTCGAGCACCGGCACGGCGAGTCCGCTCTGGATCGAGGCGATGCGCTCGGCACCGGCGACCCCCGAGACGCCGATGACGACCTCGACCGGGGCGCCGCCGTCCGCGACGCGCCGCTGCGCCCAGCGGCTGAGCCGATCATAGAACTCCCGCGACTCGGGCAGCTCGGCGAGGATCCGGGTGCCGATCCGCACCCGGTCGAACTCCGCGTCGGCGAGGGCGTGCACGAGCACGTCCGGGACGACCCGCGCCCAGCGCACGCTGGTCGGTTCGAGGTGGATCGTGGTGTCGTGCTCCGCTGCGGCCGCGAGGATCGGCCGGAGCGCGGTCGCGGCTCGGGTCACGTCGAGATCAGCGGACCAGTCGCTGCCGCCGGGGGCGATGCGGGCGGGGTCGACGACCAGGTGCTTGACGGCGGGGTGCGAGGCGAGTGCCGCGAGGCGCGTCGCCTCCGCGAGCGCGCCCGCGGGGCCGTGCACCTCGTCGCCGAGCGGCACCACGACGGGCACCGCACCGGCCTCGGTGTGCTCGCGGAGCGCCTCGGTGAGCACACCGAGGCGGCCGGGGGTGGCGCCGGTCGGGAGTTTCGCGGCGAGCACCAGGTGCGAGACCCGATCCCGCAGCCAGCGGCGCGCGACCGGCATCACGGCCCAGGGCAGCCCGAGCGACGCCACACCACCCGCGCGCACCGCGAGGCGATCCCGCACCGGCATCGCGGCGGGCACCTCCTGCGCCATCTCGCGCAGCCCCATCGCGGAGGTGAAGGCGTCTTGCGTGCCGGCGACGAGCTCGATCAGCCGGCGCGTGAACTCGAAGCTCTCGGGATCCCGCTGCATGCCCCCGAGCATCTCGGCCGCGGAGACGTCGCCGCGACGCACCGACTCGAGCCAGGCGCTCGCGCGGCGCTCACTCGGCGCGGCCAACGCGCGCCAGACCGAATCCGAAGCAGTGGGTTCGTCAGCCATGAGCCCACTGTATGGCGGCCTTCTGGCAGTTGCCGGGAGGCGCGCACGGTTCCCGGAGTCTGCTGGGCGAGGCCGCGAGCTACGTCAGCAGCGCGCGGTCGTCGAGCTGGGCTCCCTTGATCTTGGCGAACTCCTCCAGCAGCCCCGCCACGGTGAGCTGCTGCTTGCGCGCCTCATCGGCCTCGAACACGATGCGCCCCTCGTGCATCATGATCAGGCGATTGCCGAGCCGCAGCGCCTGCTCCATGTTGTGCGTCACCATGAGCGTCGTGAGCCCGCCCTGGGTCACGATGCGGTCCGTGAGCTCCGTCACGAGCGCCGCCCGCTGCGGATCGAGCGCGGCGGTGTGCTCGTCGAGCAGCAGGATGCTCGGGTGCGTGAACCCGGCCATGAGCAGGGAGAGCGCCTGGCGCTGCCCACCCGAGAGCAGGCCGACCTTCGCCGTGAGACGGTGCTCGAGGCCGAGCTCCAGGGCCGTGAGCTCCTCTCGGAACCGATCCCGCAGCGCACGGGTGAGCGCGAGCCCGAGCCCGCGCGGCTTCCCGCGGCGCACCGCCAGCGCAAGGTTCTGCTCGATCGTGAGGTCGGGCGCGGTGCCGGCCATCGGATCCTGGAACACCCGGCCGACGTACGCGGCCCGCTGGTACTCCTTGAGCTTGTTGACGCGCTTGCCGTCGATCTCGATGCTGCCCGAGTCGACGCTGTAGCGGCCGGAGATGGCGTTGAGCAGCGTGGACTTGCCCGCGCCGTTCGAGCCGATCACGGTGACGAAGTCGCCCTCGTTCAGGCTCAGGCTGAGGCCCGCGAGTGCGCGGCGCTCGTTGACCGTGCCCGGGAAGAAGGTCTTGTCGATGGAGTCGATCACCAGCATGGTTACCGCCCTGGGGTCTCGGTGGAAGCGGGGGCCGCGGCGGCGGGTGCCATGGAGCTCGAGGCTGCTGCGGTGGCGAGTGCCGGATCTGGAGCCGACGGATCCGCTCCGCGCGGCGCACGGCCGCCCCGGTTGCGGAGTGACGGCACACGCTTCAGGAACCCCCAGCGGGGCAGCAGCAGCGCGAGCACGACGAGCACGGCCGTCACCAGCTTCATGTCGTTCGGGTCGAGGCCGACGCGCATGGCGAAGAAGATGATGAGGCGGTAGAGCACCGCGCCGAAGACGACCGCGAAGCTCGCGATCCAGATGAACCGGGATCCGAAGACCGCCTGGCCGAGGATCACGGAGGCGAGGCCGACGAGGATGAGGCCGATGCCCATGCTGATGTCGGCGAAGCCCTGGTACTGGGCGACGAACGCGCCGCAGAGGGCGACGAGCCCGTTGGAGAGGGCGAGGGTCAGGATCGTGGTGCGGTCGGTGCTCACGCCGAAGCTCCGGATCATCGGGCCGTTGTCACCCGTCGCCTGGATCGCGAGGCCCAGGCTGGTCGACAGGAACCAGTCGACGACGAACTTGAAGAGGAGGACGACAGCCGCGATGATCGCGACCCCGGACCACGTCCCCAGCAGGTCGGCATCGCGGAGCGGGGTGAAGACGGTGTCGGCGCGGAGCAGCGGCAGATTCGCGGCGACCGCGGATCCCTCTTTCGCCGTGCCCATGATCCGCAGGTTGATCGACCACAGCGCGATCATGGTCAGGATCCCGGCCAGCAGGCCATCGATCTTGCCCTTCGTGTGCAGCAGCCCGGTGATGACACCGGCGACGAGCCCCGCCCCGCCACCCGCGAGGGTGGCGAGGACAGGACTGTGACCGTTCGTGATCAGCGCAGCCGCGACGGCGGCCCCGGTGGTGAAGCTGCCGTCGACCGTGAGGTCGGGGAAGTTCAGCACTTTGAAGGTGAGGTAGACCCCGAGGGCCATCACCCCGTAGATGAGCCCGAGCTCGAGTGCGCCGATCATGTGGTGTCGTTTCTCTCAGTGGTGGGTCGCGCTACTCGATGATCTCGGCCTGGGAGAGGATCTCCTCGGGCACCGTGACGCCCATGCGCTCGGCCGCAGCGGGGTTCACGACGTACGTGAACTCGCTCGCGAACTCGACGGGGGTGGTCGCGGGATCCGCGCCCTCGATGATCTTGATGGCCATCTCGCCGGTCTGCTTGCCGAGCGTCTCGTAGTCGATGCCGAGCGTCGCGATCGCGCCGCCCTCGACGGTGCCCGACTCGGCGCCGATCACGGGGATCTGCTTGGTCTCGGCGACCTGGATCAGCGAGGAGATGCCGGCGACGACCATGTTGTCGGTCGGCACGTAGATCGCGTCGACGTCACCCAGCGCCTCGGTGGCGTTGGCGATGTCATTGGCGGTGGTCACGGTCTTCGTGACGATCTCGATGTCGAGATCCTTCGCAGCCTCCTCGGCCGCCTTGACCTGCACCTCGGAGTTGACCTCGCCCGAGGCGTAGACGATGCCGACCTTCTTGGCGTCGGGCACGATCTCCTGGAGCAGGGCGAGTTGGTCGGCGAGCGGGGCCATGTCGCTCGTGCCGGTCACGTTCGCGCCCGGCTCCTCGTCGGACTCGACGAGCTCGGCCGAGACGGCGTCGGTGACGGCCGTGAAGAGGACCGGCTTGTCGGTGATGGCCTGCGCGGCGGCCTGGGCTGCCGGGGTCGCGACCGCGAGCACGAGGTCGAGATCGATCGACGCGAAGTTCTGCGCGATGGTGACGGCGGTGGCCTGCTCGCCGTTGGCGTTCTGCTCGTCGAAGTTCACGGTCTCGCCCTCGACGTACCCTGCGTCGATGAAGGCCTGCTTGAAGCCCTCGGTCGCCGCGTCGAGCGCCGGGTGCTGCACGAGCTGGCTGATCCCGATGTTGACCGTCTCCGCGGAGGCGTCACCGCCCGAGTCCTCGCTCGACGAGGAGCAGGCGGAGAGGGTGAGCGCGGCGGCGGCGGTGAGGCTCAGCAGCGTGAGCGCGCGGCGAGACGAGGACTGTCGCATGACTATCGGATCCTTCTGGGAGGTGGATCACCCGAGCGCGTCGAGTGAACGAACGAAAACGGCGCCGCACGACGCCGTTTCAAGCATCGTAAACCGCCGCGGTTCGGATCACCCAACCGGCGACCGGCACCGCCCCCGCGAGAGGGGGAGGGAGTCCCCTACGCCGCGCCGCCGAACTCGCCCGTGGCGACGATGATCGCGCGCGCCAGCACCGCCTCGCGCATCATGAAGCCGAGGACCGCGGGGGTCGCCTGCGGATCCACGTCGATCCGCTCCACGTCGAGCGCGTGCACGACGAACCAGTAGTGGTGCACGCCCGTGCCCTCGGGCGGCGCCGCACCCGTGAACGCGGGATCCCGCTTCTCGTTGGGCATCGTGATCGCACCCTCGGGCAGCAACGTGCTCCCCGCGCCACCCGCACCGCCCGGAAGCTCGGTGACGGATCCCGGGATGTTCGCGACCGCCCAGTGCCAGAACCCCGACCCGGTCGGGGCATCGGGGTCGAAGCAGGTCACCACGTAGCTGCGCGTGCCCTCGGGTGCGCCCGACCAGCTGAGCTGCGGCGACCGGTTCGCCCCGCCCGCGGCCTCGGCGTAGAGCTCCGCCGGGAGCGGCTCGCCGTCCTGAATATCCGTGCTCGTGAGGGTGAACCCCGGCACCTCCCGCATCCCCGCGTAGGGGTTGATGGCGCCGTGGCTGATCTGGTGCTGCGTCATTGCTCTCCCTGCGTCTCGGCCCACGCACGCCGACGCGCGCTCGCGGTGATCCGCGGGGTCCGTCTGGCCCTCAGCTTAGGGCGCGTGGCACCACGATGCCAGGACTCCGCAAGGTCTCGCCGGATATACTCGGAGATGACGACGGCGTACCTCCACGCCGCATTGGGAGCGGAGTCAGCATGGCATCGACGACCGGCTCGGATCGGGCCCGCGCGACCCTGGCGTACCTGCGCCGCAAGATCACCACCGGCGAGTGGCCGGTCGGCAGCCGGATCCCGATCGAACCCGAACTCGCGGAGCAGACCGGCGTCGGCCGCTCCACGGTGCGCGAGGCGGTGCGGTCGCTCGCGAGCATCGGCATGCTCGAGACACTGCCGGGCCGCGGCACCTTCGTGCGCTCCGCCGCCCCCACGAGCACCCTGCTGAACGAGTTCCTGAGCGACTTCACGCTCGAGGAGATCCTGAGCTATCGCCGCGCGCTCGAGATCGAGGCCGCGCAGCAGGCCGCGATGCACCGCACCGAGGAAGATCTCGTGGCGCTCGAGCAGGCCGCCATCGAAGAGGTCGGCTGCACGCGCTGCCCGGTGCTGGGCTTCGCGGGCGACGCCGACTCCTCGGCGTTCGACAGCAAGTTCCACCGCCTCGTGTTCGACGCCGCGAAGAACCGCCTCCTCGCCGCGCTGTACGCGGGCACGAACGACCGGCTGCGCACCCCCGAGCATCGCGGTCGCCTCGCGAACGTCGCGACCGGCGCCGAGATGGAGCGGGATCACGCCCGCGTGCTCGACGCGATCCGCCGCCAGGACTTCATCGACGCCGTGCACGCGATGGTCAACCACGTGGATCACGACGTGGTCATCGTCAACGATCAGTACGAAGTGGTGCCGCCGCTCACCCGCACCCCCGAGCAGCAGCACCGCATCGACGTCGCGCGCGAGGCCGACGACCAGCGCATCGATCTCGCCCGCGAGGCCGACGAGCCCACGCTCACCCGCAAGTAGGCTCCACCCCGGGGGGGGCATCGGGCTCGGGATCCCGCGGCCTATCCGCGCAGCTCCCGCTCGACGTACACCTCGAGCGCGTCGCGCACGAGCGTCGCCCCGGCGATCCCGCCGTAGTTCGCGGCGAACCGCTCGTCGGCGACGTACATCTCGCCGAGGCCGCGCAGGTATCCCGCGAGGTCAGCGGTCGGCGTGCCGGGGGTGGCGGTGAGCCACGCGACGTGGCGGGCGGCGAGCTCCTGCGCGGCCGGGGATCCGGGATCCTCGCCGTGCTCAGCGGCCTCGATCCAGTCGCGGTTGAGGGCCGCGAGCCGCGCCTGCCAGTCGGAGCGCTCCGCGTCGTCGAGGGATCGCCACCAGCGGTCCCCCTGCGCGTAGGCGTCCGCACCCCAGCGCGCCTCCACCTCCTCGCGATGCTCGGTGTGGTCGAATCCGGCGAACATGTCCTGTGCCATGAGGTCTTCTCCTTCAGTGATGTGTGCGGGTTCGGGATCGGCCCCCGCCGAGCGGCGGAGGGCGCCGATCGTGCGCTCGACGGCGCCGATCTGCAGCGCGATGCGATCCCGCTCGCGATGCAGCAGCTCGAGGTGGTGCGCGAGGATCGCGACCTCCGCGAGTTCCGGCCCGTTCGAGGCCGCGCGATCCGATCCGGCCTGCCGATCCTGCGCCGCGAGCACCTGCCCGATCGCGTCGAGCCCGAGCCCGAGCTCACGGAGCAGCAGCACCCGCTGCAACCGAACGAGCGCCCGATCGTCGTAGTACCGATACCCGTTGCTCCCGATCCGGCTGGGAGCGACGAGCCCCAGCCTGTCGTAATGGCGCAGCGTGCGAGACGTCGTTCCGGCGGCCTTCGCGACCTCCTGGATCGAGCGTTCCATGCGCGCCCCCTTCTCCACCGGCCGGGACGATCCCGACCGCATGATCCACGATAAACATTGACGTTAGGTCAAGGTCAAGCACCTCGCAGCACGGCGCGTACGATGGTCAGGTGTCCGAGCCCAAGATCCTGCTGTACTACGCCTTCGCCCCGATCCCCGACCCCGAGGCGGTGCGTCTCTGGCAGACCGAGCTCTGCCGGTCGCTCGGCCTGCGCGGGCGGATCATCATCTCGAGGCACGGCATCAACGGCACCGTCGGCGGGGAGCTCGACGCGTGCAAGCAGTACCTGCGCCGCACCCGGGCCCACCCGGCATTCGCGGACCTCGACGTGAAGTGGAGCGCGGGCACCGGGTTCGAACCCGACGCGGCCGAGCCCCTGCACGGCATCGACCGCCGGGCTCCCTGGCGGCGGATCACCGACTTCCCGAGGCTCAGCGTGAAGGTGCGCGACGAGCTCGTGGCATTCGGGATCCCCGACGAGACGGTCGTCGACGCCAACGGGGTGGTCGGGGGCGGTGAGCACTTGTCGCCGGAGGCGGTCAACGAGCTCGTCGCGGAGCGGGGCGACGACGTCGTCTTCTTCGATGGGCGGAACGCCTGGGAGGCCGAGATCGGACGCTTCGCGGGCGCCGTGGTGCCGGACGTGCAGACGACGCACGGGTTCATCGAGCAGATCGAGAGCGGGGCGTTCGACGACATCAAGGACCGCCCGGTCGTCACCTACTGCACCGGCGGCATCCGCTGCGAGATCCTGTCGGCCGCCATGCGCAAGCGGGGCTTCAGTGAGGTCTACCAGCTCGACGGCGGGGTCGTCCGCTACGGCGAGGCGTTCGGCAACGATGGGCTCTGGGAGGGATCCCTCGCCGTGTTCGACGGCCGGGAGTCGCTGGAGTTCGCGCCCGGCGCGGCCGTGATCGGGACCTGCGCGGCGTGCCAAGCGCCCTCCTCACTCCTGGCCGACTGCACCGTCGACGACTGCGCGGCGCGGTTCGTGGTCTGCACCGCGCACCGCGGCACCCCGTGCGCTGAGCATGCCGGAGCCTCCGCGCGCTGAGCGCAAGCCCTCGAGAGATCCCAGGTCGTTCCCTTACGCTGCTCGTGTGATGCCTGAAGATCCACGGACCGTGCCGGTTCCTGCGCCCGAGCCGGTGCCGGACCTGGCGCAGACCGCGCCCGCAGCGGCCCCCGCGCCTGTTGCGATCCCGACCATCCTCACGACGTCGACGCCGCCCGCGCCCGCGGACCCCGCCCTGCCCTGGCTCGATCGCGCCGTCGACCGCGTGCTCTCGATCCAGCGTCCGATCGTCGTCGCCCACCTCCGCCGCGTCGCCGCGAAGCACCGCACGGCCACCCCCGTCGCGCTCACCCGTGCACTGGAGACCCGGTACATCGCCGCGGTCACGGCGGGCGGCAGCGCCGTCGGAGCGACCGCGGCCGTGCCCGCCGTCGGCACCGTCGCGGCCCTCGCGCTCGCGAGCGCCGAGACCGTCGGGTTCCTCGAGGCGACGGCGCTGTACGCGCACTCGCTGGCGGAGGTGCACGGCATCACCCTGGAGAATCCGGATCGGGCGCGCGCGATCATCCTCACGCTGCTGCTCGGGGACGAGGGGCTGACGCTCCTCCGGCAGGTCACCTCGCAGGCCAAGGGCGGCGCGAGCCGGTCGACCTTCTGGGGCGAGTTCGTCGGCTCGGTCCTGCCTCGGCAGATGCTCGCGCCGCTGGTGGATCAGCTCAAGGGCATGTTCCTGCGCAAGGTCGCCACGACCGGGAGCGCCTCGGTCATCGGCAAGGCGATCCCGTACGGCGTCGGCGCCGTGATCGGCGGCGTCGGCAACTACGTGCTCGCGCGCCGCGTCGTGGCGCGATCCCGCACCGCCTTCGGGCCGCCTCCGCTCGTGCTCCCCGCGGAACTCACCGCGCCGCGGGTGACCGCGATCGAAGCCGGCGAGCCGAGCCCGTCAGAGCTGGCGAACCCGGCCGGTCAGCCGGACCAGCCCGACCGGCCGACCCGTCGCCGCATCTTCCGCCGAACGTCGCGGGCTACCAGATCCTGACGCGCTGCTCGGGCTCCAGCCACAGCCGGTCGCCCGGCTTCGTGTCGTACGCCTCGTGGAACGCGTCGAGGTTCGCGACGATCTGGTTGCAGCGGAACTCGTTCGGCGAGTGCGGATCGATCGTGAGCAGCCGCACGGTTTCGGCGGGGCGCGACTTCTGCTGCCAGGCCTGCGCCCACGACAGGAAGAAGCGCTCCGCACCGGTGAGTCCGTCGATCACCGGCGGCTCGGCGCCGTCGAGCGACCGGAGGTACGCGCGCCAGGCGATTGCGAGGCCGCCGAGGTCGCCGATGTTCTCGCCGATCGTGAGCTCGCCGTTGACCGTCTGCCCGTCCGCGCCCTCCGGCGAGAGAGCGTTGTACTGGCCGATGAGCGCGCCCGTGCGCTCCTCGAACGCGGTGCGATCCGCCTCGGTCCACCAGTCGGTGAGCTTGCCGTCGCCGTCGTAGCGGGATCCCTGGTCGTCGAAGCCGTGGCCGATCTCGTGACCGATCACGGCGCCGATGGCCCCGAAGTTCGCGGCCGCGTCGACGCGCTTGTCGAAGAACGGCGGCTGCAGGATCGCCGCGGGGAACACGATCTCGTTGAAGCCGGGGTTGTAGTAGGCGTTGACGGTCTGCGGGGTCATGAACCACTCGTCGCGGTCGATCGGCTTGCCGACCTTGCCGAGCTCGCGGGTGAACTCGTACTCCGCGACCTGGCGCGAGTTGCCCACGAGGTCGCCCGAGTCGACGGTGATCGCGGAGTAGTCGCGCCACTTCACCGGGTAGCCGATCTTCGGGGTGAAACGGTCGAGCTTCTCGAGCGCACGCACCTTCGTCTCCGGGCTCATCCAGTCGAGCTGCTCGATCGACTCGCGGTACGCCTCGATGAGGTGCTCGACGAGCCCGTCCATGGCCGCCTTCGCGTCCTCATCGAAGTGGCGTTCGACGTACAGCCGCCCCACGGCCTCGCCCATCGATCCCTCGACGAAGGAGACGCCGCGGCGCCAGCGATCCCGCTGCTCCGTCGCACCGGTGAGCGCGGTGCCGTAGAAGTCGAAGTTCGCGCGCGACAGCTCCTGCGAGAGCAGCGCCGCCGAGCTGCGCACGATCGACCACGCGAGCCACGCCTTCCAGGCGTCGAGCTCCTCGGCGACGAGCAGCTTCGCGACCCCCGCCACGGCCTCGGGCTGGCCCACGACGACCTCGGCGAACGCACTCTCGGGGGCGCCCATGGCCGCGAGGTACGCTGACCAGTCGAGCTCGGGCGTGATCTCCTGGAGCCCCGCGAACGTGCGGAGGTTGTAGAGCTTCTGGATGTCGCGGCTCGCGACCTTGTCCCAGTGCGACGCCGCGATCCGGGTCTCGAGGTCGAACGCGAGCTCCGCGAGGCGATCCGCCCCCTCGACGCCCGCGAGCTGGAGCATGCGCGCGATGTGGGCGCGGTACTGCTCGCGCACCTGGGCGAACTGCTCCTCT
Organism: Leucobacter rhizosphaerae; assembly: GCF_022919175.1. Classification (NCBI taxonomy): domain Bacteria; kingdom Bacillati; phylum Actinomycetota; class Actinomycetes; order Micrococcales; family Microbacteriaceae; genus Leucobacter; species Leucobacter rhizosphaerae. The sequence continues at coordinate 2,444,418 of NZ_CP095043.1, read as the reverse complement.
CGGTAGTAGGACTCGTCGGGCAGACCGATGCCGCCCTGCATCACGAACACGATGTAGCGGGCCGGGTCGCCCGGGTCGTTGTCGACGAACATGCCGGCGAAGCCGCCGAGCCCCTGGCGCTCGAGCTCGCCGACGAGGGCGATCAGCTCGGGGATCGACGTGAGCGCCCGCACGCGCGCGAGATCCTCGGCGATGGGCTCGGCGCCGAGCGCATCGGCGCGCTCCAGGTCCATGAAGCTCGCGTAGAGCGCGGCGACCTTGTCGCCCTCGGAGGCGTCTGCGGCGAGGGGCCCGGGTGCGGGCGCCTCGGTGCCGGTGATGATGTCGCGGACCGCCTCCTCGGCGTTCTCGGCGAGCACCGCGAACGAGCCGTAGCGGGCCTTGTCGGCGGGGATCTCGGTGCGCTCGATCCACTTGCCGTTGACGTGCCGGTAGAGGTCGTCGTGCGGGCGGATCGCGGGGTCGAGTTCGGTGAGGTCGATACCGGAGGTGAGCGCGTCGTGGGTCATGGCCCCAGCCTAGCGATCGCACGGGGTAGCGTGGCAGGGTGAGTGCACAGGCGGCGGGCGAACGGCGGCGGATCGACCGCAGCATCGCCCACCTCGCGATCCCGGCGCTCGGTGCCCTCATCGCCGAACCCATGTTCCTCGTGGTCGACTCGGCTCTCATCGGACACCTCGGTGCGGTGCCGCTCGCGGGTCTCGCCGTCGCGGCCGCGATCCTCCAGACGGCCGTGGGTCTCATGATCTTCCTCGCCTACTCGACGACCCCGATCGTGGCGCGCCGCCGCGGTGCCGGCGATCTCCGAGGCGCCGTGCAGGCCGGGATCGACGGGCTCTGGCTCGCGCTCGGGATCGGCGCCGTCGTGGGGCCGGGCTGTACGCGGCCGGCGCCCCGCTCGTCGCCGTGTTCGGGGTCGCGGCGGACACCGCGGAGCAGGCGACCACCTACCTCACGATCTCGTGCTTCGGGATCCCGGCCATGCTCGTCGTCTTCGCGGCGAGCGGGCTGCTGCGCGGTCTGCAGGACACCCGCACCCCGCTCGCGGTCGCGGTGATCGGCTTCACGGCCAACGCGCTGCTCAACTGGTGGTTCATCTACGGACTCGGGTTCGGGATCGGCGGCAGCGCCTGGGGCACCGTGGTCGCGCAGTGGGGCATGGTGGCCGTGTACGTCGTGGTGATCGTGCGTCACGCCCGGCGGGCGGGCGCCGGGTTCCTCCCCCGCCGCGACGGACTCGGGCACGCCGGTCGGAGCGGCGGCTGGCTCTTCCTCCGCACCGTCGGGCTCCGCGCCGCCCTGCTCGCGACGGTGTTCGCCGCGACGAGCCACGGCACGGCATCGACCGCGGGCTACCAGGTCGTCTTCACGGTGTTCACCACCGCCGCGTTCGCGCTCGATGCCCTGGCCATCGCGGCGCAGGCGCTGATCGGGGACGCGCTCGGATCCCGCGACGCGGCGCGAGCCCGGGCCATCGTGCGGCGCACGGTCACCTGGGGCATCGCGTCCGGGGCGGCGATGGGGGTGCTGCTCGCCCTCGCGAGCCCCGTGATCGGGCGCGTCTTCACGAGCGACGAGGCGGTGCTCGCGATCCTGCCGCCCGCCGTGCTCGTGCTCGGCATCTCGCTGCCGCTCGGCGGGCTCGTGTTTGTGCTCGACGGCGTACTGATGGGTGCCGGCGACGCGCGCTACCTCGCGTGGACGAGCCTCGCGAACCTGGCGGTGTATCTCCCCGTGCTGTGGGCGATCACGGTGCTGGTGCCGAGCGGGACCGCGGCGCTCGTCGCGCTCACCGCCGGATTCACGATCGCGTTCATGCTCGCCCGCGCTGTCACGCTCGGGATCCGGGCGCGCGGCGAGCGCTGGGTCGTGCTCGGGGTCTGAGCCCGGGGTCTGGCCCGGAGTATGAGCCTGCTGCTCGCGCCGGCGAGCCCACCCCACCCTCTCGCCGAGCTGCCATCCCGCTCGCCGAGCTGCCACCCGATTCACGCGAAACCGGTGGCAGCTCGGCGAGGACGTGGCAGCTCAGTGGCTCTGCCGCTCAGTCGTCGGTGCAGACCGTGCCCTTCGGCGGCAGCTCACCCGACAGCAGGTAGTCGGTCGCAACGTCATCGGCGCACGTGGAGCGATTCATGAACGAGGCGCCGTGCCCCGTCCCCTCGAGTGTCAGCAGCCGCGCATTGCCGAGCTCGCTCACGAGCCGTTCCGCCCCCGCGTAGGGCGTCGCATGGTCGCCCGTGATGCCGATGACGAGGATCGGCGCGTCCGGCGACCCGCTGAACGTGTCCGTGATGTCGTCGCCGCTGTTCGGCAGGGCATCGCAGGCCATGCTCACGAGGTCGCGCAGTGAGTCGTCGGTGACGTCCGGTCCCCCGAGGATCGGCGGGATCCCGGTCTCGTCGATGCGCTCGAGGAGGCCCACCAGGTCGGGGTCGGCGGGGAACGAGTGGCACTTCACGATCGTCCCGTCCAGGGTCACCGCGCTGCCGCCCCCGCTCATCTCGGCGGCGAGCGCATCGATGGCGCTCTGGTCGCCCGACACGACCGCCGCCGCGAGTTCGAGCGAGAGCTCGCGCCCCACCTGCCGCTGGTAGAGCGCCGAGATCAGGGAGCTGACGAGGGCGTCGCCCGTCACCTCCGTGCCGTCGCTCGCGATGAGCGGGGCCGCATCGAGCGCGGCGGTGGTCTCGGGGAACGTCTGACTGTCGAGCGGACACGACGAGACCTCGTACCGCGTCCCGCAGTCGTCGAGCAGCGCGTTCAGCTGGTCTGCGATCGCGATCGACTGGTTGAAGTTGCCGATCGGACTCGCCCAGTTGCCGGGCGCCGCACTGTCGAGCACCATGCGCCCGACGCGCTCCGGGAAGAGCGTCGAGTACGTCCCTCCCAGCATCGTGCCGTACGAGTAGCCGACGTAGTGCATCCGGTCGTCGTGCATGAGCGCGCGCAAGAGATCCATGTCGCGCGCCACCTGCGAGGTCCCCATGCTGAGTGCGATCGGGTGCTCGGCCGCGCACGTCGCGAGGTTCACCTCCTTCAGGGTCGAGACGGCGTCGCACTCGACGGGAGTGCTCCGGCCGATGCCGCGCGGATCGAAGCCGAGGATGTCGTACTGCGCGTGGACGTCGTCGAACCCCGGGGTCGTCGTGAGTTGCAGCGCGAGGGACAGCCCGCTCTCGCCGGGCCCACCGGGGTTGCTGAGGAGCGTTCCGATCGGTTCACCGGTCCCGCTCGACGGGATGTGGACCGCCGCGAGCTCGATCGTCTCGTGGCTCGTCGGAGCATTCCAGTCGAGTGGCGCCTCGATCATGGCGCACCGGATCGACTCGATCGGAGCGCCGCGCTCATCGAGGGCGGTCGACAGGGCGTCCCCGAGCCCGAAGTCCTCGCCGCACGCGCCCCACTCGATGGTCTGTGCGTAGACCCCCGGGAACCGTTCGGCCTGCAGTGCACTCTCGGACGCGTCGGGCGCTGTCGCGCATCCGCTGAGCGCCAGTGCCCCTGCGGCGAGCGCCGCCACGACCGCGGCACCCCGCCGAACGACTGCGCGCGAACGCGCCTGAGATGCTTCGAACACCCGTACCTCCACCCCATAGTTGGACATGGTCCATCCTAGTGGACGAGGCACCGACAGAACGGCCGACTCACTCGTCGGTCCCCATGCCGACTCAATCGTCGGTGCAGACGGTTCCCGGCGCGGGCATCGATCCCGACAGCAGGTAGTCGGTGACCGCGTCGTCGACGCAGGTCGACCGACCGGTGTACGACGCCCCGTGTCCCTGGCCATCGAGGGTGAGGAGCGTGGCATCGCCGAGCTCGTCGGTCAGCACCTGGGCGTACTGGAACGGGGTGGCGTGGTCTCCGGTGACCCCGATCACGAGGATCGGGTCGGCCCCGGTCGCGTCGAACGCGTCGGTGATGTCGAGTCCGCTCTCCGGCAGTGCGTAGCAGGACAGGTCGACGAACGGGGCCAGTGTTTCGTCAGTGATCTCCGGGCCACCGAGCAGGCGGGGCATGCCCGTCTGCTCGATGTGCTCCAGCAGGCCCGGCACGTCCGGCTCGATCGGGAAGGAGTGGCAAGAGACGATGTCCATCGCCAGGTCGAGCCCCGATTCATCGCCCGCGAATGCGGACCCGATGCTGTCGATGGCCTCCTGATCGCCGAAGAGCGCCAGTGCGATGGTGTCGAGCGTGCGGCCGCGATCGAAGTGGCTCTGGTAGAGCGCGTCCGAGAGAGTGCTCTGCAGCAGGTAGCCCGGGATCTCGGTGCCGTCGCTCGCGACGAGGGGATCCTCGTCGAGCCGGGCGATCACCCGCAGCAGGCTGTCCTCGTCGACGAAGGGGCAGACCTCGACCTGGTCCTCGTACTCGGTGCGGCACGCCGTGGCGAGCGCCACGGTCGCATTCGAGATCGCCACCTGCTGCTCGAAGTTGTGGATCGGGCTCGCCCACTGCGCATCCTCGGCGCTGTCGAGCACCATCCGCCCGACGCGCTCCGGGAACAGGGTCGCGTAGGTCGCGCCGAGCATGGTGCCGTAAGAGTACCCGAAGAAGTTCAGCCGCTCGTCGTCGCTCAGGTGCCGCAGCAGCTCCATGTCTCGGGCGACCTGCGAGGTGCCCATCGTGTGGGCGATGGGGTTGTCGGCGATGCACGCGCCGAGCTGGACGACGCGGAGCTGGGATCCCGCACCGTCGCAGTCGAGCGGGGTGCTGCGCCCGATCCCGCGCGGGTCGAACCCGAGCAGGTCGTAGTGCTCCAGCACCGCATCGAACCCCGGCGAGAGCGGCATGCCGAGCATGAAGTCGACGCCGGTGGCGCCGGGCCCACCCGGGTTGCCGAGCATCGTGCCGAGGTCGCCGTCGCCCGTCGACGGGATGTGCACCACAGCGAGCTCGATCGTGTCGGGGTTCGACGGGTCGGTCCAGTCGTAGGGTGCGAGGATGTCGGCGCAGGCGATGCCGTCGACGTCGATCCCCCCGTCCGTGAGCGCTTCGGTCATGACCCGATCGAGGCCGTCCCCCTCGCCGCAGTCGCGCCAATCGATCGTCTGCTCGTAGACGGCGGAGAAGTCCCGAACCTGCGCCCCCGCATCGATGGGCGCGGTCTCCACCGCGGCGGGATCCCGAACCTCCCCGGGCAATCCCGGTTCGAGGCCGCAGCCGCTCAGCACCAGTGCCGCAGCCGCGACCGCGGCGACTCCCCCGAACCGTCCGGCCAGGCGCGGCCCCCGCCTCGCCCGATCCCGCGTGCGTCCGGACGCGCCGACGCGAGCCTCTCCGATGTCCTGCATGGAACTCATCGTAGGGCGCGGGGTCGGCGGTGGGCAGCTTCCCGTCCTCCCCCGGCATTGATACGCTGATCCGGTGCCGTGACGAGCGAGAGGGGCATCGTGAATCTGCGCCCTGCGTCCGCGCACGACGCCGTCTCCCGCTGGGTGAACGGCATCCTGCTCATCTTCACGCTGCTCGGGCTCGGCTTCGGCAGCTGGCTGTCCCGACTGCCCGCGGTGCGGGATCACGTCGGCGCGAGCACGTTCGAGATGAGCGTGTACGGGCTCTGCCTCGCGGTGGGATCGCTCGTCGGCCTCATGCTCTCCGGCCGCACGATCTCGAAGCTCGGCTCGCGCCGAGCGCTCGCACTGGGGGTCGTCGCCCAGGCGATCGCCATGCCCCTCGCCACGACGCTGATCTGGAGTGGCGCACTGATCCCGGGCCTCGCGGTGCTCTTCTGCTACGGCTTCGCCTTCAGCACCTCGGACGTGGCGATGAACGTGAGCGGCGCTTCGGCAGAGCGCGCGCTGGGCAAGCCGCGCCTGCCGCTCATGCACGCGGGATTCAGCCTCGGCAGTGTGAGCGCGATGGGGATCGGCGCGCTCGCCGAGATGTGGTCGATCCCCGTACCGGTGCACCTGACCGCGGTGTTCCTCCTCATCGTAGTCGTCGGCGGGTTCTCGCTCCGCTTGATTCCACCGGACTCCGAGACGAGCGGCGCCGATGCGGCGACGCCGGTGACGACGCACTCCGGGCCGATCCCGCTGCCCGTGCCCGCCGAAGCGGCTGCGGCGTCGGCTGCGGCGCACCCGATCCGGCCCCACAGCCCGTGGCGAGATCCCCGCATCCTGCTCGTCGGGCTCATCGCCATGAGCATGAGCCTCGCCGAGGGCACAGCCGCGGACTGGCTGCCGCTCTCCCTCGCCGACGGCCGCGGGCTCGCGAACGAGGTCGGCGCGCTGATGCTCGGGATCTTCTACGTGTCGATGACGGGAACCCGTCTCGTCGGGTCCATGATCCTCAGCCGCTTCGGGCGGGTGCCGGTGCTGCGCGGCGGCGCGATCCTGTGCGGGATCGGCGTGGTGATCGTGATCCTGGCGCCCGTCACCTGGGGCATCGTGATCGGCACGCTCATGTGGGGTGTGGGGTGCGCGCTCGGGTTCCCGGTCGGGATCTCGGCGGCCGCCGACAACCCGAAGACCGCCGTGCGCGACGTCGCCGCGGTCTCGGCGATCGCGTACACGGCGATGCTCGTCGGCCCGATGGCGTTCGGGTTCCTCGGCGAGCACATCGGGTTGCTGACCGCGTTCTGGGCGCTGGTGGGCATCGCGCTGCTCAGCGCATTTGTGGCGGGCGCGGCGCGCGAGCCGAAGCGCGACCCGGAGACAGAGCGCCCCCGCCCGGCTCCCCAGGCTCCACCTGCTGCGTGAGCCCGGCTCCTTGCGTGAGCTGGGCCTCCTTGCGTGAGCTGCGCCTCCTTGCGTGAGCTGGGCCTCCTTGCGTGAGCGATTTCTGGTGAAGACACGCCACATCACTCCAGAAATCGCTCACGCCAGGAAGCGAGGTCGCGCCCGTCGCGCGGCCGGACCGACTACACTGAACCGGTGCGAATCGTTGTGGCTGACTGCTCTGTGGACTACGCGGGGCGACTCTCCGCGCACCTGCCTCGCGCGCAGCGGGTGCTCATGCTGAAGAACGACGGCAGCATCCTCGTGCACTCCGACGGCGGCTCCTACAAACCGCTCAACTGGATGAGCCCGCCGTGCACGCTCGCGCCGCTCGATCTCGACGAGGATCAGGTCGCCGCGGGCATCGTCGAGGCGTGGGAGGTCACGCACAAGAAGACCGCCGACAAGCTCGTGGTCTCTCTGTTCGAGGTGTTCCACGACAGCTCGCACGACCTCGGGGTCGATCCCGGACTCATCAAGGACGGTGTCGAGGCCCACCTCCAGGAGCTCCTCGCGGAGCAGATCGAACGCGTCGGCGACGGCCACACCCTCGTGCGCCGCGAGTACATGACCGCGATCGGCCCGGTCGACATCCTCGCCCGCGACGCGGACGGCGGATCGATCGCCATCGAGATCAAGCGCCGGGGTGACATCGACGGCGTGGAGCAGCTCACCCGGTACCTCGAGCTCATGAACCGGGATCCGCTGCTCGCCCCCGTGCAGGGCATCTTCGCGGCCCAGGAGATCAAGCCGCAGGCGCGGACATTGGCCGAGGATCGCGGGATCCGCTGCCTCGTGCTCGATTACGACGAGATGCGCGGCATGGAGGACAAGAACACCCTGTTCTGAGCAGTGCTGCAGATCGACCGTGTGGCCGGAGCGTCCGGGCGCTGGGCGGGGCCCGCATCGCGCCCGCGGGATCCCCTTCTGCGTCTCGTCGGCCGGCGACCGGTCGCGGCAGGACGGCGCTGTCGGGAACCGACATGCGGATCGCTCCAGGCGGATGAAGCCCCGGTGACGGAGCCCCACCCACCTGGATCGAGGGGTGCGTGTCAGGCGACGAGTGATGCATCCGCCGAGCGCGGCGTCGACTCGACAGCGACCTTTCGCGGCTTGGCCCGTTCACTCAGCGGCAGAATGACGCTGAGGACGCCGTTGTCATACGACGCACTGATGCGTTCGGTGTCGACTCCCTCGCCGACACTGAACTGGCGAAGGTAACTGCCACCCGGCCGCTCGCGCGACAGCCACTTCACACCCTCGGCAGTGTTGCTGGTCCGGTGCGCACGGAGGGTGAGGAGCTGGCCGTCGATATCGATATCGATGCTCCCGGGGTCGATACCAGGCATGTCGGCGTTCAGCACGTAGCGTTCCGGCTCACGGTAGAGGTCCACCGGAATGGCGCGAGGTGCGGATCGGTCCTGGAGCACGCTCCCCGTCAGGCGGTTGAGCTCCGTGAAAGGGTCAAAATACGATGCCATACTGAATCAATCTCCTTCCATTGCTGAAACTTGAGTGATGTTGACTCAAGTGAAGATAGATTAGCACTCGAACCCTGAGAGTGCTAAGTGTGAATCCTCAACATTCGCTCAATGAAGCCGGCTGCGCTCAGTCCGGGATCGCCACGACCACCCGATTCCGAGCCGTGATGAGCCGCCTGAGGTACGGCACCAAGACGAGGCGCTCCGCGATGATCCCGAACACCGGCGACGCAATGGTCAGCGTGTCCGTCATGCGCGTCCCGGCCGACGTGGGTTCGAACCTGTGCTCGTGGCGGAACATCTTGAACGGTCCGGAAACCTGCTCGTCCACGAAGCGGTGAGGCCGCTCGAGCTCGGTGATCCGCGACGTCATGGTAAACCACACGCCGAAGTGGCGTGCCCTCCACGTGACGCACTCACCGAGACCGATCTGACCACTCGTCACACCTCCAACGGCACGTTCGTTCGAGTGCGCCATCGACCTGATGTGCAGACCGATGTCGAGCGAGCGCGAGAACACCGCGTCGACATCGATGGGCCCCTCTGTGGTGATGGTGAACGTCGACGCCATATCGCTATCGTCTCACGCACGCCGATCCCACACCCGCCCGCGTAACCGACAGGTCATCACCCCGAAACACGGCCTCAGTAACGTGGAGCCCGGTCGCGCAGCTCTCAGGTGCGAGGCCCGCCCCCGTGCTCCGTCGATGTGGCGCGGGGGCATTTTCGCGCTGAGAGCCCGGAGCCCGGGGATCACAGGTCCGGCGCCGGGAGATCCCGGATCCGGCGACCCCGCATAGCCCCGGCCCCCTACGGCGCCCAGAGCAGCATCGACAGCACAAGCCCTACGGCCGCGAGCGCGATCCCGACCCCCGCGGTCACCCGCACTCCGGTGCGCTGCGCCCGCGTCGCCGCCACGACCCCGAGTCCGGCGAGCACGATCGCACCGATGGGGCCGAGGATGCCGACGACGAGCGCCGCGCCCCACGACGACTGGTCAGCCAGCGTCGCAATCGTCATGAGCATCCCGAGAGCAGAGAGCACCACGACGACGACCGCGAGCGCCATCCCGCGCGACTGCCGATTCGGCTCCGTCATGCTCACAGGCTAACAATCCGGGGTCCGGATCGCACACGCGCCGGGCACTCCGCCCCCGCGAGGCACCGCGAGGCACCGCGAATCAGTAGTCAACACGCCGGATGTTCGTTACATTTGTGGCATGAACGAGGACATCAGGGACGTCGCCCGCAAGCGGATCAAGGCGAAGCGGGACTTCTGGAACCTGCTGCTGGTCTTCGGCGTGATCGCCATCATCATGAACGTCATCTGGCTCATGAGCGGCTACCGCACCTACTACTGGCCGACCTGGCCCATGATCGGGTTCGCCATCGCCCTCTTCTTCACCGGGATCGGCGCGTACGGCCCGGGCAGCAAACCGATCTCCGACAGCGCGATCGACCGCGAGATCCAGAAGCTCAACGGCGAGGGCTAGTCGCCGCTTTCGTCGCACCGAGTCCGGCGAGGATCAGGTCGATCCCCCGCGCGTACGACGCATCGAGGTCGAGCGCGGGATCGATGCCGGGCTCGGGCTCCGCATCGGCTGCGGCCGCAGGTTCCGGATCGACGTCCGTCCGATCGGCCGCTGCCGGTGCCGGTCCGCTGCCGGTGAGCAGCGCACCGAACGCCGCCGCCTGACGATGCGTCTGCGTGGCCTGCGCCTGCCCGAAGGTGTAGAGGAGGAGCGTTCGCGCACCGTCGATGCCGACGAGCGCGGCGAGCCGGTTCTCCACCGCCGACGCGCCCAAGCGGAAGGCCGAGGCCGTCGCGACCACATCGGCCCCGTCGCGCACGGCGAGCATGGCGTCCCGAAGCGCCTGGCAGATCCGCCGAGGGTCTGCGCCCGGTGATCCGGCCGCCACTGATCCCGCGCCCGACGATCCCTCGACCGACGATCCGGCGTCAGCCCCGGTGCCCGGGCTCACCGACCCCGCCGCGGCGCACGCCGGCTCGCCGACTCCCCCGACGATCTCGTCGGCCATGAGCGCGAGCAGCGTCTGCTTGTTCGGCACGTGGTGGTAGAGCGCGCTCGGCTGCACTTCGAGCTCGGCCGCCACCCGACGCATCGAGCATCCCTCGAGCCCCTGCACCTCGAGCACCCGCAGCGCCGCAGCGACGACGTCGGCTCGGCTGTTGCGCATCACCCCAGTCTAGCGCTAACCTGAACACCGTTCACCAGAACACTGTTCAGGTTGGCGGGATCCGAGGGGTCTGCACTGCAGCATCGCCTCGACCCAGGATCCCCGACCCGCCCCACGACCCACCCAGGAGATACCGTGACCCTCGCCGACACCCCCGGCACCGCCGCCGTTCCCGCCCCGCCCCGCCGACGCAACGTCGCGACCGATCTCGCCCTCATCGCCACCTTCGCCGCGCTGATCGCGGTGTGCTCGATCATCCCCGGCATCTCACTCGGTCCCGCACCGCTCACCCTTCAGACCTTCGCGGTCATCCTCGCCGGTGCCGTGCTCGGCGCGAACCGGGGCCTGCTGGCGGTGCTGCTCTACCTCGCGGTCGGCGCCGCCGGCCTGCCGGTCTTCTCCGGCGGCACCGCGGGCCTGGCCCCGTTCGCCGGGCCGACGGTCGGCTACCTCGTGGCGTTCCCGCTCGCGGCCTGGCTCACCGGGTTCATCGTCGAGCGCCTGCCGCGCCAGCGGATCGCCACGAGCATCCCGCTCGTATTCCTCGCCGGGCTCGTCGCGAACCTCGTGTTCATCCACACCCTGGGCCCGCTCGGCCTCGCCTGGCGCGCCGACATGACGGTGGGCGCCGCCTTCGTCTTCGACCTCGCCTTCTGGCCGGGCGACCTCGTGAAGACCCTGCTCGTCGCCCTCGTCGCCACCGCGGTGCACCGCGCCTTCCCCGGGCTGCTGCCGGAGCGCCGCCGCGCCAACCCGGCCTCGGCTGCGGCGACCGCGGCACCGACGGCACCGGCGACCCCCACGACCGCCGAGTAGGATCGCCGGGTGATCGAACTCCGCGGAGCCACCGTGACCGCGCCGACCTCGAGCGGCGCGGTCACGATCCTGCACCCGACCGACCTCACGCTCGGCGAGCCGCGCATCTCGATCATCGGCGGCAACGGCTCGGGCAAATCCACGCTCGCGCGGCTCTGCAACGGCCTGGTCGAACCCAGCGCCGGCAGCGTCACGATCACCGCCTCCGGCGACCCCGCCCTCGACACCAGGCGCGACGGCCCCGCCGTGCGCCGGAAGGTGGGCTTCGTCTTCACCGACCCCTCGGCGCAGCTCATCATGCCGACCGTCGTGGAGGACGTCTCGCTCTCCCTCCGCCGCGCCCACCGAGATCCGGTCGCTCGCCAGGCCGCCGCACTGGCCGCGCTCGAGCGGTTCGGGATCGACCGCCTCGCCGACCACAGCGTGCACACGCTCTCCGGGGGGCAGAAGCAGCTGCTCGCGATCGCGTCCGTGCTCGCGACCGACCCGGCGATCCTCGTCGCCGATGAGCCCACCACACTCCTCGACCTCAGGAACTCCCGCGCGATCGGGGATCTGCTGATGTCGCTCCCCCAGCAGGTGATCATCGTCACCCACGATCTCGAGCTGGCCGCTCGCGCCGATCGCACCCTGGTCGTCGAGGACGGCCGGGTGGTCTTCGACGGGCCCGCCGAGGCGGCCGTCGCGCACTACCGGGCGCACGCGTGAGTGCCGTCAGCCCGCTCGGCGCCTACATCGCTGGCGCTGGACCGCTGCATCGGCTCCGACCCGGCGCGAAGCTCCTCGGCCTCTTCGCCTTCGCGACGGCGGTGGTCTGGGTGCCGGGCGCACCGAGCGCGGCCGTGGCGCTCGGGATCGCGACCGCGCTCGCCATCGTCGCCGGGCTGCGGGGTCGGGATTTCTGGCGGGTCGCCCGCGGGTTCCTGCTGATCGCGGTTCCGCTCTTCGTGTTCCAGACCTGGCAGCAGGGGTGGGAGCGCGGCTTCGAGGTGGTGGGCGATCTCTTCGCGCTGATCCTCGCCGCGAGCGCGGTGACGGCGAGCACCCGGATCGAGGACATGCTCGACACGATCACCTGGTCGCTGCAGCCGCTGCGACGCTTCGGCGTGCGGCCGGATCGGGTCGCGCTGTCGTTCTCGCTCATGATCACCGCGATCCCGAGCATTCTGGGGATCGCGCGCGAGACCCGCGCCGCCGCCCGGGCCCGCGGGCTCGAGCGGGATCCGCGCGCCCTCGTGGTGCCGCTCGCGATCCGCACCGTCGCGCACGCGCAGCTGACCGGGCAGGCGCTCGCGGCGCGCGGCATCGGCGAAGACGAGGACTGAGAATCTCGGGCTGAGGTTGCGGGTCGGGGCTGATGCCGCGGCTGAGGGGGAGCACCGGGCCCACGCGCCGTAGGCTAGATGCATGGCTCAAGCGCAGATTCCCGATGGTGTGCACGCAGACTACGCGAACACGGAGGTGCAGACCGCGCTGCGGGCATTGCAGGAGACCCCCGACTACGCGCACCTGGCCGCGTTCCTCACCGCGCTGCGCGACGGCTACCTCGTGATCGACGTCACCGGCACCTCGACGAAGCGCGGGCCGCGGGTGCGCACGATCCGCTCCACCAACGGTCAGCTCGTGCTGCCGCTCTTCACGTCGATGGCGGAGCTGCGGGCGGCGATCCCGGCGAACCAGCAGGATCAGCTGAAGGGAGCGGTGATGGTCGCCTCGGAGGCGCTCGCGCTCATCGGCTCCGACCGCTTCGTCGCGGCGGAGTTCGACAAGGCGTCAGCCGCGCTCGTGATCCTGCGCAAGTACATCACCCTGGCCGCGGGCAGCGATCCCATCACCGCGGCCACGCTGGAGCAGATGCGCTGACGCACCGCCCCAGCGGGCGAACGGAGACGCCCTAGACCGCGCTCGGCTTCACCGAGAACGCGCGCACCACCTGGACGATGCCGAGCACCACCATGGAGATGCCGAGCAGCAGCCACAGCGTGATGGCGCCCATGAACGGCGAGAACAGCAGCACGACACCGGCGATGATGCTGATGATCGCGTAGACGACGGTCCAGACCTTGTTCGAGCTCTGCTTGAGCACCGTCAGCGCGAGCACACCCTCGAAGAGCCAGAGGATGCCGATCGTCACCGACAGGAAGATGGCGAGCACCACGGCGGTCGCTCCCAGGTTCACCATCATGATGACGCCGCCGACGATGTAGAGCAGGCCGAGCACGATGTGGCCCGTGCGGGCCCAGCCACCGAGGGTACGGCTGAAGATCGACGAGCCGATGTAGACGACGCCGACGACGAGCGCGTAGGCCGCCACGACCGCGGCGACGATCTGCAGCGCGACCTCGCCCGACTTCAGCGGGAAGAACATGATGAGCAGGCCGAGGACGACCGCGATGAGGCCGCCGACGCCGATCGCGGTGCGGACGCCGTCGCCGGCGCGCTGAATGAGAGTGGTCTCCGGAGAGGACATGGGAATACTCCTTGATGATGTGCCCCGACCCCTGTCGCGGCTCCTCCCCCCATCCTGGCGCATCCCTCACCGGAGTCCTATCTTCGACACCGTCTCGTTTTCGAGTTGTGATGCTGCGGGACCGGAGACCCCCCGGTCGGATCCCGCAGCACCACGACTCCGCCTATCGGGTCGACCCGTTGAAGGTCCACTGCGTGCGCGGCACGCCCTCGACCACGACCCAGGTGTCGGGGCGGGCGCCCTCCGGTCCGGTGCAGTGCGCTGCGACGACCTCGTCGATCGCCACGGCGAGACGCTCCGCGAGCTCCGGATCCTGCTGCAGGCGGTGCTCGAACATCTTGATGGTGACGAGTGGCATGTCTCCCCTTTCCCTACGACCAGACCCGCTCGATGCGGGCGCGGCGTTCGGCGCGAGCGGCGAGCGCCTCCTCCATCGACACCGGCACGAAGCGGACCGTGGAACCGGGCGCCATGCGCGCGAAGAGATCCATGTCGGCACTGATGACGGTGCCCGCCTGCGCGTAGCCGCCGCCCGAGACCGCGTCGCAGTGCAGCACGATGGGCTGCGTGCCGCCCGGGATCTGGATCGAGCCCACGGCGTAGCCCGCGTCGGTGATGTTCGAGGGATCCTGCCCCGCACCGAAGGGCTGCTCCTCCTGCTTCCAGGACGCTCCCGGGCCGTCGAAGCGGAGCCCCATGCGATCCGCCACCGGGGTCAGGGTCCACTCGGCCTCGGTGAGGTTCGCGAGCCCCTCGTCCGTCAGCTTGTGATCGTAGAGCCCGAGCATGATGCGCACGGTGACCTCGCGCGCGTAGTCCGGACGCAGCTCCTCGGGGATCGACTCGAGCACGGGCAGACCGGAATCGACCGGTGCGCCGACCGGGAGGACGTCTCCCGCCTGGATCGCACGCCCCTCGAACCCGCCCATCTTGCCGATGGGATAGGTGGAGCGCGACCCGAGCACCTCGGGCACGTCGATGCCGCCCGCGACCGCGATGAAGAACTTCGAGCCGCCCTTGAGCATGCCGAACGAGAGCTCATCGCCCGCGGCGAGCGAGACGCGCTCGTACTGCGGGGCGGCCTCGCCGTTCACGAGCACATCGACCGGTGCTCCGGTGATCGCCACCACGGTGTCGGCGTCCACCGTGAGCTTCGGCCCGAGATAGGTGCACTCGAGCACGGCCTCGTCCGCCGTGTTGCCGACGAGCCGATTGCCGAGCGTCGCCGCGTACTGATCCATCGCCCCGCCCTGCGGGATCCCGAATCGGTAGTAGCCGAAGCGGCCGCGATCCTGCACCGTCGTGGCGAGTCCGGGGGAAAGAATCTCAAGCGACATCAAGAGCCTCCAGAAGTGAGCGGTTGTAGCCGTCGGGATCGGCGAGGGCCTCGGCGAGCGTGAAGCGCACGGGCGCCTGCCGGTAGCGGTACGTCCCGGCCTCGACCTCGGCCTGGATCTCGTGGTACTCCGCCTCGTCGATCGGGCGATACTTCACGATGTCGCCGGTGCGGAACAGCACCATGAAATCGGAGAAGTCGGCGAGCTTCTGCTCGGGGTCGAAGATCGGGCTCGGCGTGATGCCGAGCATCTGGTAGCCGCCCGCGCCCCGCACCGAGTAGTGCGCCGTGAAGCAGCCGCCGATGCCGAGCGTGAGCGGCGGAGTGTCCGTCCGCGGGCTCAGGTACTTCGGCACCTCGAGCTGGCGCTCGCGCGGGGTGAGCTGGAAGAGGAACGGCAAGCCCGCGACGAAGCCGACCATCGAGACGAGCCAGGGCGTCTCGTGGTGACGCCGGATGAATTCCTCGGCGTTCGCGAGGCCGTTCACCTCCGCGCTGTAGTCGAGGTCCGTGCCTTCCGGCCGCTGGTGGTAGCCCTCGCGGAAGCGGGTCTCGGTCTCGCTCGTGAACGGGTCGTCGTACCAGACCGGGACCTCGATGATGCGGGTCTCCAGCTCCTGCACCGTCGCCTGCTTCACCTCGGCCTCGAGTGCGCGAGCGGTGCGCTCGAGCTCCTCGTGATCGAGCGCGTCCGGATCGAAGCGGATGAGCAGCGACGCGTTCGCCGGGCAGATGTCGACGATGCCCGCGAGGGCTCGCTCCTCGAGGCCCGCCGCCATGGCGTTGGCGACGAAGTTCGCCTCGAGTGACATGTCGGGGGCGATCTCGACGAGGAGGAACTCGTCACCGCCCCAGGTGTATCGTGCGTGTTCCGACAGGGTCATGCTGATCTCCTCACAGGCCCGAGGCCGACTCGATGGTGGTCGTGTGATGGCTCGCGGAGCGGAACTCCTCGAGTGCGATGAGGCGGCGCATGAGCGGAACCGTAGACTTGATGCCCTCGATCAGCGTCTCGTCGAGGGCGCGGGCCGCTCGCGCGAGGGCGCGCTCGCGGTCGGTGTCCCAGACCACGAGTTTGCCGAGCAGCGAGTCGTAGAACGGCACCACGGTCTGGCCGGCGCTGAAGCCGAAGTCGGCACGCACGCCCGGTCCGCCCGACAGGTCGAGGGTTTCGATGAGCCCGGGGCTCGGCATGAAGTTGTTGTCGGGATCCTCCGCATTGATTCGGAACTCGAACGCGTGACCGTCGAGCCGGATGTCCTCCTGCGTGTACCCGAGGCGCTCGCCCGCGGCGATGCGCAGCTGCTCGCGCACGAGGTCGATGCCGGTGATGGCCTCACTGATCGGGTGCTCGACCTGGAGGCGCGTGTTCATCTCGATGAAGGCGATCTCCTGCCGCGCGGGGTCGTAGAGGAACTCCACGGTCCCCGCCCCCGTGTAGGCGGTCTGGCGGGCGAGCTCGACCGAGGTCTGCCGCATCTGCTCGCGGAGGTCGTCGGGCAGCCCGGGCGCCGGTGCCTCCTCGATGACCTTCTGCTGCCGGCGCTGCATCGAGCAGTCGCGGTCGCCGAGGTGCACCCAGGATTCGCCGTCGCCGAAGACCTGCACTTCGACGTGGCGGGCATGGGTCACGAAGCGCTCGAAGTAGACGTCGCTCGAGTTGAACGCGGCGAGCGCCTCGGCCTGTGCGACCTCGACGGTGCCGCGCACCTCCTCGCGGGAATTGATGCGCCGGATCCCGCGCCCGCCGCCGCCGGCGGAGGCCTTCACGACGAGGGGGTAGCCGATCTCGTCGGCGAGCGCCTCGATGTCGCCCGAGACGTCGAGCACGCCGTCGGTGCCGGCGAGGACCGGCACGCCGGCCTCGATGGCGGCCCGCCGTGCGCGGGCCTTGTCGCCCATGAGATCGATCGAGTCCGGATTCGGTCCGACCCAGATCAGGCCGGCCTCCTGCACCTTGCGCGCGAAGGCCGCGTTCTCGGAGAGGAATCCGTAGCCCGGGTGGACGGCGTCCGCGTCGGTCTGGGCGGCCGCTGCCAGCACCGCGTCGTGATTCAGGTAGCTGAGCCCGGCGGGGGCGGGACCGATGACGACCGCCTCGTCGGCGTAGCGCGCCGCGTTGGAGTCGCGGTCGGCCTCGCTCGTCACCGCGACGGTCGCGATGCCCATCTCCTTCGCCGCGCGGATGATCCGCACAGCGATCTCACCGCGGTTGGCGATCAACAGTTTCTTCAAGGTGTGTCCTTCACTCGATGGGTCGGAGCTCGTCGATGGGGCGGGCTGCGGGGGCTAGTCGATCGTCGCGATGACGTCGCCGGGGCCCACCATCCCGAGATCCTCGACGTCGAAGGAGGCCACCACACCGGCGGCCTCGCTCCGCACCTCGGTGAACTGCTTCATGATCTCGATGACCCCGATGGTCTGGCCGGCCTCGACGGTGTCTCCCACCTCGACGAACGGGTCCTTGTCCGGGGCCGGACGGCGGTAGAAGATACCCGGGATGGGGGCGATGATCTGTGAACTCATGGAATCTGCTCTCTTCAGGGGGGGTCGTGCAGGGGGTTTGGGGGTGATGCCGCGGCGGGTGTACAGGTGCGCCCGCGGGCGTCGAAGGCCGGTGCCTAGCCGTCGACGACGGCGCGCACGGCGCTCGCGACCTCTACGGCGTTCGGGGTGTCGGAGTGGACGCAGATGCTCCCGAAGGTGATCGGCAGCTCAGTGCCGTCGACCGAGAGGATCGTGCCGGTGTCGAGCGCGCGGCGCGCCCGTTCCGCGGCGGCGACGATGTTGGTCTCGTGCGGCTGACGCAGGATGATGAGCCCGCCGTCGGCGTTGTAGTCGAGGTCGACGTAGAGCTCACCGATGAACTCCACACCCTCACGCTCGGCCACCAGCTGATGCGCGGAGCCGGCGATCCCGAACACGGGGACCCCGTAGTCGCGGGCCACCTTCACGGCGCCGAGCATGAGCTCCTCATCGCGGGCGAGCATGCCGTAGAGCGAGCCGTGCGGCTTGATGTGGTGCAGCGGCAGATCGTACTTGCGCAGGAATCCGCTCAGCGCACCGACCTGGTAGCGGATGAGGCTCTCGACCTCGTCGGCGGTGAGTTTCATCTCACGCCGGCCGAACCCGACGAGATCGGGGAGTCCGGGGTGAGCGCCGACGCTGACCCCGTGCTGCTTCGCGAGCCGGACGGTCTCGTCCATGGTGCCGGGATCCCCCGAGTGGAATCCGCAGGCGACGTTCGCGACGTCGATCACCGACATCAGCGCCGCGTCGTTGCCGAAGGTGTGGAGGCCGAACGCCTCGCCCATATCCGAGTTCACCGAAACCGAGTCACTTCGCTGTGCAGTCATGGCCTCCAAGCTACGCGGTGCGGTCGAGGAGCGTTATTATGCAAGTGCAAGAATTTTCAGAGCTGTATTGTGCAATCGCGAGAGGACGGTGCCGTGCGCGTCGCTGATCTGCTGACCGAACACTCCCTCCAGTTGCGCCTCGAAACGCCGACGGGGCCGCAGCGGCTCAGCCAGGAGATCGTGCGCTGCGCACCGACGGAACACCTCGACCCCACCCCCTTCCTCGACCCCAATGTGCTCCTCCTGACGTCCGGCATCGGCATGAACTTCTCCGAGGAGAGCATCTGGGACGGCTACGTCGAGCGTCTCACCCGCGTGCCGGTCGCCGCCCTCGCGTTCGCGGTCGGGGCGGCGCACGCCACCCTGCCCCAAGGACTCATCGCCGCGTGCACCGCGCACGACCTCCCGCTGCTGGAGGTGCCGACGACCGTACCGCTCCTCAAGATCGACCAGCACGTCGAGAGCATGCTGCAGGCGGAGCGCATCGCGCTGCTCGACCGCGGCTGGCTGCTCGCGGACGAGTGCGCCCGGCTCGCGAGCCAGGGCGCGGAGATCTCCACCCTGCTCGCGGCGATGTACGCGGCGCTCGAACTCCCGATCGCGGTCTACGACGCCTTCGACTCGCTGATCGCGCAGTACCCCGAGTCCGTGACGTGGCGGACCGGCCCGGCGCGGGCCTCCCAACCCGACACCATCACCGTGCCGCTCCCGATGGGGCTCAGCAACTCCTGTCAGCTCGCGGTTCGACTGTACGGCTCGTCCGCGGAGGTGGAAGCCCTGCTCGCTCCCGTCACCTCGATCCTCGCCCTGCAGCTGAATCGCTCGGTGGTCGTGGACGCGAGCAGCCACCAGGACATGCTCCGCTTCGTCAACCGCTGCGTCGCGTGGTCGGAGTCGACGCGCAGCGACGTGGCCAACGCGTTCCACGAGCTCGGACTGAGCCGGCGCGCGGAGACGACGCTGCTCGTCGCGGACATGAGCGGGGAGCACGCGGCCGCGGCGTGGAAGCTGCGCGTCGCCCTGCACGACACCTTCCACGACGTCCGGGTGGCGGAGCTCGACGAGCAGCTCGTCGCGCTGGCGCAGTTCCCGCGCGAGGAGTTCGACCAGGTGTCCGAGCGTTTGCTCGGGATCCGGCCAGAACTGCCGCTCGTGCTGCGCGGCCCGGCGCGCACCATCGACGAGCTCCGGCTCGCACTCGTGCACGCGCTCAACCTGATCCGGCATGTCACGGCCCCGGTCATGGCCCCCGTGCTCGGGCTCAGCGCGGTGGTCGCGGCGGCGGCCGGTCGGGGCGCCCGGGAGTCGGCCGAGCGCTTCCTCGCGCCGCTCCTCGAGCACGACGAGCAGCGCGCGACCGAGTTGCTGCCCACCCTGCGCACCTGGCTGCGGAACGACGCGCAGCCGTCGCGCACCTGCGAGGAGCTGTTCATCCACCGCAACTCGCTGAGCTATCGCCTGCGGCGCATCGAGGAGCTGCTCGGCACCTCGCTCGACACGCTCGACGGGCGCGCGACCTGCCTCATGGCACTCCGGCTCGTGGAGCTCGAGCCGTACTAGGGGGCCGGGCCCGAGTGGGAGGAGCGGGGCGGGCGCCCCGCTCCCGAGCCCCAGGTGCCGAGGCGCCTAGGTCCCCACCACCGTGATGAGGCCCGTTCGGCTCACGGGGTTCGCCTTCCACAGGATCCCGTAGACGAGCGCCGCGGAGACCGCCGTGAGGATCGGGCCCCAGGTCGCGCCGATGCCGGCGAGCTCCGGGTTGAAGGTGCCGAGCTGCAGCATCACGATGCCCACGAGCGTCGCGACGATCCAGGCGATCAGGCCGTTGTTGTTGAAGGCCTTGTAGTGCTGGTCGCCGATCGCGGCGTGCTCCTGGTGCTGCCAGCGGTCGAGCAGGATGTGGGTGAGCGCGATCGCCACCCAGGCCGTCACGAGCACGCCCTGCCAGGCGAGCGCGATGAGCAGGTACTGCACGACGGGCAGCAGCATGAACAGGAAGATGATCACCGACGACAGCAGCACCCACACGATGTTCGGCATGTTGATCTTGAAGACCTTCTCGCCGAAGGCGCGCAGGTTCGCGGCACCGAGGTAGTAGTTCGCGGTGTTGATACGCGTCTGCGTCGCGATCACGACGATCAGACCGAGGATGCCCATGAGACTCACGAGGCCACCGGCGAGACCGGTCTCGGAGGCCTCGAGGCCCGGGATCGTGAAGGTCAGGAAGATCCCGACGAACGCGGAGAAGCCATAGGCGAGCACGTAGAACAGCGGGCCGAAGGTGATGCGCTGGTGGTACTTGATGTCCTTGCGCTTGCCGAGCGCGGCGAAGTCCATGGTGAACATCATCATGATCCACACGCCCATGTAGCCGGCGAACGTGGCGAGCCAGCCGGGGCCGCCCATCGAGAGCGGAACGGGCACCTCGGGCGCGTGGGTGATCCACGCGTCGGTGAACCCGTACTGCACGCCCGCCCACACGACGGCCGCGACCAACCCGAAGAAGTAGATCGGCATGAGGATGCCGTTGATCTTGTCGAGGAAGCGGCGCACGCCGCCGATGATGAGCGGCGTCGAGTAGATGACGACGATCAGGCTCCACATCCACATCTCACCGCCGAACGCCGTCATGAACGCGTACGCGACGATCGAGCCCTCGAACACGGCGTAGTAGATCGCGATGAGCGCGAAGATGATCATCGCGATCGCGGATCCCGCGTTGCCGAGGATGGTCCGGGAGAACTGAGCCACGGTCGTGCGGTTGTTGATCGCGTAGCGCGAGAGCACCGCGTTGATGAGCCCGTAGACGATGATGGTCAGAATGATGCCGATGATGGCGTTCACCGTGCCGTAGGCCGAGGCCATCGCGGCGCCGATGTAGACGAAGAAGAACGCGCTCGCGGTGCCGTACCACGCCATCGTGAGGCGGCCGCGGCTCATCTGGTCTTGATCGTCTCCCTGGCGGGCCAGGGTGTCGGTCGCTTCGACGTCGTCGTTGCTCCCGGTTAGGTTGAGTGACACTGTCCGTACCTCCATTGGTATTGGTGTGAGTGTGCGTCGCCATCTCATTGTTGTGAGTCGGGAGGCTCAGAAGTATTGTGCGTGAGCCGGAATGAGAAGGCTAAATTTTGTCACTTGCACAAAAAGGGATCCGGGGGCGGGGCGCACAGAAGCCGCGACCCGCCCCGGATTGAGCGGGAGATCGAGTGACCGTCTACGCCGCCCAGTGCGCCGCCGAGCGGCGGGACATCTGCTCCCGATGTTGCCGGGTGGTTTCCTCGAAGAGCTCTCCGGTGCCCCAGTCCAGGATCACGCCGTGCCGACGGATCACATCGAGAAGCCCGAGATCCCCCGCCCGGTACTTGGCTGCGACCTCCTCGGCATCGCTCGTGATCCACTCGGCGCGGTGCTCCCGGATCCACTCCCGCTTCGTCGCGGTCGCGTCGCGGTCGATCTCGTACCGATCCAGCTCGGGATCGATCGCCGTGATCACCACACCGTAGTCCGCGTCGGCGCGCTCGATCGACACGTAGCCGTCGATCACGTCCTCGAGCACCTCCTCCGGGGTGCGGTCCAGCGGATCCCCGAACCCGCCGCCGCCCGCGGAGGGTCGGTAGAAGGTGTCGCCCGGCTGCACCGGCACCGAGGAGAACACCGATCCGAGGAACCGCTCGTCGGCGGTGTCGCGGTTCAGCCAGACGCCGTGCGGGATCGACGGCAGACCGCCCTCGATGCCCCAGGTGATCGAGCGGGCGCGGTCGCAGCAGTAACTCATGACCGAGGCGTCCGCGTCGGTGAGCGTGCCGCCCTTCTCCACGCCGCAGCCGCCGCGGAAGCGGCCGGGCCCCCCGGAGTCGGTGCCGATCTGATGCATCGTGGTCAGCACGGGCGTCAGCCGTTCCTGCCCCTCGCAGGCCTGGACCGCGAGGCCCACGCCGAACACCGGCGCGGTCGCGTTGGAGCCGTCCTTCGAGGATCGGCCGCCCCAGCCGCCGGCCATCCAGTCGTACCACATGAAGTACGGGTTGTCCTCGCTGCGGGCATCGCGCCCGCCCACGAGCAGGTACTCGAGGTTGAACGCGCAGGCCATCGCGCGCTCGGGCATGATCTGCGACCAGATCTCGAAGATCCCGTTCATCAGCTTCTCGTACGGCCCCGAGCAGAAGCCCGTGACCGCGTACGGCCAGCCCGCGTTCACCACGGTGCCCTCGGGCCCGATCTCCGCCGTCACCGCGGCGTAGAAGCCGGAGTTGAGCGGCACGTCGGGGAAGAAGGTCTTCGTGCCGGCGTAGATCGCCGAGAACGTGGTGCCGTACCCGGAGTTCAGGAAGGTGTCGACGACGTCGGCACTGCCCTCGAGGTTGTAGTGGATCCCCTCGCCGTCGAGCGTCATGACGATCTTGATGGGCACGAGGCCCTCCGACTTGCCCGGATCGAGGTCCATGTAGTCGACGGTCTCCCACCGGCCCTGCGGCAGGTCCGCGAGCCGCCGGCGCACGGTGCGCTCGACGTAGTCCTGCGTCTCCTGCATCGCGAGCTCGACCGTCTCCGTGCCGTAGCGGTCGACGAGTCGCAGCACTTCGCGCTCGCACACCGCGGTCGCCTCCGACTGCGCGTGCAGGTCGCCGAGCGCCTGCTCCGGGGCGCGGGTGTTCGCGACCAGCAACTGGGCGACATCGTGCAGGAACTTGCCGCCCGACCACACCCGGATGGGGGTGATCCGGAGTCCCTCGCCGAAGTGCTCCGACGCCGACACGTCGAAGGATCCCGGCACCTTGCCGCCGATGTCGGCCCAGTGCCCCTTGTTCTGCGCGAAGGCGATGATGCGCCCCTTCGAGAAGATCGGCCGCACGAACGAGACGTCGTTGAAGTGCGTGCCGCCGCGGTAGGGGTCGTTGATCGCGAACACGTCGCCCGGGTGAATGTCGCCGTCGAACTCCTCGATGACGGCCTTGGCCTGGAAGTGGAGGGTGCCGACGTGGACCGCGATGTCGCCCGATCCCTGCATGACCGTGTTGCCCCGCGCATCGCAGAGCGCCGACGAGAAGTCGCGCGAGTAGATGACGAAGGAGTAGCAGGTGCGCAGGATCTGCTCGCTCATCAGGTCGACGCTCGTGGCGAAGGCGTTCTTCAACACCTCGAACGTCACGGGGTCGAGGGCGGTCTGTCGGGCGGCGCCGACGGCCGGTGCGGATGCTTCACTCATCGGTTGATCTCCTCGAGGTGGATGCGGATGTTGAGCCATTCGTCGATCTCCGCCCGGGTGTGCGGCGGCACGACGGTGGTGGAGTCGAGCTGATTGAGGATCGCGGGACCGGCGAAGGCGGTGCCGGCCGCGAGGTCCGTGCGGTCGTAGACCGGAGTGTCGAGCCAGCCGTCGTCGCCGAAGTAGACGGCGCGGCGTTCGGCGGCGGCGCCGGGCTCCTGCTCGACGAGCTCCGCGGGGCGGAAGGACGGCTTCGGCGTCTTGCCGACCGCAGCGACGTGCAGCTGGTAGACCTCGACGGGGGCGTCGTCCTGCCGGAATGCGAACTCGCGCTCGTACTGCTCGTGGAAGGTGCGCACCGCCCGGGTGAGCGCCCCCGGGCCGGAGCCCATCGGCACCTGCAGCGACCGCCACTGCCCGCGGTAGCGCATCGAGATCTTGCGCTGCAGCAGCGCGTTCTCGTCGGACACGCCCTCGTGCCGGAGCCGGGCCGAGGCCTCACCCTCGAGTCCGAGGAACGCCTGCTCGATCCCCTCTTCATCCGCGGCGGAGGCGAGCCCGGTGTACATCTGCGCGAAGTCGTGCTGGATGTCGACGAGCAGGCAGCCCATGGCCGAGGTCACACCGGGGTTCGGCGGCACGATCACGGTCGGGATCCCGAGCTCGCGCGCGACGTCGGCGCCGTGGAGCGCCCCGGCCCCGCCGAACGCGAGCAGGGCGAAGTCGCGCGGATCGTAGCCGCGTCGGATCGAGACGAGCCGCACGGCGTCGGCCATGTTGGCGTTCGCGACCGAGACGACCGCCTGCGCGGCCTCCTCGAGTCCCATGCCGAGCGGCTCGGCGACGACCCGGCGGATCGCCTCCTCCGCGAGCGACCGGTCGAGTTGCTTGACGCCGCCCGCGAGCGAGGTGCCGAGGCGCCCGAGCACGACGTTCGCGTCGGTGTTCGTCGGCTGATCGCCGCCGGTGTCGTAGCATGCGGGTCCGGGATCCGCGCCGGCCGACTGCGGGCCGTTGCGGAGCGAGCCGGCGATGTCGATGTGCGCGAGGGATCCGCCGCCGGCGCCGATCGTGAGCACCTCGATCGAGGGGAAGATGATCGGGTGGCCGTACTCCACCTGCCACTCCTGCGAGACCCGCAGCTCGCCGTCGGCGACGAGCGCGATGTCGGTCGAGGTGCCGCCCATGTCGAGACTCACGGCGTTGTCGTAGCCGCACTGCTGGGCGATGTGCTTCGCGGAGATCGCGCCGGCCGCGATGCCCGACGCGGCGAGCCGCACGGGGAACTTCTCGACGAGGCGCGGGGTCATGGATCCGCCGCCCGAGTGCAGCAGCAGCAGGTCGCCCTGGTAACCGCCATCGCGGAGCCGATCCGCCAGCCGGTTCACGTACCCGGAGACGAGCGGCGCGAGCACCGCGTTCGCGACCGCGGTATTGAAGCGCGGGTACTCGAAGATCTCGGGCAGGATCTCGGCCGAGGTCGACACCGTCGCGTCGGGGATGACCTCCTCGAGGATCTCGCGCATCCGGGTCTCGTGGGCGGGGTTCGCGTAGGAGTTCAGGAAGCAGACCGCGATGGTCTTCACCCCGCGGCGCAGCAGCAGCTCGGCGAGCGAGCGCGCCTCGGCCTCGTCGAGCGGCTGCACCGTGTTGCCGCTGAAGTCGATCCGCTCGGTGACCTCGAAGCGATCCCGGCGGCGGATGTACGGCGCGGACACGTCGTTGTACGCGTCCCACAGGTCGTCCTTGGTGCCGTCGCGGATCTCGAGCACGTCGCGGAACCCGCGGGTGGTGACGAGCGCGGCGGCCGGGAAGTTGCGGGTGATCAACGCGTTCGTCGCCACCGTCGTGCCGTGCGAGAAGAGTGAGACCTCACTGAGGTCGATGTCGCCCCGCTCCACTCCGTTCATCACCGCGATCATCGGATCGCTCGGTGTCGACGGCACTTTCGTGACGCGCATCTGCTTCGTCTCGTCGTCAAAGATGCAGACGTCGGTGAATGTTCCCCCGACGTCGACTGCGACACGAACACTGCTCATGGGTCCTCCTGAAGTTCCTCGTTGAGTTCCGGATGCCTCCAACCTTCGTGCGCTCCGCCCCGAGGGTCACTAGAGAATACGAAGCTTTCACGGAACTCGTTTGTGATTTCTCCAAAAACCGTCGAGAATTTAGTCCTGAAACGTCCTGTTCACACAATCCGTGAGGGAATCCGGCATGGTTGACTCCGCACCACCCCTCGACGAGCTCGAGCGTCTGCACACCGCCCTCGACATCACGAACACCCTGATCTCGGCGGTCTCGGCGACCGATCCCGTGCGCGCGCTCGCGTCGCGGATCAGCACCATCTGCCGCGGCACCGCCATCATCTACGACTTCGAGGGGTCGGTCGTCGCGAGCACCGGTGAGGCCCCCACGCAGCTCATCTGGAACGAGGTCGCGGCGACGAACCGGCGTGAGATCAGCATCGAGATCGGCCGGTGGTACGTGCGCACCCGCCGGGTCGCGCTCCGCGACGGGGTGCACGTCATCGCGATCGCGAGCCGCGCTGAAGACACGCTCGACCAGATCGGCGAGCTGCTGCTCGACACCTCGGAGCGGCTCCTCGGCGCCGTGCACGGGATCCAGTACGGCGCGACGCAGCGGGATCGCCGCGACAACGAGCAGCTCATCGCGACCCTGCACGACGGTGTGCTTCCCGCGCGCGAGCACCGCTTCTGGAGCCGGCTCGCGCAGTTCCGCTTTCCAGCGTACGCGCCGATCCGCGCTCTGGAGCTCGCGCCGCTCACGGGCGGCTCGGCGACCGACGCGCACCTCTCCGGGCTGATCGGGCGCGCCCGCTCGGAGGGGTTGCCGTTCCTCACGATGCTCCGCCGGGCCGACATGGACTCGCCCGCGACCATCGCCGCGCTGATCCCGGAGTCCGAGGCGAGCGCGCAGTGGATGGCGCTCACCTCGCGCGACTTCCTGCTCGGCGCCTCCGCGCCGTCGTCGGCGCTGTCGGCGGTGCCCGAGTGCGTGCGCGAGGCGGAGACCGCGCTGGGGATCGCGCGGCAGTGGGGCGGCGCCGCCGGGATCCCGAGCGAGATCGGGCCCGTGCTCATCGACCGGATCGACCTCTCGACCTGGCTGCTCTCGCACGTCGACGCGCGGCAGCTCCGGGAGCGCATCGAGCGGACCCTGGCGCAGATCGCGTCGCCGCAGCTCCGGGAGACGTTGATCACCTATCTCGCGGCGGAGCAGAACGTCACCCGCACCGCGGAGGCGCTCTTCGTGCACCCGAACACGATCCGATACCGGCTCACGCGCATCGAGGAGGCGCTCGGCGAGCCCGTCACGTCGCCGTTCGCCCTCGCGAACGTGATCCTCGCGATGCACCCCGAGCTCATCGGGCGCTCGGCCGAACTCCGACGCGGGGAGCCCTGACTCCGGTGCCGTCGGCCCGAGCCGATCACCTATGCTGAGACCACTCGACGACAGGAGGAACATGAGCACGGGTGCGCACAGCAGAGTCCAGCTGGAGAACGAGCACTTCCGCGTGACGGAGTGGACGATCGATCCGGGCGGGGTGATCCCGATGCACCGGCACGATTTCGAGTACGTGGTGGTGCCGATGGTGACCGACACGATGCACGTCGTGACCGCGGCGGGCGAGGAGATCGTCGCCGAGCTCGTGGCCGGCGAGAGCTACACGCGGCCGGCGGGATCGGAGCACCAGGTCGAGAACCGCACCTCGGACTCCCCCGTGGTCTTCGTGGAAGTGGAGAAGCTGGCGTGAGCGCGATCGTCGTACGTCCCGTCACCGCCGCCGACCGCGAGGCCTGGGCCGGGCTCTACCGCGGGTACCGCGATTTCTACGGCAAGCCCCACGATCCCGCCGTGTACGACACCGTCTGGGGGTGGCTGCTCGATGACACCCACGAGTCCCGCGCGCTCGTCGCCGAGCTCGACGGCACGCTACTCGGACTCGGTCACTTCCGCAGATTCTCGCGGCCGATCGATGGGGCGCACGGGCTGTACCTCGACGACCTCTTCACCTCGCCCGAGGCGCGGGGCACGGGGGCCGGCACCGCGATCCTGCACCGGCTCGCGGAAATCGCGCGCGACGAGGGAGCGTCACTCGTCCGGTGGATCACCGCCGACACGAACGCGACCGCGCGGAGCCTGTACGACCGGATCGCGAAGGAGACCCCCTGGGTCACGTACGACCTCGCCCCCGCCGCGGAGTAGGTGCGGCGCCTCTGCTCGGCTGAGGCTTCGGGGCCACTGTTGCACGCGTTTCGAGAGGTTCTCGTGCATTTTTGGCCCCGCAACGTGACGCGGGGCGGGTGACGGGCAGCGGGGCCCGGCCTCAGCGCTGGCGCAGGCGCTCCGTGCCCGCGGTCGCCTCGGTGCGGCCGTGGGGCACGGCCTGTCCGTTGTCGTCGACCGCGACGAACACGATGCGGTCGAGGGTCAGGATCTCCTGGCCCGTCACCGCGTTCTCAACCCGGCAGGTGAGGGTGAGCGAGGTGCGCCCGAACGCCTGCACGCGGAAGTCGAGCTCGAGCAGGTCGCCGCGGTCGGCGCGCGCGCTGAAGTTGATCTCCGAGATGTATCGCGTCACGAGGCTCGTCGTGCCGAGCTGCGCGACCGCGAGGATTGCGGCCTCCTCATCGACCCACTGCAGCAAGCGCCCGCCGAACAGCGCGCCGTGCTGATTCAGGTCCTCGGGCTTCACCCATTTGCGTACGATCTGCCGGTACTCAGTCATGCCCGCCAGCCTATGCCCGCTCGCTGGTGCCCGCTCGGGCTCAGCCCCGCGGGAAGACCGGCGCGGACACCTAGAGCACGCTCTCCAGGAACTCCTGGGTTCGACGGCTCTTCGGATCGTCGAACACCTGCTCAGGGGACCCGCTCTCGACCACGACACCATCGTCCATGAACACGACGGTGTCGGCCGCGCTCCGCGCGAACCCGATCTCGTGCGTCACCACGACCATGGTGGTGCCGGCACTCGCGAGGTCGCGCATGACCTCGAGCACATCCCCCACGAGTTCGGGATCAAGCGCACTGGTCGGTTCGTCGAAGAGCATGATCTTCGGCTTCATCGCGAGCGCGCGAGCGATGGCGATGCGCTGCTGCTGACCGCCCGAGAGCTGAGCCGGATAGTGGCCCGCCCAATCCGACAGACCCACGTTCTCGAGGAGTTCCATCGCATCCGCCCGCACCTGCGCCTTCGGACGCTTCGCGACGCCGACCGGCGCCTCCATGATGTTCTCCAGCGCGGTCATGTGCGGAAACAGGTTGAAGCGCTGGAAGACCATGCCGATCTTCCGCCGCTGCTTGGCGACATCACGCGGGTGCAGCTCGTGCAGTTCGCCTCGGCGCTCGCGATACCCCACCAGTTCTCCGTCCACCGTCACCCGGCCGCCGTTGATGGTCTCGAGGTGATTGATGCAGCGCAGCAGCGTCGACTTGCCGGACCCCGAGGGTCCGAGGAGGCAGGTGACCTCCCCCGCGTGCACATCCATTTCGATGCCCTTAAGCACTTCGAGCGAGCCGAATCGCTTGCGCACCCCGCGCAACCGCACCAGTGCGGTCTCGTCGAGAGCGGCGGCGCCTGCGCCGGGGACCGGCGTGGTGGAGTTAGACATGATTCTGGGCCTTTCGCTTGCGCTTGTGCTCACGCTGCACCTGGATGGAGCCGGTGACCTCCCTGGCCCTCTGCATCAGCGTTTGGGGTTGGTTCTTCGTGCTGCCGCGCCCGAAGTATCGCTCGAGGTAGTGCTGCGGGATCGACAGCACCGACACGATCGCGAGGTACCAGATACTCACCACGATGAGCAGCTCGACCTGCCGCAGGTTCTGCGCGGAGATCTGCGTGGCCTGGGTGTAGAGCTCGAGCACCGCGATGAGGGAGAGCAGGGAGGTGTTCTTGATCATCGAGATGAGCTGATTGCCCATCGGCGGGATGATCACCCGCATCGCCTGCGGCAGCAGGACGCGCATGAAGCAGTACGCCGGGCTCATGCCGAGCGACGCCGCCGCCTCGCGCTGTCCCTCGTCGACGGACAGCATGCCCGACCGGACGATCTCCGAGGAATAGGCCGCCTCGTTCAGCGTCAGCGCGATGATGCCCGCGACCATCGCCGTGATCAGCGTGTTCGTGTCCGCCTGGACGAAGACGATGTCGGTGAACGGGATCCCGAGGGTCAGCTTGTCGAAGATCAGGCCGAAGTATCCCCAGATCACGATCTGAACCAGAAGCGGGGTCCCGCGGAACGCCCAGACGTAGACGGCCGCGACCGCCACCATCACGGGGTTTCCCGACATGCGCATCGCCGCGACGATGACCGCGAGAATCGCCGCGCACGACATGGCGATCACCGTGATCAGCAGCGTGAGCTGCACCCCCGACAGGATCCGCGGGTTGAAGAGGTACTCGCCGATGGTGGCGAAGTCGATGTTCTCGTTCGTCGCGATCGCTTGCGCGAAGGCGATGAGGAGCACGATGATGACCGCTGCACCCACCCACCTCCCCGGTCGGCGAAGCGGAACGACAGCGTTGTCGAATTCTCGACTCGGAACAGTCACAGCCATGAGGGTGCCGCTACTCCGTCGCCGCGTTCACGCGGGCCTCGTCCAACGCCAGGGCGCCCATGCCGTACTGATCCAGGATCGCCTGGTACACGCCCTCGTCCATGAGCTCCTGCATGGCCGCCTGCAGGGCGTCGGTGAGTTCGGTGCGATCCTTCAGCAGGCCGATCCCGGTGAAGACCGGGTTGAAGCCCTGGGGATTCTCCGGGTCCGCGATCATCTCGAAGTGCTCACCGTCTCCGGCAGTCGCGACCGTGTACGCGGCGACCGGCGCGTCCACGATGTACGCCTGCGCCCGCCCGGCGCGCAACGCCGTCTGGGAGTCCTGTGCGACAGGAAGGGCCTGCACGTCGATCCCCTCCTCGCCGTTCGCGATGCACTCCTCCGAGAGCTCGGCGAGCAGCTCGGCCTGCAGCGTGGACTTCTGCGTCGACGCGCTGAGCCCGCAGAGATCCGTGAGGGTCGTGATGCCCTCGGGGTTGCCCTTGGCAACCACGATCCCGAACCCGGCTCGGATCTCCTCGACGAAGTTGAGCGTCTGCTGTCGCTCCTGGGAATCGTTCATGCCCATCATGATGAGGTCGTGACGGTCGGACTGCAGCGACGGGATCACGGACTCGAAGGGTTGATGGTTGACCTCGATGGGGATGTCGAGTTTCTGGCTCAGCGCGGTCGCGAGGTCGACGTCGAGGCCGATGAGTTCATCGTTCTCGTTGACCTCCACGAAGGGCGGGTACGGGACGCCCATCGCGATGCGGATCACGCCTCGGTCGGTCACGTCGGCCGGAAGCATCGCCGCTGCGTCGTCGCTGACGTCGGTCGTGAATTCGGTGGTGACGGCGAGTGGAAGTCCCTGCGTCGAGGCGCCTGCCGCATCGTCGGATTCGGCGCCGCCGCCACTGCAACCGCTCAGCGCCAGCGCGCTGACCGCCGCAATCGCGAGGAGCCCGGTGATTCGATTCTTCTTCTGCATGGATCTGCCTTTCTTCGGTGAAACGTCAGTGGAAGGTATGCGGGTGGGCGGGGAGCCCCGTGCGGTCATGCGGTGCGATGAACTCCTCGTAAGTCTGACGCCGCACGGCCTCTCTCGACTCGCCGTCGGCGCAGAAGATGACGGGTGGGTGGAGCGCCCCGTTGTAGTTGTTGACGAAGGTGAAGCCGTACGCCCCCGTCGCCCCGAGTGCGACGATGTCGCCGGCTCGAGGGGCGTGGAGCCTCGCCCGGTCGACCAGCAAGTCGCCGGACTCGCACTGGCGCCCGACCAGCTGCGCGGTGGTGTCCGGACGCAGCTCCACGCGCTCGGCCATCACCGCGGTGAAGCGATCGTCGGTGAGTGCGATGTTGAGCTGGTCGGACATTCCCCCGTCGACGGCCACGAAGAGGTCGTTCGACTGCTTCACGTTCCGCACGCGGTACACCGTGACCCCGCTCCGGGCCACCAGCGAACGACCCGGCTCGATGATCAGCTCGGCAGCGGCGGGGATCGCCTGCCGCGCCGCCTCGGTGACCGCATCGAGATACGCGTCGATCGTCGGGGCCGCGTCGTCCTCCGAGTAGTTCACTCCGAGACCGCCGCCGATGTTGTACGTCTCGAACTCACCGAGCTCACCCAGCACCCGCACCGCAGCCGCGAACGGTTCGGTCTCGAGGATCTGCGAGCCGATGTGCAGGTGCACGCCGCGGACCCGGATCGCCGGGTGATCCTGCAACTGATCGATCAGCGCCATCGCCTGATCGATCGGAAGGCCGAACTTCGAGGTGCGACCACCGGTGGCGATCGCCGGGTTGGTCTGGGCGTCGATCTCGGGAATGACGCGGATGAGCACGTCCTGCGTTCCGGTCGCGAGCTCGGACAGGAGCGCGATGTCGTGGAGGTTGTCGACCACGATGAGCCCGACGCCGACGCGCAGCGCGAGGTCGATCTCCTGCCGACTCTTCGCGTTCCCGTGCAGCACCAGACGCTCGGGGTCCACGCCCGCTGCCAGAGCGAGCCGCAACTCGCCCTCGCCTGCGACATCGACCGACAGACCCTCCTCCTGCGCGAGCGCGTAGGCGGCCAGGCAAGGAAGGGACTTCGAGGCGAAGCACACCCGCGAGTTCGGCCACCGTGCCGAGAGGCCCTCCCGATACTCCCGCATCGTCTCGCGCAGGCCCCGCTCGTCGAAAGCGTAGAGCGGGGTACCGAACCTCTGAACGAGCTCGGGGATCGAGCACTCTCCGATGGTGAGCTCTCCGTCCGGGCCGATGCCGCTGGTACGGGGGAAGACTCTCTCCAACGACGGGGGCAGCGGACGCGAGCGTGGCACGTGGAACTCCTTGACGACACTGTGATGGGAAGACGAAACACCAGACTAGGAGCCCGCCGAATCGAAACTTTTATCGGATTCGCTAGAGTTTCCCCATGGATCTATCGAAAAGCGCACACCTCGATGCGTTGGACGGTTGGGAGGATCGCGACTTCGGGTTGCGCCTCGGGGAGCTCGAAACGCACCTGGGGAGCGATCTGATCCGTGTGGTGCGTCCCGACCGGGAGTCTGATCCCTTCATCCGGGCGCTCGACATCTACGACGCTCGGAGTGGAAGCACCGGGGGTGAGGGTGTGCTCCTCTCTGTCGTCTCGGCCGACGCCATGCGCCCCGACGAATTCCGCCGTGCGCTCGACGACGCCCACGAGAGCGGCTGCGCCGGCGTCGTCGTGAAGGTCGAGGAGGGCAGTGAGGCCGCCGCGAGTGCGATCCGGGACATCCTCGAGCGAGGTCTTGCCGCGGTCGTGCTCGCGGCCTATGTGAGCTGGCGGGAGTTCGACGCGCTCCTCACGCGGGTGCTCGGCGAACACGCGCAAACGCTCGACCTCGCCCCCTCCACCGGAGATAAGCTCTTCGCGCTCGCGAACACGGTCGCGCGGGTCTACGGCGGGTCCGTGGCGATCGAAGACCATCAGCGGGGGATCCTCGCCCACTCCTCCGTGCAGGGCCAGGCGATCGACGACCTCCGGACCACCGGGATCCTGTTCCGCCGCGCCGGGGACGCGCCGGTGAACGAACGGCGGTACCGCGACGTGCTCGCCGCAGATGGCATCGTGCGCTTCGACCGTCACGACCCCTACCTTCCGCGGGCGGCGATCGCCATCCGCGCGGGAAGTATCCCGCTCGGGACCATCTGGGCACTCGACCCGGACGGGGATCGGCCCTCTGAACATCCGCTGTCGCACGAGAAGGCGCAGGTCCTCACGACCGCCGCGACGCTCGCCGCCGACACCCTGCTCGAGTCGTGGCGGCAGGGTTCTCGGCACGGGTCACGGCGCGAAGCGGCGTTCAAGCGGATGCTCATCTCCGCGAACCGGCCCGGGGACCGAGAGCTGCTCGATCCCACCGCCGACGAGATCGGGATCATCGTTCTCGCCGCCGTTCCCCGGGGAACCGGTGCCGCGGTGCGCCTGTCGGAGATACGCTCGGTGCTGGCGAGGTACCTCGCGATGTACGTCCCGGACATGGTGATCATCATCGACGGGCATGAGATCGTCGCCTGGTGCCCGGCGACGCGAGTCGAGACCGTGCAGGAGTGGATGACGTCGGCCCTCTCGGAACTCTCCGAGGACACGCTGCGCGGGCTGTCGATCGGGCTCAGCGATCCGCACCCGATCGGTCACCGCTTGATGTACGCCGTCGACGAGGCACGGGAGGTGGCTGCCGCCGTGGACCGTGCGAACTCGGTCGTCGGCACCGTCGCGATGGTGCGACCGCAGCTCTTCATCTCGGCCTGCCGACGGCAGCTCGATCTGGATGACCGTCTCGTGCTCCCCGAGGTTCGCGAACTCGTCGACCGGGGAGAGGAGAGCCGGCACCTGCTCGACACGCTCGAGTGCTGGATGGAGGAATCCGGCAACGTGGGACGCACCGCACGCCGGCTTCGCGTGCACGAGCAGACGGTGCGCTACCGCATGCGCAAACTCAGAACCCTCCTCCCGATCACCGATCACGGCCCCGACACTCTCCTGACCGTCTGGGCCCAGCTGCGCGCGCTGCGCTGGGAATGATGCGGCCGTGCCCGGCTCAGCCCCGCGGGAACACCGGCGGGAAGAGCGCGTCGGCTGCGGCACCCGCATCGACGGGACCAGCGCCGCCGGATCCACTCGCACCCGCGGTGCCCGCCAGCGCATCGCGCTCGGGGTAGGCGGCACGCAGCTTCTCGAAGATGCGCTGCCCCTCGGCCCGCAGCGCCCCGACGTCGACACCCGGGATCGCCCCATCCCGCATCACCACGCGCCCCGCGACCATGCTGAAGTGCGCGTCGCGCCCGGTGCCGGCGAGCACGAGGGTCCGGATCGGATCGTCGATCGCGCCCATGCGGAGGTCGCCGAGCGAGAAGGCCACCAGATCTGCGGCGGCGCCCGGCGCGATCCTGCCGAGGTCGGGCCGACGGAGCGCCCGTGCACCACCGAGCGTTGCAGCCTCGACGTACTCGGCGAGCATGCCGCGGCCGAGGTCGCCCTGCTGCGCCTTGGCCAGCTGCACCCCCGTGTCGATCGCGCGGATGAGGTCGGGCGGGAAGGAGTCCGTGCCGAGCGCGATCCCCACCCCGGCATCGAGGTACTGCGAGAGCCGCTCCAACCAAAAGGCGTAGCGCGCGTTCGTGAGCGGGCAGTGCACCACGGTCGCTCCGGCGGCGGCGAGCGCAGCGAGATCGCCGCGATCCTCCCCGTGCACCTCGGGGTGGACGTCGAGGTAGACCCCGTGCGCGAGGATCAGCCGCTCGTTCAGCAGGCCCACCCGCCCGAGCAGCCCGAGCGGAGTGGCGCCGCGATCCCTCACGAGCAGGTCGCGCTCCGAGGCGAGCCCCTGGGTCGCGTGCACCCGCACCAGTGCGTCGCGCGCGGCGGAGACCTCGGCGGTGCGCGCGAGCAGGTCGTCGCTCACCGTCTCGATGCGGCACGGCACGAGCACGCCGGTGACGAGCGGATCGTCGAGCGCCCGGGCGGTGTCGAGGAACCGGACGGCGCCCGCGAACGCCTCGTCGCCCCGCGCCTCGTCCCAGTGCAGTCCCGCCGAGCCGTCGGCCCGCGTGACGTGCACCGCCGAGCGGTAGGACGGGCCGAGGAACACCCGGATGCCGAGCTCGCTCGCGGTGCGCGCCGTGTCGAGCGCGTCATCGTGCGTCTCGGCCCACGCGCCGTGCACCTCGGACGAGATCGGCATCGCCGCGGTGATGCCGTGCAGGATCAGCTGCACGAGCCCGTAGCGGCGCAGCGTGCTTCGCTCCGCCGTCGTGAGCACCTCGCGCGGCGCCCGCGCGTAGTCCTCCGACCACTCGAGCCGCGCCTCGTGCTCCGGGCTCCACCAGGAATCGAGCAGCAGGTGGTCGATGTCGGTGAGCCCCTCGAGATCGATGAGCCCGGGCATGAGCAGGCTTTCGCCCAGGTCGATCACCTCCGCGGCCTGCCCCGCGAGCCGATCGCCGGCCGCGCCGCTCGCGATTCCCTCGATCCTGTCGCCGCGCATAAGCACCGTCGCGTCGCGAAGCTCCACGCATCCGCCTCGCTCTGCGTCATGCGCCAGCACATGGGAGGCCCTGACCGCTGTCGCGGCCGCAGCCGTGGCACCAGTCGCGGCCGCGACTCCCCCGACCTTCGGCAGCGCTGCACTCGCATCCGTCACGACGCGAGTCTCTCACGCCGCACCGGCTTCCACCCCGGCCCGGGCACCGCGGCCCGCAGCGCGCGCGTGTACGGATGCGTCGGGTGGGCGAGCAGGGTCGCGGTATCTCCCTGATCCACGACCTGCCCGTTCTCCATCACGATCATGCGGTCGGAGATCTGGTTGACGACGGCGAGGTCGTGGGAGATGAACAGGTAACTCACCCGGCGCTCGGCCTTGATGTCGGCGAGCAGGTTCAGGATCTGCGCCTGGATCGACACGTCGAGCGCCGCGACGGCCTCGTCGAGCACCACGACCGCCGGGTCGGCGGCGAGCGCCCGCGCGATGGCGACCCGCTGCCGCTGCCCGCCCGACAGCTCTCGGGGCAGCCGGTCGATGAACCGCTTCGGCAGCCCGACCGCGTCGAGCACCTCCTGCGCACGCCGCTGCAGCTCGACCCGGCCCGGTCGGTCCTCGGCGTGGAGCCGCAGATTGCTCAGGATCACGTCGCCGATCCGCTGCCGCCCGTTGAGCGACGAGTACGGGTCCTGGAACACGTACTGGACCTCGCGTGCCCGCGCGCGGCGGTCACGGAGGTGCCGTGCGGCCCGCGAGCGATCCTGCCCGCCCACCGTCACCGTGCCGCTCGTGACGGTCTCGAGGCCGACGATCATGCGGGCGACGGTGGTCTTGCCCGATCCCGACTCCCCCACGATCGCGAGGCACTCGTCGGCGTGCAGGTCGAAGGAGACGCCGTCGACCGCGAGCACGTCCTCGGCCTTGACGCCGCGGGGCGCCGGGAAGACCTTTCGCAGGTCGCGCACGCCGATGAGCGGCTGCGGTGCCGCGTCGGTGCGGAGTTCGATTCCAGCGGCTGCGTGCGTCATCCTGCGGCCCTCGCCTTCAGTGCGTCGTGCATCTCGATGTTGTAGTCGAGCACCGGCAAGCGGTCGAGCCGCTCGTCGATGCTCGGGCGAGCGCCCATGAGCTCCACCGTGTAGGGGTGCGTCGGAGCGTCGTAGACGTGCGCTCCCTGCTCCACGATCTCGCCCGCGTACATCACCGCGAGCCGGTCGCAGCACGCGTTCGCGAGCTCCAGATCGTGGGTGATGAAGAGGAGCGAGAGACCGCGGGCGCGGCGCTGCTCGTCGAGGATCGCCATGACGTCGGACTGCGCCGTCACGTCGAGGGCCGTCGTCGGCTCGTCGGCGAGGATCAGCTTCGGTTCGGCGAGCAGCACACTCGCGATCATCACCCGCTGCAGCAGCCCGCCGGAGAGTTCGTGCGGGTACTGCCGCAAGCGCCGCTCCGGGTGCCGCACCCCGACCTCGTCGAGCAGTTGCACGGCGCGACGGACGACCTCGTCGCGCGGCAGCCCGCGATCCCGCACCAGCGCCTCGGTGAGGAAGTCCCCCACCGTGTGCACCGGGTTCACGTGGGCGCGAGGATCCTGGAAGATCATGCCGACCTCGGTCGCGCGGTAGCGGCGCAGCCGCTCCCGGCTCATGCCGAGCACCGATTCGCCCTCGAACCGGATGTCCCCCTCGGTGCGGAAGCCCTTCGCGAGCATGCGCATCACCGCGCGGGTGGTCAGGGACTTGCCCGACCCCGACTCGCCGACGAGGCCCAGCGCCTCGCCGCGGTCGAGGGTGAGGCTCACCCCGTTCAGTAGGTCCAGGCGGCGGTAGCGGGTGACCAGACTCGCGTGCAGGTCGGTGATCTCGAGCAGCGGTGCGCTCATCGGATGCTCCTTGCGTTCGAGGCGAGCCGGTCGCCGATGACGGTGATGCTCCACACGATGAGCACGATGGCGAGGCCCGCGCTCACGGCCTCGAGTGGCTGGCCGCGGAGCACCGAGTCGAAGCCGCTCTTCACCATGAGGCCGAGGTCGGCCGTCGGGGCTGCACGCCGAGCCCGAGGAAGGAGACGGCGGCGAGGTCGATCACCGCGAACCCGAGCGACGACACCGCCTGGGCGACCACGATGGGCTGCACGTTTGGGAAGATCTGCCGCAGGCTGATCCCGATGCCCGACTGGCCCTGCAGCCACGCCGCCTGCACGTACGGCATGCCGCGCTCGCGAAGCGCGGCGCCGCGCACCACCCGCGCCACGTAGGGGATGTAGCCGATCGACAGGCCGACCACGACCGTGAGCAGGTTCGGGCCGAAGATCGCGACCGCGATGAGGCCGAACACGATGCCGGGCACCGCGAACAGCACGTCGAGCACCCACGAGATCGCCGTGTCGACGGCGCCGCGATTCCACGCCGCGATGAGCGCGAGCAGGGTGCCGACGACGGTCGAGATCAGGATCACGAGCGTGGGGCCGAGCAGCGTGATGCGGGCGCCGTAGATGAGCCGCGAGAACAGGTCGCGGCCGAGGGCGTCGGCGCCGAGGATGTGCTCGGGGCTCGGGCCCGAGAGCGCCGAGAGCAGATCCGGGTAGTCGGGGTCGTAGGGCGCGATCACCGGCGCGAACACGGCGAGGATCACGAAGATCGTGAGCACCGTCGCCGCGATGATGCCGGAGACCCCGAGCTTCCGGGCGAGCAGGGTGAGGCGCCCGGGATCCTGCGCCACCGATCGGGCGAGCGCGATCTGGGTCGTGCGCGGGGCCGTGGGGCCCGGCGCGGTCGTGGGTGCGGTCATCGTGTGCTCCCGAGTTGAATGCGCGGATCGATGAGGGTGTACAGGAAGTCGACGATCGCGTTGATGACGACGAACGCGACGACCAGCACGAGGATCACGGCCTGCACGACCGCGAAGTCCCGCTGCAGGATCGCGCGCACGAGCAGGGACCCGAGGCCGTCGAGGGCGAACACGTTCTCCACGACCACGGCGCCCGCGATGAGCGTCGCGATCGTGAGGCCCATGACCGTCGTGATCGGGATCAGCGCGTTCCGCAGCACGTGCCGGCGCACGATGAGGCTCGAGCGCAGGCCGCGGGCGACCGCCGTCTGCACGTGCTCGCGGCCCTCCTCCTCGAGCACCGAGGCGCGGGTGATCCGAGCCAGGTACGCGGCGCTCGCGACCGAGAGCGCGACCGCCGGGAGGGCCAGGTGCCACAGGGTGTCGATCCCGCCCCCGCCACTGCCGTTCGTGGGGAACCAGCCGAGCCCCACCGCGAAGAGGCTGATGAGCGCGACGCCGATCACGAAGGTCGGGGTCGCGAGTCCGAGCGTCGCGAGGGTCGTCACGATCTGGTCGGTCCAGCCGCCCCGGAGCGACGCGAGCAGCCCGAGTCCGATACCCACGATCGCGATGATGATCACCGCGAGGGCGATGAGCGCGACGGTGGTGCCGATGCGGCCGCCGATGAGGTCGGAGACCCCCTGGCGGTAGACGATCGAGTCGCCGAGCTGCCCCTGGACGATGTCGCCGAGCCACGCGAAGTAGCGCACGAAGAACGGGTCGTCGAGGTGGTACTGCTCGGTGACCCGCGCGATCTGCTCGGGGGTCCCGCCCCGGGGACCGAGCACGAAGCTCAGCGGACTACCCGGGGCGAGATACATGAGCCCGAAGACCACAAACGAGGTCACCAGGAGGACGAGCAGCAGGCTGCCCGTCCGTCGCAGGAGAAAGGCGGGGATGGACACGCTACTCCACGCCCCCGATGGTCGCCGCCCACGGGTAGCCGAGGTAGGCGGAGGAGGCGGTCGCGCCCGAGATGGCGTTGTTCTGCACGAGGATCACCGGGAGGTCGCCCATCGGCAGCCACGGCAGGTCGCGCGTGATCTTCTCCTGCGCGGCGATCGTGTACTCCGCGCGCTCGACCGGGTCGAGCGTCTGGCGCGCCTCGGTGAGCTCCTGGGCGGCGCCGTCGTACCCGATGAAGTTGTTCGAGCTGTCGGGCATGAAGGTCGTGTAGACGTCGAGCGGATCCGTCACGTTGCCGTAGTAGGTGGTGAAGAAGCCGTCGAGGCCCTCGCGCGCAGTCTCGTCGAAGTAGAGGTTGCCGAACTGCTCGACCGGGATCACCTTGGTCTCGATCGTGAGCCCGATGGCCTGACCGGCCGCCTGGATGAGGCTCGCGGTCTGCTCGTGCACCGCCGAGGACCCCTGCACCCCGAGCACGATCGGCTCGGACACGTCACCGACCTCGGCGAGCAGCGCCTTCGCCTTCTCGATGTCGGGCTTGACCTCGTACGAGTCGAACGCCTCCTGGAAGAGCGCGCCGGCCTCGTCGTCGGCGTAGTAGGCCGGGCCGGTGAGCACCGGCGACGGGATCGAGGCCCCCTGGAACACGACCTCCGAGATCGCCTGCTGATCGATCGCGGCGAGCAGCGCCTCGCGCACCTTCGGGTTGGAGAAGGTGCCCTCGGGCTGGATCGCGCGGAGCGACCAGAAGATGTAGGACTCGCCGAACGTGATCGTCGCGTCGCTGTTCTGCAGCTGGCTGAGGCCCGCGGGCGGCAGGTAGAAGAACTGGCCGTCGACGTCGCCCGAGCGGAGCGCGTTCACCGCCGTCGACTCGTCCGCGATGAAGCTGAACGAGAGCTTCTCGACCTTCGGGATCAGGTTCTGATCCCAGTACGCCTCGTTCCTCACGAGGGTGATCGCCTTGCCCGGCTCCCAGCTGTCGAGCTGGAACGGGCCGGTGCACATGAGACCGCCCTGCGGGGTGCCGAACTGCTCGCCCGCGGCCTCCGCCGCGGCCTTCGAGACGATCGCACCGGCGGCGCTCGACATGCCCTGCGCGAAGAGCGCGTCGGGCTGGGTCATCTTCACCGTGACCTGCATGTCGCCGGTCTTCTCGACCGAGGCCACGTTCTGGAAGTAGTCGGCCCAGTACGTCGCGGACTCCGCGCCGACCTGGCGGCCGAGCGAGTAGACGACGTCGTCGGCCGTGACCGGGGTGCCGTCCCAGAACGTCGTGCCCGCGCGCAGCGTGTAGACGTAGGTGGTGTCGTCAGGGGTCTCGACCGACTCCGCGAGCGCGTTCTCGATGCCGAGGTCGGGGGTGATGCGGGTGAGCCCCTCGCACAGGTTCGCGTCGACCGTGTTCTCCGCGTAGTTGAACGTGAGCATGGGGTCGAGCGACAACGGCTCATACGGCAGGTTCCAGGTCACCTCGGCGACGGGCTGCGTGCCCGGTTCGGTGGTGGTGGCGAGGCTGCTGAGGTCGACGTCGAGGGCGTTGCCGCCCCCTCCGCCGCCCGACGCCGAGCCCCCGCCCGCGCAGGCGGACAGGGTGAGCGCGGCGACGGCGGCGACGCCGACCAGGGTGAGTGATCGTTGAGACACGGGGACTCCTTCGTTCCGTATGGTCGTGCAGTGTGTGTGGGTTGAGAAGCGGTGGGGCGGTCAGCCGGGTGGCGGCTCAGCCGCGCGGGACCTCGCGGCCGTCGCGCAGCACGCGGACGGGGGCCGGTCGGTCGACCACGAGCTGGGCGACGTGTTCGGCCTCGAACTCGAGCCGCGTGCCGCTGTCGGCGCCCGACCAGTCGGCGATCTCGGGGAGGCCGAGCATCTCGCCGCCGGCGGTGGACGCGAGCCGGAAGACCCGCTCGAGATCGGCATCGGTCATCGCCCCGGTGCGGTAGCCCAGCAGATGGGCCCGGTCGACCATGCTCGCGGTGCCGAAGGGGCTCCAGCTGTCGCGCACCCCGTCGGACCCGGCGACGAGGCGCACCCCGTGGCGCTCGAGCAGATCGATGTCGGGCACGGGATCGGGACCGAGGGCGCACGTCGCGATCCAGATTCCAGCCTCGGCGACCGCATCGAGGGTGCGGCCGAGGCTCGGCAGCGAGGTGTCGCAGAGCGCGAACGCGTGGCCGATGGTGACGCGGCCCTGACGGCCGCCCGCGATCGTGCGCGCGGCGATCTCGCGGATCTCCTCCAGGCCGGTCTCACCCCCGTCGTGCAGGTGGATGTCGAGGTCGCGACCCTTCTGATCGGCGAGCCCGAAGACCGCGTCGAGGTGACCGTGGAGGTCGTGCTCGATCCCGACGGGGTCGATCCCGCCGACGAGATCCGCGCCGGCGTCGAGCGCCGCCGCCATCGCGTCGAGCGCACCCGGGTTCGTGAGCAACCCGAACTGCGGGAATGCCACGATCTGCACCGTGAGGAACGGCGCGAGTCGCTCGGCGGCCGCGCGCACCCCCTCCACGTTCGCGAGACCGATCTCGGGCGAGACGTCGACGTGCGCGCGCATGGCGAGCGTGCCGTTCTCGACCGCGTGCGAGAGCAGGGCGAACGCGCGCTCCTCGACGCTCAGGTCGAAGGAGAACTGCGAGGCCCGATCGTTCTCGATGAGTTCCGCGAGGGTCGACGCGGGGCGACGGGACATCCAGGCACCGCCCCAGGAGGTCTTGTCGGGGTGGATGTGCGAGTCGACGAGACCGGGGGTGGAGAGGTGGGAGGGAGGGGGGTTCGCCGTCATTGGAGAGCCTTTCTCGGTCGGTCGGTGCGATGGGGATCGTCGCACTCGGGCTGGACCCGGGCGAGTCATCAGACATATGATAACCACACAAGTACCCGAACCTGCAAGGATGGTGACGTGCGACATATTCAACGCCGCTCCCTCGTCGACACGGTGGTCGACGAGCTGAAGCGCGAGATTGCCCAGGGCAACTGGTCCATCGGCGACCGTCTGCCCTCCGAAGCCGAGCTCACCGAAGCGCTCGGCGTGAGCCGCACCTCGGTTCGCGAGGGAGTCCGCTCCCTGGTCCAGCTCGGCCTCCTCGAGACCCGGCAGGGCGATGGCACCTATCTCATCGCCACCGACGCGACCCAGGTCGCGCTCCGCCGGGCCCTGCACTCGGCCGACAGTCGCGAGGTCATCGGCGTGCGACGAGCCCTCGACGTGCTCGCAGCGCGCGAGGCAGCCGCGTGCCGGGTCGAGGGCGACATCGACACCCTCGCCGAGCACCTGCGCCGACGCAGCGAGGCCATCGCCGCGAACGACACCGTCGCGTTCGCCGAGGCCGACGTCGCGTTCCACCTCGGGATCGCCGACGCCTCGGGCAACCGGCTGCTCGCCGACATCTACGCGAGCTTCGACACGTCCCTGCGCGAATCGGTGACCGACGCCTCCTGCCTCGCGAGCGGCACCGACCCCGATCGCGCCGACCAGCACGAGCAGCTGTTCCGCGCGATCGTGGCGGGCGATCCGGACACCGCGCAGGCCGCGGCGCTCGGGGTGCTCGATCAGCAGACGCGACTGCTCGATGAGCAGGGCTGAGCGCGCACAGGGAGTCGCCGCCGGCATTCTGGTGATCGCAGTGGGCCTCAGCGTCCGCTACCCGATCACCTCGATCTCACCCCTGCTCGGTGAGATCGCCGCCGCGTACCGCCTGCCGGCCTCCGGCATCGCCGTGCTCAGTGCGATCCCGGTGCTGCTGTTCGGCCTCGCGTCTCCGCTCGCCCCGCTGCTCGTCTCCCGACTCGGGTTGGAGCGCGCCATCACGGTACTGCTCGCGACCCTCGCGCTCGCGACGCTGCTGCGGCCGCTGTCGGCCCCCACTCTGTTCGCCGGAACCGTGCTCGTCGGCGCCACCATCGCCCTGCTCGGGATCCTCGCGCCCCAGATCATCCGTCACGCCCTGCCGCACCGGGGCGGGTTCTGGACCGGGATCTACACGACCTCGTTCGGCGTCAGCGCCGCCGCGGGGGCCGCGGCCGCGATCCCGCTCTTCCACCTGCTCGGCGATCGGGTCGCCCCGGCGCTCACGGCCTGGGGCATCCCGCTGCTCATCGCCCTGGGGCTCGCGATCGGCTTCGCCCCCCGGCTCGGCCTCGGGCGCTCCGCGGGGCCGCAGCGAAGCGCTGCACCGGCGGAG
Organism: Leucobacter rhizosphaerae; assembly: GCF_022919175.1. Taxonomy (NCBI): domain Bacteria; kingdom Bacillati; phylum Actinomycetota; class Actinomycetes; order Micrococcales; family Microbacteriaceae; genus Leucobacter; species Leucobacter rhizosphaerae. The sequence goes on along the minus strand of NZ_CP095043.1, from coordinate 2,400,847 downwards.
TCGATCCTCCGCGCGCGCGGACTCTGGTCGGTGACCGGCTTCTTCGGCTGCCAGGCGCTCATCTACTTCTCCCTGACCGCCTGGCTGCCCACCATCGCCGTCGACCGCGGTATGGCCCCCGCCCAGGCCGGGCTGCTCCTCGCCTGGCTGAGCATCGCGGGGCTGCCCGCGTCGCTCCTGGCCCCGACCCTCGCCGCACGGCCGCAGCTGCGCACCAGGCTCATCGCGGGGATCGCGGTGCTCTCCGCGCTCGGGCTCGTGGGCCTCGCGTTCGGGCCCGTGGCGCTCGCGCCGGTCATGGTCGCGGTGCTCGGCGTCGCGCAGAGCGCGGCGTTCGGGATCGCGATCGCGCTCATCGTCTTCACCGCGCCGAGCGTCGCGCAGACCGCATCGTTCTCGGCGATCAGCCAGGGGGTCGGCTACGCGGTCGCGGCGACGGGACCGCTGCTCCTCGGGCTGCTCGCGCAGGCCGGAATCCCGTGGTCGCTGATCCTGCTCATGCTCACCGCCGCGTCGCTCGGTGAGCTGTGGTTCGGGATCGTGGGCTCGCGGGCGTCGCAGGAACCGACCGAATAAGCTGGAGTCATGGTCGTCTTCGCCGGAATCCTGCTGCTCCTGAACGCCCTCTACAATGTGGTCGTCTGGCCGCGATTCTGGACCCGCGTGGCCAAGGACCCCCGGGCGCGCGACGCGCAGGGTCGCCCCACCAAGTTCCTCACGGTGCACGCGATCCTCATCGGCGTCGCGCTCGTCATCGCCGTGGTCTCCGCGATCGCGGGGATCATGCTGCTGCTCGGCTAGCCCCCGAGCGCCACCTCGGCTGAGACCCCGAGGAGCTACTCGGCGG